>NZ_CP037423.1:6320746-6630837 GCF_007754155.1 Stieleria neptunia | reverse complement strand
GAGCAGGGTCCCATCGATGTCAAAAAAAAGTGTCCGCATGGCGAAAAAGTTAGCAGATGTCGAGCCGCGTACCAGCACCGTGGGGCCGAAACCGACGCGACGGCCCACGGCCTGTTTTGGACCGTTCCCGTTTTTGCGGTTCTCTATTGTGTCCTTCCCAAACCGCGACCGTCATGCCAGAACCTAAGGACGGTTTTTGCGGCCGCCGGTACCGGTAGCTCGTCGTCAGGGCGTTTGACGAGATTCGCTACCCATAGAATCGAGCCGTGACCACGCCCCCAGCCAATCGATCGATCCCCTTCCATGACCGCCAACGTGACCGAACCAGCGCCACCCACCGTCGACACGCCCCCCAACGAAACGGCCGGGGAATTGGACAAGAGCAATGCTCGGGTGCGCGAGATGTTTCGCCAGATCGCTCCCCGCTACGACCTGATGAACCAATTGTTGTCGCTGAATATTGACAAATACTGGCGCAGCCAAGCGGTCAAACGCTTGCGTCTGGTTCCCGGCGTGCCGGCGCTGGATGTGTGCACCGGGACGGGCGATCTGGCGATCGCGATCGCCGACGCGGCCCCCCAGGGTGTCGAAGTCGTGGGCAGCGATTTTTGTTACGCGATGTTGGAAATCGCTCGGCAAAAACGCGTCGTCGGTTCGCCTTCGGAATCGATCGATTTTCTCGAAGCCGATTCCCAGCAATTGCCCTTCGCGTCCAACCGGTTCCAATGTGTCACCGTGGCCTTCGGTTTGCGAAACGTCGCCGACACCGATCGAGGCTTGCGCGAGATGGACGCGGGTGTGCCGGGCAGGCGGGCAAGTGATGGTGTTGGAAATTCTCCCAAGCCGACGCTGCCGGGGGCTGCGGCAAACCTACAACTTTTATTTCAAGCACATTTTTGCCCCGGGTCGGGCAATGGTTCGCCCGCAATAACAAGTCGGCTTACTCGTATCTGCCCGATTCGGTCAGCCCGCTTTCCGGACGGGCAGCATTGGCCGATCGGATGGGGGCGGCCGGATTGACGGATGTCAAATTCACCCCGCTGACGTTTGGGGTCTGCACGATCTACGAGGGCACCAAGCCTGTTGCGAATGCCGGCCCAGGTGGGGATCCCCAATGAGTGCCGCGGAAACTCCGGCCGCGCGGATCGATCCGCTGGTGATCGGGATCACCGGTGCCAGCGGGGCGATGTATGCGATCCGTTTGCTGCAAACGCTGGCCCAAGCCGAGATCGACGTCCATTTGACGATCAGCCCCAGCGGCGCGGCGGTGATCAAGCAAGAAACGGGCTTGGCGATCAATCTGCGCGGTTTGGATTTGCCCCAGCTGGTTTCCTACATCCCGCCCTGGTCAACCGATCGGCATCGCAGTTTGGTCCAGCAAACGGATTGGGAGAGCAGCTTGGCCCAGCGGTTTCACTATCACCAACACGACGACTACATGACCCCGATCGCCAGCGGTTCGTTCCGCACCAGCGCGATGGTCGTCTGTCCGTGCAGCGGCAGCACGCTCAGTGGGATCGCTCGCGCGGCGGCGAGCAACTTGATTCAGCGGGCCGCCGAAGTCCACTTGAAGGAGCATCGCAAATTGGTCGTCGTGCCCCGGGAAACACCGGTCAGTGCGTTGCAGTTGGAGAACATGCACAAAATCGCGTTGGCCGGAGGCGTGATCTTGCCGGCGATGCCGGGGTGGTATCACGACGTCGACTCGCTCGATTCGTTGGTGGATTTTGTCGTCAGCCGGATCTTGGATCAACTGGCATTGGACAACCGATTGATCCAACGGTGGAAGGACGGATCATGACATCAGGTGGTGTGAGTTCAGGCGGCGAGAGGCCCAGAGGCAGCGGTGCCGGCGGCGGCAGATTAGCCGATTGGCTGGGGCTGATTCGATTCAGTCATACGTTGTTTGCACTGCCGTTTGCGGCCTTGGCGACGGTGATGGCGATCGCGACGCCGTTGCCGGGCGGGGGATCCGTGAGCGTGCGTTTCCGCGATCTGCTGGGCGTTTTGCTTTGCATGGTCGCGGCCCGCAGCGCGGCAATGGCATTCAACCGATTGGTCGATCACAAGATTGATGCGGAAAACCCCCGCACGAAAGGGCGTCACCTTCCCGCCGGCGTACTCTCGCGCAGGGCGGTGCTGTTGTTCACCGTGGGTTGCGGGGCGTTGTTTGTCGCCTCGACCGCGCTGTTCTTGCCCAATTGGATTCCGCTCGCGGCGTCGGTCCCGGTGCTGTTGTTCTTGCTGGGGTATTCGCTGGCCAAACGGTTCACCAGCGCGGCGCATTTGTGGCTGGGCGTGGCGCTCAGTCTGTCACCGATCTGCGCCTGGGTCGCGATACGCGGACCGGTGGTGTTTGCCTGGCCGAGCGATCTGGTCGCACCGTTGTTGCTTGCCGCCGCGGTGGCCGCGTGGGTGACGGGGTTCGACATCATTTACGCGTGCCAGGATCAGGCGTTTGATGCCGACGCCGGGCTCCACAGTGTGCCGAGTCGATTCGGGGTGGCCGGAGCGTTTCGAATCGCGGCCGGATCACACGCGGTGATGTTGGTCTTGCTGGCGCTGATGCCCGGGTTGGCCCCGAACGTCGGATTCGGCTGGCTGTACTGGATCACGCTGGTTTGCATCGCCGCGTTGGTGGTGCGACAGCACACGCTGGTGCGTCCGAACGATCTGAACCGTGTCAATGAGGCGTTTTTTCATGCCAACGTTGCGATCAGCGTGTTGTTATTGGTCGCCGGATCGATCGATTGTTTGTGGTTGTAGCGTTGGCCGAGGGGCGTTAGCGAAATGCCAGCTGATTTGGCATAGAAGGCGTTAGCGGAACGGCGCGAGCGGGCTGTCGTTTTTGTGAGCCGCGACGCGTAAGCGGCCGGGCACTGCGACGCTGCCCGAGGCCTTACGGCCAGCGGCTCACCATTGAAACAGCAGATCCCGACCAAATCGACAGCCCGCGAGCCGTCCGGTTGCGGTTCAAAAACACCTTGAACGACCGGAGGGCTCGCGCCCTGCCGCTAACAAAAGACACCCCGTTTGGTGTCAACGTGGGTCGCATTGCCCGCTAGCGCCACTCGCAATTCAGATCGATTTCGCCCTGTTCCCAGGCCGTCAGGAACGGCGGCAGACTGGGCAGCACGTCGTCGGCATTTCGGACGTCTTGACGGCTCATCCAAAACACATCGGCAACCTCGTCCGGGTTGGCGATCGGATGGTGATCGTCCTCTAAATGCGCGTGCCACCAGGCCAGGTTGGTGCCCCACGAGGTCACGCTGCGGTAGCATAGACCGGCCGGAGTGACGTCAATGGCCAGTTCTTCCTGCATTTCGCGAACCAGGGCCTCGGCTTCGGTTTCTCCTTGTTCGATCCCTCCGCCGGGCAAACACAGCTTGCCGGGGGCGGTCACGGTCAACGCGCGACGGATGATCAGCAGTTTGGCGTCACGAAAGACGACGGCGACGACGCCTCGTTTGCGGCGCGTTCTCGGCTTGATCGGAGGAGAGTTCATAGCCCAGCTTGTAACCGAACGCGGAGAAATCGACAATCGTGATCCGCCCCATTGAGAGAAACATCCCCCTTCCACGGCAAAGCATTGACGAAAATCGGTCCCCTGTTTGATTCCAACAGCGATCACTCTCTGGAAACGCGTGCGTCGTTTGCCGAGGCGACTCGGATCTGTGCGCGGTTGCATGAGCGCGGCCACGTCGCATATTTTGCCGGCGGATGTGTCCGCGACGCGCTGCTGGGGCGTGAACCCAAGGACTTCGACGTCGCCACCGACGCAACACCCGACCGCGTCCGCGAAATCTTTGGAAAACGCAAGACGCTCGCTTTCGGTGCGTCGTTCGGCGTGATCGGGGTGTTGCCAGAAAAACGCCCCCAAGACTCGCCGCCCAACCGTGAACACGTGCACCCGACCGAAGTCGCGACGTTTCGCAGCGACGGCGAGTACAGCGACGGCCGGCGTCCCGACAAGGTCCATTACGGTGACGCCAAGCACGACGCCTTGCGCCGCGATTTTACGATCAACGGGCTGTTCTTCGATCCCGCCGAAGAAAAAGTGATCGACTACGTCGGCGGCCAAGTCGATCTGGCGGCGCGGCGGTTGCGAACGATCGGTGCCGCCGACCAACGCTTCGAAGAAGATAAATTGCGGATGCTGCGGGCGGTTCGATTCGCGACCACACTCGGTTTCGAACTCGATGCGGCGACGAAAGCGGAGATCGTCCACCGGGCCGGTGAGCTGGCGGTGGTCAGCGCCGAACGGATCGGTGCGGAGATGCGGCGAATGGTGGTTTCGATCCATGCGCCGCGCGGTTTGGAACTGTTGATCGAGTGCGGGCTGGACCGGCTGATCCTGCCCGAACTGCGATTGGCCGAGCAGTCGTCGTTGGTCAATTACCTGGGACATCGCCAGTCGTTGGATTTCGAATCCACGATGGCGTTGATCTTGTACGTGATCGCTGAAAACCCCACGGCCGCGCCGATCGGAACGCTCGTCAAACGGATTTCGCACCCGTGGCGGCTTTCCCGCGAAGAAACACGCCGGATCACCGCAGCGGCGAAACGCTGGCCGATCATCGCCGACGCCCATCAGCAGAAGTGGTCGGTCGTGCAACCGACGCTGGTGGATCGGGACGTCGATTGTGTTTTTCACGTCGCCGCGGCGATCACCTGCGCCAAGGAATTGCCACAAGCCGGAGTCGACCTGTGTCGCAAGGCACTCGCCTGGCCCGAAGACCAACTCAACCCCCAGCCGTTGTTAACCGGCGACATGCTCCGCGCCGCCGGCCATCCGCCCGGCCCCCATTTTCGCGGCTGGTTGCAAGCCGCCCGGGACGCCCAACTCGATGGCCAGATCACGACCGGCGACGAAGCACTGGCGATGATCGAGTAAAAAAGGTGTCCGACACCTTTTTGGTTGACGAGGGGGTTTGGGGTGATTGGGGTCTCGGTTAATGGGACTCGGTCGGGGTCTTGGTTCGGATCATTCGGGCGAATTCATCGCGGTAGGTTTGTTCGTTTTTGGGGAACAGCCGCTCGAACGTTTGCGGATCGGCGGCGCCGTGTTGGAAGCGGCGTTTTTGAAACACCGGCATCTCGACGCCGGTCACCTGCCGAATGCCGGCGGCGACGATGTCTCCCTTGAGCGCGTAGAGTTTTTGATGGTCCCAATCCGTTAGCGCAACGAACGGGACCGCCTCGGCGATTTCGATCACGTCGGGGACCGCGTAGGGGCTGAATCCTTTGAAACCGAATGCGGCGGCCGGCGCGCTGGTGCGACTGTGCCCGCGACTTTGCCCGCCGCTGTAGACCAGCGAATGTTTGACCGCGTCGACACCCCAGCCTTCCTGATACAGCATCCGATTGCCCAGCACGCTGCGGATCGTCAGTTCCGGGTTGTCTTCGATCGGATAGTCTTTCAAGTTTTCATCGCCGCCGTCACCATCGATCAAGTAGTTCCAATCCGGATAGCGTCGACGAATCTCGCGGAGCAGTGCGTAGCCCATCGTCGCCGACTGGACGTCCAGCGGTTTGTAGTCTTCGATCGCTGCGACGGCGTCCTGCCAGCGGACGTCCGCCAGCGGGACCTCGATCGGTTCGAGTAACATTTCCAGGTCGATCGCCTTGAGGAATTCGCGCGCTTGTTCGACGTCTTGCGAGCGGCCTTCCAGGGACAACGCGAACGCTTTCAGGCGTGACGGCGAATGGCCGCGTCGGCGGAGTAAGTAGTCGACCAGCACGAGAATCGAACCGCTGTCGATCCCGCCGCTGAACATCACTCCGATCGGTTCCTGATCCGGGATCGTGATCAGATACTGATCGATGACTTCGGCCAGGCGTTCGATGTACGCGGCGCCGATGGCGTCGATGTCGGCCGGCAATCGATTGCGTTCGGGGGCAAAATAACGCGTCAGTTGTGGATTCGGATCAGGGCAACCGACCAGTTGCAGTTCGAGCAGATAATGCGCCGGCACCATCCGCGTGTAGGAGGGATGGAATTGATCGGCTAGACCTTCGATGTTCAACTGATCCAGAATCTGACTCATCCGCTCGGCAATGACCAACGCCGGCCCTTCGGCTCGTTTGGCCAAAAAGTATCGCATCGGTCGTCCGATCGACCGTGCCATCCGGATCGTTTTCCCCTCTTGCTGGCAGATCGCGAACTGGCCGCGGATGCGACGAACCGCTTCGGCATCGCCACTGGCGACGGCGGCGCACGCTTGCTCGCGTGGCATGTTCAGAATCACGTCTCCGTCCGGATCCATCAGGTTGACGACCCGGTCGATCAGCGCCGGGGCTTGTCCATCAAATGCGGCGCGTGACATCGGGTCGGTTTGCTGAGACATCGCGGTTACGGGATCGAACGTGGAAGCGGGTGGGGGAGCGCTGCGGTATAGCTTAATGATCCCGATGAGAGGCGTCAGCCGGTGGCGGCTGGGGGGATCGGCATGCGCCGGTCGCTAAACGGGCTGTCGATTGAGTGAGCCGCGACGCGTAAGCGGCCCGGCATTTCGGCGCCCGCCCGAGGCCATACGGCCAGCGGCTCACCATTGACTCCGCAGATCCCGAATCAATCAACAGCCCGTCACGCGTCCCGCTGGGATGGCATTGGCCGCGCTTCGATCAGGGCTGGGGCGCAAAGGGATCGGCGTAGATGACTTCAGGCAGCGTGTCGGGGCGATTCAGAATTTCGGCCTCGATGATTCGGTCGGGCGGCATGATCACGGCGCCTTTCTTTTTTTCTTTGTGCGGGTCCACTCTCCGCAAGGCACCCAAGACGTCCATCCCCTTGGTGATTCTGCCGAACACCGTTTGCTGGTCGCTGACCGACGGCAAGGGCAAGAACAGCATCGCGAATTGGGTGCCCGCCGTGTTGGGAATAAAATCTTTGTTGGGGCCCGGCAATTTCGCCATCACCAGGGAGCCGGCCAGGGGCATCCGAACGACGTCGCGACCATGTTCATCGGCGATGAAATGATCCGGTCGTGAGCTGCCGTCGCCGAGCGGGTCGCCGGTCAACGCCAGCAGTCCGTCGACGACTTGAAAGAAATCCAATCCGTCATAGAAGCCCGATTCGACCAATTCGATGAAGTGTGCGACCGTTGAGGGGGCTTCGTGAATGAACAGGTCGGCAACGATTTCGCCACGCGTCGTTTTGAAGCGGACTTGGGGCAGGTCATCGGGATCGTTGCTCAACAGTTCTCGCTCGGTCTCGTGCTGTTTTTTGATGGCCTCAAATTGAACCATCAAGGCCCTGTCCTTGTCTTCGAGTTCATCTTCCTGAAGGTTCTTGTAGAGGCTTTCGGCGAGTGGGAAATCGCCGGAGCACATCGCGGCACGTGCAGCGGTCAGCGCGACGTAGCGGAGTCGGATCCCGTAATCGAGCAGTTTCGCCGCACCTTCGACCGTTTCGAGGTCGTACACGTCGTGTTTGAACCGCTGTTCCAGGACCGTCACGACGTATCGCATGGCCACCGGGTGTGGGAAGAAGTCGATCAGGTCGAGTGCTTTGCGATAGGCCTGGTTCATCAGCGTGCGACTTTCGTTGCGCAGCGTCAGGTAGGCTTGGCGATCGTCGTTGAATCCGTTGACGAACAAGATGTACTGGCGCCGCATCTGCAACACCTTGTCTTTGAACTGCTGCGAGACGTCATTAAATTCGTCCGTGGCCGCCATCCCTTGTTCGTAAAACTCCGGCGGAGCTTTCTCTTTGAATTCCTTGATGATCGCCTCCGTTTCGGCCGCCATGTCGGGCGAGTCGGTCGTGGAATCGGCGGCCTGGAGGTCCGCCGCGTGGGCGGCATGGTCGTGTCCGCTGTGGTCCACCGTCGCCGAGTCGGACGTTGTCGCAGCCGGCATTTCAGCCGGTGGGCCTGCTTGCGCCGGCGCATCGGCATCCTGTTCTTGCCCGCGTGAATCCTGGCCCGGACCGAGCGACAACGCCGCGACGAGGAAAACGGGGACGAGTGTTTTGAGTGGGCTGCGGACAATCATGGAGTTCTAGAAACCTGCGGTGGGAACGAAGGAGTTCAGCAGCACTACGCAGCGAGCCGCGTTTCGGTTTTTGAGCGGCCGCCGACTCGTCCGGCCGGGCCGAGTCGGCGCCAGCGGGGATCGCGAAAAATTGCTGTCCGCGTATACTTCCCCAGATGAACCGCTCCCGCAAGCCGCGTCGACCGCGAACCGGATCTCTCGAATCGAAAGATCCACCGTCCACACCGAAGAAACCGCAAAAACGGCGTCCGCAAAAGTTGCGGATTATCGGCGGGTCGATGCGTGGCCGGACGGTGGTTTACCACGGTGCGGAATTCACGCGGCCGATGAAGGACAGCGTGCGCGAAAGTTTGTTCAACATCATCGGACCCCGCATCAAGGGGACGAAAACGTTCGATTTGTTCGCCGGCACCGGAGCGGTCGCCTTTGAATCGCTCAGCCGCGGCGCGTCGTCGGCCATCGCGATCGAAAAGAACCGGCGGGCCCACGCTTTTCTAGAATCGACCGCCGAGACGTTGGGTGTGGCGAACAAGATCAACATTCTCTACGGCGACGCGTTCCGTTTGGGCAGCAGTCTGTTGGGGCCGGCCAGTCCAGATGCCCCGCTGGACGATACCCCGCGGATTGTTTACCTGTGCCCACCCTACGCGATGTGGGAAACCGCCGCCGAGTCGCTGCAGGGGCTGATCCGTTTGGCAACGAACCACTCCCCGCCGGGCAGTCTGATCGTCGCCGAAACGGACAAGCATTACGACGAATCCAAACTGCCGCCCGGGCAGTGGGATCACCGCTTGTACGGCGGCACCCGTCTATCGCTGCTCGAACCGCCGATGATTTGTGGCATGCGGATGTGACGCAGGACGCAGACCTGTCGGTCAGGTGGCGCGTCACGGATGGCTGCAGGTGTTAGCGGAACGGCGCGAGCGGGCTGTCGATTTTGTGAGCCGCGCGCCGCGTAAGCGGCCGGGCACTGCGACGCTGCCCGAGGCCTTACGGCCAGCGGCTCACCATTGACTCAGCAGATCCCGACTCAATCGACAGCCTGCGAGCCGTCCGGGCGCGTTTCAAAACGCCGTGAAAGACCGGAGGGCTCGCGCCCTGCCGCTAACAAATCACACCCTGTGGAAGCGTGACGCATGAGTTCTACCGATCGGCGGACGACTGATGCGGCAGCGAACGGCTACAGCGGTTTGACCCGCAGATTGCGGAAATAGCAAACGCTTTTGGGGTCGTGGGCTTGCAGCGCGATCGTGCCTTCACCCAAGCGGCGTTCGAAATTCTTGTCGAACGCTTGTTTGTCTTCCGGTTCGGTGTAGTCGACCATCGTTTTTCCGTTGACGATCAGTTGGATCCGGCGACCGGTCACGATGATTTCTTGGGTGTACCACTGGTTGTCTTGGATCCCGTTGGCGGCCAGATCATCGGCCGAGACGTTTTCGACCGCGTATAAGCTACTCGTCTTTTTGGGGTCTTTGTGCGACACGTTGACCTGGCATTCATAGCCATGCTTCGGCCAGCCGCTCGGTTGGTACTTGGTGTGGAAATAGATGCCGGCGTTGCTGCCCGGCGTCGTCATGACTTCGGCCTTGAAATGAAAATCTTTCATCGGCGCCAGCGGCCCGACGTAGAACGCGTGGCAACGCTCGCCACGACAAACCAGCTTTCCCTCTTCGACCTGCCAGGCATCGGTGTTTTCCTCTGCCAGCTTCCAACCTTCCAGCGATTCCCCGTCAAAAATTTTGACGAATCCGTCTTCCGAGGAGGGTGATTCGGCGGGGGCGGCGTGGGGGCCGGCCAGGCAGACGACGGCAACGGCAACGGAACAGACGAAGGAACGCATTTGCAAAGACTCTTTTGTGGGGGAGGGATTTGTGGGGAAGGGAATCGAGGAAAGATTGTGACAATTCGTAAAAAAACGCTTGCCGCACCGCGGTGCTGCAAGCGTTTTTGTGGGTTCACTCGGCAGTCGGATCGACGACTACTCTTTGCCAGAATCGGTCGCGGGGACTTCGCCGTTCTTGATCTTCTCGGCAAAGGTCTTGCCGTCTTTGCTCTTCTTTTCACCGGCTTTTTCCAAACCGGCGTAGATCTTCTTTTGAGCTTCTTCGGGGTTCTCTTTGACCCAGTCCTTGGGGAAATCTTCCGCCTTCAGGAACTCGTGGATGGCCTTGCCGTACTCGTTGCGGACCTTTTTCTTGTCTTCTTTGTTGACGTGGCAGATGTAGCAACCGTGCTTACGAGCTTTTTTGACGAAGGCCTCGTCGACATCATCGCCGCTCAAGTATTTGTTTTTCCATTGCTTGCTGAATTCGCTCGTCGCCAACGCGGGGCTGGCCAGAAGAGCGAGACAACCAAATAGAATTGCGAACCGTTTCATGCATTGTCTCCGAGGAAATTTCGATGCCTCGTCTGTGGAGGCATGCCCAAGATAGGGGGCTTAGGTGGGTGGGGGATCAGTTTTGTACAACCGATTGCCCTAATTAACGCTCAAATCGACCGAAAAGTCAAATCGGGCGGACTGTTTTTGGAGCGTTTTCGCGCGGAAATGCCTTTTTGGGCGAGTTCGGCGCATGCGAGACGACCCGGGTTTTCTGCCCCAAGGCACCAGCCACTCGGGCTGGCACTTCGAGAAAACCCAGGTCGCTCGACTTGCTGCTGGCAGTGTTTTGACCCGGCCTGCCCCACGCACTCCGAGTCAGCTCCTGCTGCACAAACATGGATCGACTGTTCAGGGTGCTCGAATTGATCACAGCCCGGCGATTGAGGGGAAACGGGCAATGCGTCCTGCTTTGACGCCGAAGGGTTAGCGGAACGGCGCGAGCGGGCTGTCGGTTGAGTGAGCCGCGACGCGTAAGCGGCCGGGCATCCAGGTGCCCGCTCGAGGCCTTACGGCCAATACCGCTAAATCGAGAAGGGAACATGAATCACCCTGGCTCCCCTCTCCCCCGATTCCTGGCGAGCCTAAGCGAGTCAGGAATCGGGGGAGAGGGGCTGGGGGTGAGGGGGATAAGTGGGAATTTATACTGTGCGCCGTTGCTGGATTGCGGCGACGATATGCTCTCGAACCCCGGTTGGACATGGCGACACAGCAGAAATCAGCAGAGTATCGCCCCATCGGATACTCACGTCCAAACTTTTCTCCGGCGCAACCACGATTGCTCATCATCTGCTAAACCGAGTTTTCGAATTCATTCGCTCGGCCGCGCTGATCACGAACAAACTCGGTGACCTTGTGATTGCATCGTCGTTTCGTCATGTGGATTCCCCCTCACCCCCAGCCCCTCTCCCCCAAACAAGCCTCTCGTCATTGCAACATATTGGCATTCTAAAATCACTCGGTGCCCATGATCAATCAGAATCAACGAAGAGGCTTGTTCGGGGGAGAGGGGAGCCATTTTGGGGTAAGTCGAATCTCGATTTAGCGGTATTGGCCTTACGGCCAGCGGCTCAGCATTGCCTCGACCCATTTCCACTGAATCGACAGCCCGCGAGCCGTCCGGTTGCGTTTCAAAAACACCGTGACAGACCGAAGGGCTCGCGCCCTACCGCGAACAAACAACAGGGCAACGGTCTCGGCGAGGCGGCTTAGCGCCGCACGAGTTCGCGGAACGCCTTGTTGAGCTGCTGGGTAATCGGGCCGACCTTGCCGTCGCCGATTTTGCGTCCGTCGAGCGTCACCGCGGGAATCACTTCCGCCGCGCTGCCGGTCAGAAAACACTCATCGGCGACGTAGATGTCGTGTCGCGTCATCGGCAGTTCGGTGGTTTCGATGCCTGCTTCGCGGGCCAGTTCCAACACGGCGTTGCGGGTGACGCCTTCCAGGATGCCGGCTTCGATCGGCGGCGTGTTCAGTCGGCCGTTCTTGATCACGAACAGATTGTCGCCGGTGCACTCGGCCACTTCGCCTTTGTGGTTGAGCATCAACGCTTCGATGCAGCCGGCTTTGAGCCCCTCCATCTTGGCCAAAATATTGTTCAGGTAGTTGAGCGACTTGATTCGCGGGCTGAGCGCCGCCGGATGGTTTCGAATCGTCGAGGCGGTGACCAATTCCAAACCATTTTCGTAGTATGACTCCGGATACAGCGTGATCGAGTCGGCGATGATGATGACTTGTGGATCGGAGCACTTGAACGGGTCCAGCCCCAGCGGGCCGGCCCCGCGGGTGACGATCAAGCGGATGTAGCCATCGACGATCTCGTTCTTGGCGACCGTTTCGTTGGTGTCGGCGGCGAGCTGTTCCAGGGAAATCGGCAGCTGCAAATTGATCGCACAGGCTGATTCGTCGAGCCGTTTCAGGTGCTCGGCCAAGCGAAACACTTTTTTGTCGTAAATCCGCATGCCTTCAAAGACGCCGTCGCCGTAGAGCAGACCGTGATCGTAGACGCTGATTTTCGCGTCGTCCGGGGCATGAAATTGGCCGTTGATGTAGATCTGTCGGGACATGTCGATTGAAAACAGGAGACGCGAGAGGGGGGAAAGAAATCAGCCGAGTTGGGAATCGGTCACGGCACCGACGACGGAAGCGTCAAAATAGTTGATCGACATGCCAGCGTCGACAACCACTGATTGTGCCGTGATCCCACTACTTCGCGGCGACAACAGGAATGCTGCCGTCTGGGCAACTTCTGCCGTTTTCACCGCCTCTTTACGGGGGATGACCTGTTCGGCGTAAAGGTAAGAATCGACGTAGCCGGGAATACCGGCCGAGGCACTGGTCTTGAGCAAGCCGGCGGCCACGGCGTTGAACCGGACGCGGCTAAAGCGGCTGAACGATTTGGTCAGGAACGCCAGCGACGATTCCAACGCGGCCTTGATCGGCGCCATGAATCCATAGCTTTCACTGGCCATGCGGGTGGTGCTGATCCCGATGGTGACGACCGACGCGTCGGCGCTGAAGCGATCTTTCAAGGCGTTGGACAGGTTGATCAGTGAGTAGGCGGAGATGTCCACCGCCTGCAAAAATTGTTGTCGCGTCGTTTCGTGAAAGGGCTGAATGCCGTCGGGATAGTCGGCAAACGCGATCGAGTGCACCATGCCCGCCAGAGAGACACCTTCGTCGCCCAGTTGGTTCGCCAACGCGTCGATCTGGTCTTGGTGTTCGACATCGCAAACCCGCACGTCGCGGTCCCGCAGCAGTTTCGCGGTGCTTTCCTTGCGGGCTTGGCTGCGGACGGCGTAAATCACCTTGCCGCCGGATTGTTCGATGATCCGTGCGATCGCGTACGCCACGCTTTTTTTGTTGGCGACGCCGAGGACCAAATAGGTCTTTCCGGACATCTGCAAAAAATCCATCACGGCCGGTTGGTTCTCTTGATCGCTCACCGCTCCGCCTCCCCGTTCGTCGCCGGCGACTCGGGGACGCTGACGCTGACGGCAAAATCTAACCGCATCGCCAGTTTTCCATTGAGCATCATTTTGCCGGTCAGGTAAAAGGCGTTGCTGAGCTGGTCGTTCAGCGTCACGTGAATCTCCACGCTGTCGTCGGGGCGGATCATGCGTTTGAATTTGACGCTGTCCATGCGGGTCGCCACCGGCACGCTGCCCGCCGCGCCGTCCATCTGTTGGTGCAGCAACACCGCGCCGGCCTGCAGACAGCATTCGCACTGGATCACGCCGGGGACGATCGGTTGCCCCGGAAAGTGGCCTTGGACGAAAAATTCATCCGCGGAAAACGTTTTTTTGCAGACAATTGACTTCTCGCTCTGTTCGCAGATTTCGTCAATCAGACGCATCGGCGGGCGGTGGGGGATTGCCTGTTCGATTGCTTCGATACTCATGGGCGTAATTGAAGTGTTGATCGGCAAAGCGCCAAGACGGCAGGCGGATCGGAAAACCCGGCTGCGGGCCGCGTGCAGTGTCCAAATCAGGAGGCAGGGGGCTGTCGATCGCAGATGTCGCGTAACGGCGTGATCACTCCCGCAATCGGAATCCCTCCCGCGATCGGATTGAGTGAGCCGCGACGCGTGAGCGGCCGGGCAATCGCGTGTTGCCCGAGGCCTGACGGCCTGCGGCTCACCCTTGACTCCTCAGATCCCGATCGATTTACGATCCGCCCGCAAGTCCCGTTCACCTTAAAACGAGGCATTGAAAGGGCACCATGGGAATCGCCAGCAAAGGGGAGACCCGCGCAGCTTCAGCACGGAGGCGGGCTCTGCAGGCTCATCCGGGCGAAAACCCCGCGTGCCCCTTTCCTCGTTGGCCAGAGACGATCATCATGTCGACAGTCCGTTGTGCAGCCCCGACGCGTCTGAATCATCCCCAAAAAGCAGTGCCCTTGCCGTCGTCACCGCAGTCCGTGCCTCCCGAATCGCCTCCCGAACCGCTCCGTTCGATCGGGAAGCGTTCGATTTACAACGTGCCGAACGCGTTGACCAGCATTCGGTTCGCCATGGCGATCGCCGTGATGGCGCTGATCCCGTCGGGCTATTTCCTGGCCGCCACGGTCGTCTTTTTGATCGCCGCGTCGACCGATTGGATGGACGGCTATTGGGCACGCAAATACGGCCAAGTCACGAAGTTCGGTCGAATCTTTGACCCGTTTGTCGACAAGATCATCATTTGTGGCTCCTTCATCGCCCTGGTCGGGGTGGCCAACACACCCGTTGCCTCGTGGATGGCCACGCTGGTCGTCGGTCGCGAGTTGTTGGTGACCAGTTTACGAGGCATGGTCGAGGGCAGCGGCAAAGATTTTTCGGCCAGCTGGCTGGGGAAATGGAAAATGGTGCTGCAGTGCGCCGCGGTCGTCGCCTCGCTGATCTTTCTGCAATACGCAACCGCGCCGTCCTGGCTGAACTACACCACGCTGGGATTGGTCTGGGGATCGATCCTGTTGACCGTGTACTCGGGCTACGATTACACGTTGGCCGCGGCAAGGCTGATGCAGGACGAACCCGACGAACCGGAATGAACGCTCCATGCCGCGCGTGAACCCCTTTGAAATCGGCTTCTTCGCCATCTCGCTGACCGTGCTCACGCTCCTGGTTGCCGGCAGCGTGCTCTGGATCCGGTGGTTCCTTGGACAGGGCAAACGAAATCTGTGCGGCGACGTTTCATCCGAACTGATCACCCGGCTTCCCCAGCCCCGGCCACGCTGGACCGTTTTTGATTTCGTGTTGATGTTCGGCCTGCTGATCTTGGTGGGGGCGCTGTTGCAGCAATCACAGCAGCCCGATCAACCGGGGCCCGACGAAGCGCCACAGGCCGCGGCCGATGTGGTCGATCAAGCCGTCGATGCGCCGCCGGGCGAAGACCCGGGTGAAGACCCGGGTGAAGACCCGGGTGAAGACCCGGGCGTTCGCGCGGCGAAGCTCGTCAAACAGGTTCAGATCCACTTCATCGCCAACCTTTCCGCCTTCGTGTTCACCTTGGTTTTCTTGCGTCTGACTCAAGGGGCGAGCCTTGCGCATTTGACCCTGATTCCGAATCGGCAGGACGTCCGTCGCGGGCTGTTTGCAACCGTCTGGATTCTCGCTCCCGTTTTGTTGTTGAATCTGTTGGTTTCCCAACTGGTCCAATACGAACACACGGTGACGAACTTGCTGGCCGAAGAGAGCGGGACGCGGACGTTTCTGGCACTGTTTCTTTCCGCCGCGTGTTTGACCCCGATCGTCGAAGAGTTTCAGTTCCGTTTGCTGCTGCAAGGCGGGCTGCAACAGGTCGCCGACCCGCTGCCGGATTCCGACCCCCTGTCGAGTTGGAAACCCGCCACAGCCTGGCCGATCTACGTCACCAGTTTGCTGTTCGCGGCGATGCACTTGGGCCAAGGCGCCGCGCCGATCCCGCTGTTTTTCCTGTCGGTCGGATTGGGGTTCTTGTACCAGCGAACCGGCCGTCTGGTGCCCGTGATCGTCGTTCACATGCTGCTCAACGCCGCAACGCTGTGCATGGAGTTTTGCCGCGTCAATGTGGGGTTGTAGCGCTTCGCTCGACCCTCCCGTCGCTTCGCTCGACCCTCCCTGCCAGGGAGGGTGACTCAAGCGGCGTGTGCCACACTCAATGGTCGGCGTTTGATGCTGGCAGATTCGCCGCAATCACGCTGGCGATCAATCCCGGCAGAAAGATCGCGCCGGCATCGGCAAAGCGTCCCAGCGGCGGGCTCGACAAGATCACAAAGCCGACGCTGAAGATCATGTACGAGATCGCGACGACGGCCAATGCATTCCAACCGTCGGGGACGATGATCGGTCCGAGTGTCGGCTGTCTGGTCGCTTGGATCAACAACCCCAGCGTTCCCATCAAGATCATCGCCAGAAAGATCGGATGCATCGCGATGTTCGCCGCGGTGCCCCAAACGCTGCGACGAACCGCCAGCATCAACCAGCGCACGTAGCCGCCCGGTGACTGAGCCAGAATCGCCCGATTGAAGGCACCGATTCGTCGGTGAACGGCGACTTGCGGAGCGACTGGGCCGACCGCATCTCGTTGTGCGAATTGATCGCGGGCGAGCGGCCAAACGACGCCGTAGTTGATCTGGCCCCATTGCTGCTCGATCGTCAACGTGGGCAGCGAGCCGCCGGTTGGGTTGGGCAATTGAAACCCTTTCCTCTCCAATTCGTCGGCGACCGCTCGTCCCAGTTCCCCCGACTCGCCGGGCAGATCCCTCAGCGTCTGGGGTGGGACCGTTTGAACCAGGACCGCGGATAGGTTTTGATGACCGAACGGGGCGATACCGAAATCGGCGACCACCCATTTTCGAACAAACATCCAGCCCACGACGACCACCGCGATCGATAGCGCGATTTTGAATCCCAGCAGTGGCGATGGCGGGGGCGTTGACCGGTTTGTTTCCGCGGCGTCGTGGGGCTTGTGATGACGAGACAGCAGCCAGCCGGCCACCGCGATCCAGGGGATCAGAAACAAGTAGGCCGGTCGAACAAAGATGGCAAAAATCGCGACAGCCGCGCACGCGATCGCTTGGGGCGTCGATCGCGTGCGCGACGCATTCATCAAAAACGCGGCCGTGATCACGCCCAGCGACGCCGCCGGCGCATCGGTGCTGATGGTGCTGATGTGGTCCGCCGCCGTGCATCCGACCAACACGCAAGCCGCCGCCGCCGTTGCCGATCGCAGCGGCATGCCACGGCCGATCAAGGCTTCGGCCAGCACCCATGACGCGGTCGCGTGCAGCAGCACGTGCAGCAGCGGAACCCAGGACAGTCCGACGGTCGCTTTGAGAATGGACAAGACGATCGGATAGGCCGGCGTGCGAATCGAAAGCAGCGCGTCGGTCAACGAATCCAGCGGATAATCGACGTAGCTGGGCGTGTCATTGACCGTGTGCACGGAAAGACGGCCCGAGACGGCGGCCAGGAGGAAGCCGGTCAAGGCGAACAGGATCCATCGAACTGCTGGGGCGTTCCGTTTCATCGACTTTGTGATCTTTGTACGACGTCCTTTCTAGGTCGTCGAGGAAAGTCCTACGGACGACAGCCCGGAAGGGCCATCGTACCCACAAGAGCGGTCGGCTAGAGCCCGACGGTCCCTCCAGGGTTTCCCCTGCTGCATTGACAGGCTGGAAGCCTCTCCCACTGCCTAACGATTGATCGCGTCCTCTTCATCGTTCCTCGCTCGTTTTTGCAAGTACATCTTGATCGGCACTTCGCCAAATTTCAGATGATCGCGCATCACGTTCATTAGGTAACGCTGGTAATCGTTGGAGAACGCCTTCGGATCGTTGCACATCACGACGATCGTCGGCGGTTCGGTGGCGACTTGGGTGGCGTAATAGATTTTGGGTCGGCGATTCTGATACAGCGGCGGTTGGTGGGCTTCAATCGCGCTCCGCAACAAACGATTCAACTGTCCGGTCGACACCCGCTCGCGGGCCTGTTTGAACAGCATCGACGAATGATTCATCAGCGCTTTGACGTTCTTTCCCGTCTGGCCGGTGATGAAGGCAATCGGCGCGTAGGAGAGCGTCGGAAATTGACGGCGCAGATAACGAACCCATCGCTCGGTCGGAATCGTGTCGTGCAACAGGTCCCATTTGTTGATCACAAAGATGCACGGTTTGTAGTTCTCGATGACGTAGCCGATCAGTTGCTTGTCCACTTTGCTGGTCGTTTCATTGGCGTCAAAGAACATCAGCACGACGTCGGCGCGGCGGATGCTGCGTTGGGCCCGGTGCATGCCATAGTATTCCAGGTCGGTGCGTTGGCTCTTTCGTTTTCGCAAACCCGGCGTGTCGATCGCGATGAAGGTTTGGCCGTCGACTTCGAAGTGCACGTCCACGCTGTCGCGCGTCGTGCCGGGTACTTCGCTGACGATCATCCGATCGGTTTCGGCCAGGGTGTTGACGAAGGTGCTTTTACCGACGTTTCGCCGGCCGACGATCGCCAGTTTCATCGTCGGCACGTTGACCGTTTCGTCCGACGGCGGAAGCCGGTCGCGAATCAGTTCCAACAGCTCTTCGCGGTTGCGATTCTGAGTCGTGCTGACCGTGATCAAATGCCCGCGGCCGAGCCGGTGAAACTCATCGGCGTGGATGTCCTGGTGCCGCTGGTCGGATTTGTTGGCGACCAGAATCACCGGACGCTCGACCCCTCGGAGCCGCTCGACGACCAATTCATCCAGCGGCATCAGCCCGGTTTGGACATCGACGACCAACAGGATGACGTCGGCCGAATTGATCGCAAATTCAATCTGGCGGCGGACGTCCGCGGTCAAATCGTCCGGGTCTTCGATGCCCAACCCCCCGGTGTCGGTCAGCTCAAAAAACTGGTCCTCCGATTCAATCAGGGTCGTCATGCGGTCGCGGGTGACACCCTCATAGTCGTCAACAATCGCCAGACGGCGGCGGGCGAGCCAATTAAAAAGACTGCTTTTGCCGACGTTCGGACGGCCAACAATCGCAACTTGGGGGACGGGCATGGAAAAGACTGTCGGACAGGCGTGGCGCGGAACGGGATGGGAAACCAGCGTGCTATGTTAAACGCCATGGTGCAAAACAAGTAGGCCGTGTGTTATCTATGGTGCCATGCCGCAAGAAAATCAAAACATCCCAATGCTCGATCCGGCCGTCACGCTCGCCCAAGCCGGCGGACTGGCCGAACATCTGCAACGCATCGGCGTCCAGTGGTTGCCGACGGCCGATCCGGATGCCGCGGCCGCACTGGCGGAACATTTTCGATTCGCCGGCAGCGGTTCGCCCGATCAAGCCGCCGATCAAGCCGCTCCGCCGTCGTCCGCCTCAGCCCCCCCGTCGGTTCAGCCCGCCGCCGCGGCGCCGCCCGCCACTCCCGTCGCGGGTGCCAGCGGGGCGGTGCAGCCGAGCGTCGGCGGACCCGCCCCCGCGTTCTCCCTCGAGGTCGATTCGGCCGATCCCGCCGAGCCCTACCCCGGACCCTCGCTCGCCTCCGATGCTCGCGCCGCCGAACTGGCAAAGTTCTCCGAACAGGTGGCCGCCTGCACGCGCTGTGAAATCCTTTCCAAGTGCCGCACCAAAACGGTTTTCGGCGAAGGCAACGTGAGCCCGCGCGTCGCCTTCTTTGGCGAAGGCCCCGGCCGCGACGAAGATCTGTCCGGCCGCCCGTTCGTCGGCAAAGCCGGTCAACTGTTGACCAAGATGATCCAAGCGTGCAAGTTCGCCCGCGAAGACGTCTACATCATGAACACGGTCAAGTGTCGACCGCCCAACAACCGAAACCCCGAGCCGACCGAAATCGAAAACTGCCGTGAGTACTTCCAAGCGCAGCTGGAAATCTTGCGACCCGAATACATCGTCTGCCTGGGGCTGGTCAGCGCCCAAGCGCTGCTTCGCACCAAACTGTCCGTCGGGCGATTGCGAGGAAAATTTCATCAATACTTTGATAGCAAAGTGTTGGTGACCTATCACCCTTCATACCTGTTGCGCAATCCGGCCGCAAAAAAAGCGGCCTGGGACGACTTGCAGCTGATGCTTCGCGACGCCGGCTTGATGTAGCCGCCGAAAAAACTCGTATTGACCGGTTTTGCAATACAAGAACAATCTGTGCATCGATCGCGGATACCAAACGTAAGCGAAAGGATCGCTTACCCATTCGTGAAAGCTGAACCCCACGATGTGCACGGAGGCCATCTCATGCGACACGCATTTGACGTTCGACAAAGCGTTTCTTTTCGGACACTCCTTGGCGATGACTCGGTCAACAAAGAGCTGGTTCCGCTGTCCAAGGTGTCCGGCACGGGTGCTCCGCCGATGACGTCGGCGACCGTGGAAAGTTTCGCGGTCGAAGACGACGCGCCTGCGGGACCGGTCATGCTGGCCGGGTTGTTTCCCGAGGCCAAGTTTTTCGGCTGCGAGGATCTCGGGGTTTCAAATCTCGTCGCAGACGTCGCGTCCTGTGGTCCAGGCGATGTCGTGATGTACCGCGTCGGTGAAGGCGATCCGAACGAGTTGATTTCGGTCGCGTTGGCCCGCGGCGCCGGCGGCATTTTGACCGAACAAATGTTGCCCTGTCCGCTGCCCCAATGCATCGTCGGCAGCGTTGACCATGCCTTGGCCCGAATCGCATCGGCTCGGCACCAGCAGCCCGATCGGACGTTGTTGACCGTTGGCGTTCTCGGTCATAGCGGCAAAACATCGACGTGTCTGTTGGCGGCAACGTTGACCAAGGCGTTGGGGATTCGAACCGCCTACCAATGTGACCTCGGATCCAGCGACGGCGTGGTCAACGAGACATCATCACGACAGGTCTGTTACGGCGCCGAGTTGATCGAGTGGATCGCCGAATCGAGCGACTGTCTGAGCCGGATCGCGATCATCGAGATCGATGAAACGGCCGCCCGCGATGGACACTACGACTCGATGCAGTTTGACGTGTTGCTCGTCACGGGGAAACGCGAGTTGTCCGACGATTTTGGACCGTGTGGGTTGCAATGTTTGATCGAACAACTGACGTCGACGGGAATCGTGATCGCACCCGGCGACGACGCCAAGACGGTTCGATTGTTGGACGAATCGCGGTGCAAGCCGATCTATTATGGCACATCGTCCGACAGCGAATTCGGTGCGATCATGATCGATCAATCCGGCGGCATGGCGACGCTGATGCTGACCGCCGGTGACACCAGCGCGATGATGGAAACGCCGCTGTGCGGGATCTCGATGGCATCCAACATCGCCGCCGCCGCGGCATTGGGTTCGCTGTTGGGGCATTCACCCCACGAGATCGCCAAGCATTTGTCCACGCTTCGATCGATTCCCGGCCGTGGTCAGCGTTTGGTTGATTTTGGCCACGCGACGGTGGTGCTGGAAACCGGCGGGACGGTGGATCGTGTCACCGAGGCGTTGCGGACGGCCAAGGCCGTCGGTGCAGGCGGTCGGGTCTGGTGCGTGTTGGCGATCGGCGAAGGCGACGACGACGATTTGTTGGCCAGCTACGGACACGCGATCGAACGATTCGCACATCATTGCGTGGTGACGTCGCGTCCCCATCAGTCCGGTTCGTTTTTGCAGCGCTCCCACCAGTTGCTGGACGGCGTGAAAAAGTGCGCCGCGATTCGCTTGGTTGCCGATCAAGACAAAGCCATCGAGTGGGCGATCGAATCCTCGCGGGCGCGTGACACGATCGTGGTGATCACCAGCCAACGTGTGCAATCGGCTCACGAATCCCGAACCGAGATCGAACGGCTGGCGCGTCTTGTCGATGTCGCCCGATCCAAACAAGACGCCGAAGAAGAAGCCGCGTCGGGCGCCGATTCCGCCGGGGAAGTTGGTGCACCGATCAAACTGAAACTGTTCCGTTAGAACTTCCAGCGGTATTCCATCCGGGTGCCGTAGACGTTGTCATCGCCTTCGCGCCAGCCGTGCATGACGTCGAACCGCAGCAGCGTCGCGTTGGAGATCGGGAACTGATACCGGGCTCCGATCGCGTACTGATCGCCGCGGGCGATCGCGCGATCACCGTGGGGCGTCAGGTAACTCAGCTCCAGCAGCAGCTGGCGGTCCAGATCGTCGCCGATCAAATCGACGCCGACCGAGCCGCCGGCCGTATCGGCGGCGGAGGTATCCAGCGTGGCAAAGCCGTTCAACCCGTCGGTGTCAAAGTTGATTCCCGTGTTGCGTAAGATGCCTCCGGAGATTCCGGCGCGGGCGACCGATTGTGGCCGGTCCCAACCATAGAAAAAGTTGGCGTAGGGAACCACGGTCAACGGCGCGGCCGTGATCCAACTGTTTTCAACCAACAGCAATCCGCCGTCGGCGGTTCGGTCGGATTTGGCGCGATCCTGTCCCGCATTGACGATCACACGGACGCTGTTGCTGATGCGATCGAAGTAGCGTCGCGTAAAACTGAACGTCGCGTTGTGGTAGCTCAATGAATCATCGTTGCGGTGATTCAGGTACGCATAGCCCGTTTCGATGTAGCCGCCATAGGCTTCGATGAACCACGCGGTCCCGAAGGCTTGTGCATCGCTGTTGTCGGCAAACGCGGGGCTGTTGAGTTGATCGAACACGGCAAAGAAGCTGACATCAAAGTTGGCCCAGTTGAGCAGCCGGCTGTGCTTGGCCGGTAGGGCAAACGCGATCCCGCTGACGGCGTCTTCCATCCAAATGCCGTTTTGGAACAACAGCGGCATCAGTCCCGCCGAGATCGGCAACTCCAGCGGCGAGGATTGATTTCCCAAGGCCCCCAGCATGACGCCCAGATCGCCTTCGAAGAACGCGGTCGCCGGCGTCAGGTTCATTTCGTTGCGGTAATGCAAATCACCGTCGATCATTTCCCAACGCGTGAATCGATTCTGTTTGTCCAAGGGGCCGACAAAGGCATGGAATCGTTCGGTGTCGGTGATCTGGAGATCCAAATCCAAGTTCAAGCGATTGGCCCAATTGTCGGCCCGCCCGCCGGCGTTGCGCCCCGCTTGGATGCCCGTTCGAAAGTCACCGTAGACATAAAACTTGGGGCGAACCAGGTTCATCGGACCGAATAGATCGCGTCCCCGCGGTGTGATCCCGTCTCCGTACCAGACGCGCCCCCATTCGACCCAGGGATGCTGGGTCGGGACGTCGCGTTTCGCATCGTAGACCCAGGCTTCGCGGCCGGAATCGTGGTAGCAGGCGTCGGGATCGAGCGGCATGGGGGAGAAATCCATGCAGGGGTGGTGCAGCACGATCGGCGCCGGTTCTGCGTGCGGATCCCGGTTCAACGTTTCGCCCAGTGTCGTGGTTCGGGCTTGCGCGGTCGGTGCTTGCGCGGTCGGTGCTTGCAACGCTGGTTCAACGAGTGATCGATCGGCGTCGATCAGTGGTGCGCTGGTTGCAGCGGTGCCGGAAACCGCAGTGTCGCTGCCGAACAAGTCTGCAGGCAATGGCGGGAGTTGCGTATCCGTCGTGGGCAGGCGCCGCATCGCCATCTCTGGTTGTGGCTCGATTTGCGGCGTGATGTATCGATCCAGTGCGGCGGTGAATCGGTCCAGTCGCGATCCCGTTTGTGGCCGCGGTGCGGCATCAGCGCGGCGTGCCGATTCGGCGACAGATTCGTCGCAAACGGCGGACGGATCCGACGCGGCAGGTGGCTCGGTTGGTGTTGGACTCGTTTGCCGGTCCAGCTCCGCAAGTGTGCGCCGAAGCACGCGGTCGAAGTCCGTTGTGACCAGGGGCGTGGCGCCCATTGGAGTCGTCGCGTCCGTTGTTGAATGAACCGGCGGCAGGCGACGGGGATGGTCTGCACCGATCGCGCACAGCGACAGCAGCGTCAGGGCGAACAAGTATCGTTTTGATTTCGTCATCAGCGCACCCAAAATGTATGACTGGAGGGGTGCAGGTCCAGCGTGTTTTCCAACATGCGGTGAATCATGTCCGGCGTGCTGTCGATTTGACGCATGAAGTAAATCGGTTCGGTGCGGTTTCGCATTCGCACGCTCAATCGATACGGTCCTTTCTTTGTCATCACGTCGGCGGGAATCGAGTAGCGGGCCGTTCGTGAATCGAGCGGCGCAATCGAGTGGGCTTCCATTCGGATCAATGGCGGGTGGTTCAGTACCGAAACGGGAACGGCACCGGGGCGTAGGAAAACGAGTTGGTCGAGGGAGAAGTTCAGCGGCAGAGCGGCTTCGCGATCCGTCCCGCGAACGTTGTTGATCAAGAACTTGGTTTGCAGATTGAACAGATCTTTGTCGCGCTTTACGCGGTGTGTCGCGACATCGACCGAGTGCATGTCGGCCAGATCGCCGTGTCGATCCAGATAACCGCTTTCCCAAACACGACAGCCGTCGGGATCGATCAACGCGACGTTCAGCCAAAGCTGTGGTTGTGCGCCCAGCGAACCCGTCGGCAGATTGTGTCCCTCGCTGATGTTGCGAACCGTGTAGTTGAATTTCAAACGGCGTCCGGCGGTCGGCTCGTGTTCAAAATGCGGGCCTTCGATTTTGAGTCCGCCTTCCATGGTCGCGATCGACCCGGCGCGCTTCTCGGCGAGCTTGGCCTGGTTGGCGTCGATGATCTTGCGTCCGTCGCGTCGATCGTCGGCGGTGTCCCACGGTTCGGGGAATGTCATCCCTGCGGTCACCGCATTTTCAAACGCGTCGGTTCCCCAGCCGGCTCGATAGTCGAACGCCAGCCACTGGCGCGGCGTGTACTGCTTGGCTTTGGGGTGGTGCGGAAAGATCCCCGGGTGGGCGATGGAGAAGCCCGGCCCCCAAAACATGTGATTGGACTGTTTGCGTTTCTCGCCGAACGGCTTGTCACCCAGATGGGCCACGAAGTCGGTTTGATAGCCATGCGGTTTGCCCGGCACGGCACCCATGTGACAATCCTGGCAGGACACACCGCGTTTGGACGCGGGGCCGGCTCGATATTGTGCGTGCACGACTTCTAGCCAAATGCCCGGATGGACGGCGACCTGGTGACAGGAGACGCACACGTCGCTGTTGGTCAGCGGCTTAAAGAACCGGCCCTGCAAGTGAATCGCTTGTCCCGGCCCGCTGTCCTGCGGCGAAAGTTTCAATTTCAACGCGTCGGCATTGGCGATCGCGTCACGGACCCCCGCTCCGCCGCGTCCGCCGTAGACCGGCGCGTGAATGTTGCCGGGAACGATTCGGCGGTCCCCGTTGCTGCGCCAATAGTGTTCGTTGATTCGGTGACAGGCGATGCAGGTGACGCCTTCGCGGACCACGGGTGGGGCATCGAGCACGCT
Source organism: Stieleria neptunia (assembly GCF_007754155.1). Taxonomy (NCBI): domain Bacteria; kingdom Pseudomonadati; phylum Planctomycetota; class Planctomycetia; order Pirellulales; family Pirellulaceae; genus Stieleria; species Stieleria neptunia. The sequence goes on along the minus strand of NZ_CP037423.1, from coordinate 6,605,731 downwards.
GGCCGAACGGGGGATTTTCAGTTGGGTTTGGACCGGAGAATGGCAGCGGTTGCAAAAGCTGCCCACGGTGCCCTCGGTCAGCTCGGTCATCGCTTGTTCGAATCGATTGTACATCGGCGAGACGGTGGCATAGGCGTGGCCACTGGCCCTCCATTGTTCGTATTGAACCGGGTGGCAGGCACGACACGATTCTGCGGAGGGATAGCAGTCTTCCGTCCACAGGTCTTCGTGGGGATCACGTCGGGCGGTGTCGTCACGGTCTTGGGCCGGGCCCAGGCCGGCCAGCGGATCGGCGGTCGAGCCGTGCAGCAGATCGTCTTGCAGTTCGCCACCGAGCAAGTCGCCGCCGAGCAAGTCGCCGCCGAGCAAGTCATCACCGCTCGCGGTCAACGGGGTGTCGGTCGCCGGCGATTCACCGTCGCCCCGTGCAGCGATCCGCAGCGATTGCCGCAATTGGTCGACCGACAGCGGAGCCTTCGCCGGGTGGTCGGGGCCAGCTGCGATGCGCTGGAGCTGGTAGAACGATTCGGGATCCCATGCCGTTGGTGTGGCGAGACGCTGGGGGGGCTGCCACGAATCTCGCTCGCTCGGATGCGACCAAGACTGGGGGATTGTTTGTTGCGCCGGCGCGGGAACCACGCGAAACGTCAAGATGACGGTGATGGATGCCACCAGAATGATGGGTTTGGCCTGCATTGCCCGCCTGTCCGGAGCTCGGAAGAATTGAAACGGGACCGGTCGACTGGCACCGATCTGATTCTTCGATTCGTCCTGACATGACCGTTGCATCCGGTCGGACTGACATAGCCGGTTCAAAGCTCCTAATCGGAACAGCTTATTGAGGAAAAACCCTCTGCGGGGTCACCCCTTGGGACGCTGTCCAAGATTTTTCGAGCTAGCGTTCAGTGTTCGTGCAGACGGCGCGAAAGCTTTTCAAACCGGATCGGTTCTCGGTCCAATCCCGGCAGACCCTCTCACAACGGTTGTCAGAACGATGCCAACGTATTCCTACAAGACCTTGCCCACCGAGGGACAAGCGAAAACGTATCGATGCAAAGTGGTCGGAGACAGCACCGCAACGCTTCAAGTCGGTCGCAAATCCCTCAAGGTCTTCGTTCGTGAAACATCCGGTGGCGGTTTCACACTCGGACTCGGCCCGAAACTGGCAAAGAAGATCAAGTCAGGCAAGAGCTACGACCTTCGCTACGACGGTCGCCGCATTCAAGTCATCGCCGAAACGTTCGTCGAAACGATTCAGGGGGAGGCTCGCTTGCAAGTCGGCACGATCCGTGAATACGAACCGAAAGAACGCTGGGCATTTCGTCTCCCCTTTACCAAAGGTTCTCGCGTGATTGGACATGATTCAGGCATCAATAGTGGTGCAGCCTACGGTGGTTTCGTGTTGGTGCTGTTTTGCGTCATGTCGCTGCCCGGCGTCGGCGACCGACTCGGCACCGCGCCCCGAATCGAATCAGCCCTGGCGTTGATGAGCAAGAATATCACCGACGTGGTGCACGCAATCCGCCACTAACCCGCAAATCTTTCCTAAAGCCTCTCGTCGTCGTAACCGATACAAATGGTGTTCGCATCCGCGGACGCCATTTTTTTTATGCGCCCCGGCCCTTGGACTGACACTGGCACCGGGGCTGACAGTCTATCCCGCTGTGAAGTGGTGAACGAGAGCAACACGATGAGAGCTGACCGCAAACCAGACGAGCGACTGAGTCGTGTTTCACGCACGCTGTTGGGGCTGGCGCTGCTCTGCGGCGTCGTGACATCCAGCGCCGGTTGTCGGCTGTGTTGCGACCGCGAAGACCAAGCCTATTCAGCCTACGGAGGCAGTTGGGAACGGACGCAGCGTGACTCGGGACGTGTCGGCAGTCTGTTTGATCCCGGTGGTGCACGAGTCGGAGACGTTTCTCCTCGCGACGCGGGCCGCGATGAAATCGAAGCTCGCGAGCGGGTGGCGCCGCTCGGCGGCGTCAAATCCAGGGGCTCTGACGGCGACCCGACGCCTGAACCGGTCCGGCCCGAGAAGAAGTCGGACGAGGAAACCGAGCAGGAGTTCCAAGAGCGATTGAGGCGGTTCCAGGAGGAGAAAATGCTCAACGCGGGCATCGTTCCCGGTGAACCTTCGCCTCCTGATTTTCGTTAACGCGTCTCGCTCTGTTTCGGCCATCGCAAGTGGGATCGGCTTCCAGCCTGTCGGGTCAGTGATCACAGACTGGGCGCCAATCCCACTTTGGTGTTGGCAACGAGTGTCTTCCTAGATGCCCGCGGGTTATCGCTGTGAAGCATTTTTCTCATGTGTTTCTTGAGGTTTTAGCGGCAGGGCGCGAGCCCTCCGGTTCTTCGCGGTGTTTTTGACGCGCGACCGGACGGCTCGCGGGCTGTCGATTGAGTCGGGATCTGCTGAGTCAATGGTGAGCCGCTGGCCGTCAGGCCTCGGGCAGCGTCGCAGTGCCCGGCCGCTGACGCGCCCGAGGCTCACAAAATCGACAGCCCGCTCGCGCCCTGCCGCTAAAAAATGCTTCACAGCGCTTCCCGAGGGTGGGCGATTACGGTTCGTCGATCAGCACGACATCATCAGGTAGCGGTAGCATCCCGTGCTGGGTCAATCGGTCCAGTTCGCGATAGCGGATGCTCACGTAGTCGGTCGTGTTGTTCAAGGCTTGCTTCATTCCGGCTTCGATCAACGCCTGGACTTTGTCGTTTTCAATGGTGCCGCTACGTCCGGTCACCGAGGACAGCGGCACCCGCATGACTTCTAGTTCCTTGACGGCGTCAAGAAAGTGTTTTTCGATCCGCGGGTCGGACGAGATTCGGACATGATCGAACTCGTGACGGACCACGCGGTCGTCCCAGAACTGATCTACCGTTGGCGGAGTGCGCAACCAGACATCGTGTGATGAAATCAATTTGATGGAGCGAAAGCGGACGCGAATCGTCACCATCGCTTGACCGAGCGCGCTGTTGTTTCGTCGACCTTCGATCTGCCATTGCGCGCGGCTGTCGTAGCGATAACGAAACGTGAACCTTGTCTCGCCGGCCAGACGTCGACCCAAGGGCAAGGACGTCGGATCGCTGGTCGGTTGACCGCCGGTGATCAGCCGCACCGTGCCGCGGCGAATCAACGTGGCAATTTCGGGCGTGGCTTTGGGCAATTCATTGAGTCGAATTTCAACGCTGCGATCTTCTCGGTCTCCACTCCGATCGGGCGCAACGCTCTGACCCATCGCCGGCGCCATACCGATCAAAGCTGAAACCATCACGCCGGCCAAGCAAGCCATCGGATGTTTGAAGGACCAGTGGTCACGCGGTGACGGATGCATGGAGTCCCCGGATGTTTAGGTGGCGCATGCCAAGTAACCGCACCAGTGAGTTCGGACGTTACGATTGTTTGCTCTGGATGTGGTTGGACACAACCCGCTCGTGGCCTGACTGGTAAGGGACATTGCAGCTTCAAATGTCACGCCTCCGGTGACGCCGTCCAACACAATTCTATCTTCATTGCCGTCGCTGGACGGCGGACCCGACCGTCGTCGCCGCGCATTGCGGAGATCGTTCACCAACGCAAAAACCGGGTCAACATTTCGATTCCCGGCTGGGTAAGAAAACTCTCCGGATGAAACTGCCATCCTTCCAGTTTGAATGTTTTGTGGCGGACACCCATGATTTGGCGTTGGCCACCGGTGTCGGTCCAGGCGGCGACTTGCAAACAGTCGGGCATGGTTTCCGGATCGATCACCAGGCTGTGGTATCGTGTGGCGACGAACGGATTGCGCAGCCCTGCGAACAACCCTTGGTCGTCGTGGAAGATTTCGTCCGTCTTGCCGTGCATCAACTGTGGCGCGCGAATGATGGTTGCCCCGAACGCTTGGCCGATCGATTGATGCCCCAAACAGACGCCCAGCATGGGAACCTTGCCGGCGAAGTGTCGAATGCACTCGACGCTGACGCCGGCTTCGTTGGGCGTGCAGGGACCTGGCGAAACCAAGATCCGCTCCGGCGCCAGCGATTCCATTTCGGCGACCGAGATTTCGTCGTTTCGAAACACGCGCAGCTGCGTCGTCGCGTCGATCTCGCCCAGGCGTTGCACGAGGTTGTAGGTGAATGAATCGTAGTTATCGATGACGATGACCATGCGGAAACCAGGTAACAACGGGGCTGTCTGTCAATGGGAATCTGAACGCGATTGGACAAAATGCAAATCTTTCATTTTGGAGCGATAAACGCTCTTCTGTCTTGTTCGCGAGAGCATCTATAATGACGTGCATCAGGCGATTTGCCGAGAGCCTGACGCGTCACTTCGAATCGGAAAAGAGACGAAACGCTCGGCGGTTTGCGGCCTCGGGTCGCGCGTTATCGTAGTCTGTTGTCCCTTGCCGGCAGAATCGAGCCGCAGCAACGTGGGATTTTGGTCCCGGATTTGCTATCGATTCCTGCCCCTTATCATTCGTCGATCCCGGAATTCCGCCAGTGCTCTCGGTTCGCCCCAAAGTCGCCGAACTTGCGTTTCACGTTTTCAGCCGGTCGCTCCACCCCGAGCTGTACAGGGTTCATCGCACACGCCGCATCGAGCGAAGTGCGTATCACGCGCAGGTCAATATTACCAACTGCGGACACGTGATCACCTGGAACACGACCGGCAAAACGCCGGTGACCGTCTGTGAAGTCGCGACCGGCGCCCATCAGCCCTTGCCCACCAAACGCTGCCTGATCAGCCACTCGCTCAAGGGCAGTCGCACCGACAAGGCCGATTTCCATTCCGGCGTTGGCTATCGGACCCATTTTCAGTTGGAACCTGTCGCACCCGACATGTTCTTCATGGTGCAGCAGCAGCTTTCCAAGCAGCCGACCGAAGGATTGCTGCACACCTTCGATGCCAGCGGCAGAATGTCGCTCGGTGCACTCAGCTACGTCAATATCGAGACCCGTCAACGCTCGATGCTGGTCCAGGCGATCCACACCTTTCCCGACGACTATGCGATCGTGAAAGTCGAATCGCTGTTCTCCCTGCCCGACGCCTGATTATGAATCGTGGCGTAAGCTTCCAGCTTGCGTTCGCAAGCTTTTGGCTTGCGGCACTTGTCGCAAGCTGGAAGCTTACGCCACTTTGGGGTTGAATTGGACAAGGCACTTGTTTCGCGTTTCGTCGGTGTGATCGATCTGCAGGACGGGCTCGCGGTCCACGGAGTCGGTGGGCGGCGCGATCAATACCTGCCGGTGATGACCTTCCAAACCTCCGGCCGGTCGGCCCTTCGAATCGACGGGGACGCGTGTCGTTTGATCGATGCCTACCACAGCGTCGGCATCGGTTCGCTGTACGTCGCCGATTTGGACGGCATCCGGCGTGACCGATGCCAACAGTCGCTGATCGAGTCGATCGCCCATCACGCGTGGGCGGCCGCTGATTCGGATCGCCGCGGGACCCTTTTCCTGGATCTGGGATTGCGTGACGCGGTCACCCCGCAGCGCTGGAACTGGATCGAATCCCTGGCTCGAAACCATCCGCGCGCTGTCGTGATCCTGGCAACCGAATGCGCCGACGACGTGTCACTGTTGGATGACGTTTTGTCGCGCGTGCCGCGGGATCAGGTTGCCGTCAGTTTTGACTACCAAGACGGACGCTGGTTGTCCGCGTCGACTTCGGAAGAGGCTTGGTTGGACGCCTGTGGCCGCAACGCGGTGTCGACGGTGATCGGACTGGATCTGGCTTCGGTCGGGGGAACGTCGATCGGGCGCACGCTTGAATTGTGCAAGCGGATGCGACGTCCATTGCCGCAACCGCGTTATGTCACCGGCGGAGGGATTCGCAGCGCCGGCGACGCCCAGCGGTTGCTCGATGCGGGCGCGGATCAATTGCTGGTCGCCAGTTTGTATGCCCAGTGACCAGCAGTAATCGTCAGGCTGGATGAAGTCCTAGCGGCGTCGCTTGACTTTCTTGTGCATCGGGTTGAGCCGTTTCCGCATCGGGTCGGCTTCTTTCTTCTCCGGTTCAGCCGGCTTCTCGGGGGCTTCGAATCCCGGGATCGAGTCGCGGATCAGCAGTTTGTTGATCCGCTGTTCGATGCTGGTCAGGAAATCGCCTTGACCGGGGACGATGAAGGTGAACGCGACGCCATCGCGGCCCATCCGTCCCGTCCGCCCGACACGGTGAACGTAGTCGTCACTGTCTTCGGGAACGTCGTAGTTGATGATGTGTGAAATCGTGCTGATGTCGATGCCGCGGCCGACGACATCGGTGGCGACCAGGATTTCCAGGTTACGGTCTCGCAGACGCTGCAGCACACGGTCCCGTTCACGCTGGGCCATGTCACCATGCATGGCGGCACAGGAAGGGTGTTCTTTGCTGATCGCGCGATACAAACGATCGGTGCCGCGTTTGGTGCGACAGAAAATAATCGCCTGCTTTGGTTTCTCTCGTTTCAAGAGTTCGACCAGCAGATCCTGTTTGCGTTCTTGGGGAACCGTGAAGTAATGCTGCTCGATCGTTTCGACCGACATCTCGTTTTTGCAGCAGTCGATCACGATCGGGTCGTGCATGTAGGATTCGGCCAATCGCTGGACCGTCGGGGGTAACGTCGCCGAAAGCAGCAGCGTCTGTCGATCTCGCGGGCACTTCCGCAAAATGCGTTCGATCTGGGGACGAAACCCGATGTCCAGCATCCGGTCGGCTTCGTCCAGCACGACGCACCAGACGTCTTTGGTGCGGAGGGAGCGACGTTGCAGGTGGTCGTGCAGTCGTCCGGGAGTGCCGACGACGATTTGCGCGCCGTTTTCCAGCTGGCGCAATTGGGTCCGAATGTTTTTGCCACCGGCCAGCACCGCGATTTCGGTGTGCACGCCGGCCGCCAATCGCTGCGCCTCGCGGCCGACCTGATCGGCCAGTTCGCGCGTCGGGACGACGACAATCGCTTGCGGGTCGCGACAGTCTTCGAGTGAATCGAGCTGTTCAAGAATCGGGATCGAAAACGCGGCGGTTTTTCCAGTCCCGGTGCGGGCCTGGCCGATCACGTCGAGCCCCTGGAGCGCCAAGGGGATCAATTCCGATTGAATGGGGGAAGGTTTTTCAAAGCCGGCTTTTGCGAGCGCTCGGCGCATCACCGGAGACAGGTCCAGGTCGTCGAAACTGGCTTGTGCAGGATCGAGGGTTTCCATTTGATTTGCGTTCATGCCGCTAGCATAGCGACATCGCGCGCTTTCCACTACGACAGCTGGTCACCCTCGGGGCAACCAATTTGCCGACGCGACGGATTGTTCCAGTCGGACGCGCCCCTGACACCGCATTTCCTCTTCGGCAGCCGCCATCCGGACGTGCACCATCACGTCGTTGCCTTCTGGAACCCGGTCGCGCCAGGCAATGGGAATGTGAATCCCATCGATGGGGGATTGGCGGACCATGTCGCGGACCTGATCGGGGTTAAACTCCCAGCGTCCGATCCGCGCGTCCTCGGAGTCGTCGTTGGGGTCCAGCACCACAACCGTCAGATCCGCGTCGACGTCAAAGTTTTCCAGCGACAATAGGCGACCTTTGGCGTCCACGACCGTCACGATCAAGAACAGGCCGTCGATGTCGGCGTCTGGGTCAAATTGATGCCCACCGGACAGGCCGTCGTGCAGCTCCAGGCGGTCCGGGATCGGCAGCGGCGCCGATGTGGGAGGTTCGAACCCCATCGTTTTGGCGTCTTCGGGATTCTTTACTTTTCCCGGTGGCGATTCGGGGTCCTCGTCCGGAGGCAGCGGCGGGCCGGGGATGATCTGGTCGTCCATCAATTCGCCCTCGCCGGGCGGAATCAGCTCGGCCGGCGGAGGAAGCTCCAGCAGCGGGCCTTCCGGTTCCGTTGGCTGCGGAGCAGGGATCGCCTCGGTCGGCATGCCCAGGCCTTCTCTGGGTCGGTCTTCGTTGGGCGGGTCGACCAATGGCTGGGCCGAGTCAGGCGTCTTGGGGCTTTCTTCCGCTGGAGCGATGGGGGCGGCCGGGGCAGGCGACTCTCCGATCGCCGGGGGCAGCGGCAGACCCGGCCCGGCAGCGGGTGCTGGCGTTTCACTTTCCGACGATTCGGTCTGGTCTGGAGTGGGCCGCGGAGTCGGTTCCCGCATGCTCGGCGAATTCAAGTCCAGGATTTCGTCGGCGCCTGGCCTGGTCGGGCGGGCATCGTCGGGAACTTGCGGCGGGCTTTGGTTCAGGATCCGTTCTCGGCGCGCGCGATTCGGGGAACTCTCCGGACCGACGGCTTGGCCGCGGGAACGTTCTAGCTCGTCGCGGAGCACGCGGTTTTGGTAATCCGCGTCATAAAGCTGGTCTTCCAGCACACGAATTTCGTTAGCCATTTTGGCGCGATACACGTCTTCGTGGGCCCGCCCCCGGCAGCCTGGTGCCGAGCCGATCAGGCAGCAGATCGCAAGCAACGCGACGGGGGAACGCGCAGGGCGGTTGCGAACATCCCCGGCGTCTCTTGGAAGCCGGGGGAGTCGCAAGACAGGAACGAAGTCGGCCGGTCGCGCTGTCACAAGGATCTTTGAAAAAGTCAGTGGATTGGTTGAAGAAACAACAGCGAACGGCCGGTGGACCGGTTCGCTGTGTGTCGAGTACCAATCTGAGGGCGGTCAGGTCAAGTGGTCCGGGGAGGCAGTCGGCAGTTGTCAGTCGGCAGTTGTCCTATGGGTCGTATCTGTCCTATTGGTCCTATTTCACCCCGATGGGACCAATGCGACGAATGCGACCGATGCGACGCGGCTCCATCGCCATGGTTGGCAATTTGTAACGGTTGCGCCGTGTTTGATGATTTTTCCGATTTTTCGGATTTTGCCTGCAGGGGACTTTGGGGGCGCGTCGATATCGCAACTGACAGGTCGTGCCCGCTGCGTGAAACGCGGCGGCACTCCGAAAACCCTTGCTGCGTTTGGCCTCCCTTTGCCAAGACGTCAGTCTTCCGCGAGCGTCGCGGATTCGGCCGCAGCCGGGTTTTACCCCCCCAGAGTCTCAAGTGGTGACGACCGTGCCTAATTTTCAACTTTCCCGCCCGCTCGCTGTCGCCTTGCTGACGGCGTTTTCGCTCAGCCCGCTCGGGGCACCGAGTGCCAGCGCACAGACTTCATCGAGCCAGCAACGTGATGACGTCGATCAGCCCGAGCATGTGCAGGCGGCCCGTGCCAGCTGGTCTCCCACCCGATCCTCTGCGGGCGTGACGAAACAAGTCCGGCGTCCGGCGGCTCAGCCGGCGGTGCAACCCAAGAACAGTCGCCACGCCCAGGCGGTACGACCGAGCCAGAGAATGGCGTCCGGCAAACCGGATTCCGCGAATGCCGCTGCGGCGCGTCCGTCGGGCGTCCGACAAGCCGGGCACCAAATTCCAACGCCTCCGCCGATGGAAGGCGAGATCATTTACGAATCCGCAATCGTCGACGGCTCTTGCGACGCGATGGGAGCGAGCTGCGGTTGCGGTTCGGTCGGCTGTGACGGCATCGGTTGCGATTCGATGGGCAGCTGCGGGCCGAATTGCGGATGCAGCCTGTGCGGCGAGCTTCCCAGTGGACGCGCATGGCGACCGGCCATCACGCTCAGTCTTCCCCAGGACGGCTGGGTTTCCTTTGAAGGCCTCGGGTTTTGGTCCGACGGGATGGAACTGCCCGCGTTGGTCACCCAGTCACCGTCGGGCACTGCTCAAGCCGACGCGGGCGTGTTGACGCGAGACACCACGACCACGCTGTTTGGCGGCCCGGGTGGGGCGTTGTTCGACGATTCACGCGCCGGATGGCGGCTGAAGTTCGGATTCTGGCTGGATCGATGCCACACCTTCGGTGTCGGTGCCGACTACCTGGAACTCGATCGCGAATCGGAAAGTTTTTCGGCCACCAGCACGGGCAACCCGATCTTGGCTCGGCCGTTCTTCAACACGCTGACGGGCCGAGAGGATGCCGAGTTGGTCGCACTGAACAACGGCGCCGACATCCAATTGACCGGGACGGTCGGTGTGACCGCTTACAGCGAACTTGCCGGCGGCAGTGTTTATCTGCGTCGGATGATGTGCTGTGATGAAGGCTGTCGTCAATGGTTGTTCTGCGGAGGTGCCGGCCACTACTGCTCGCGATCGGAATTCCGAGTGGGATATCGGTTCATGCAGCTCGATGAAGGGGTGGGCATCACCGAAGACCTGACCAACAACGGGACCTTCAACATTGGTGACTTCGATATCATGGACCAATTTGATACCGAGAACCAATTCAACGGCATCGACTTGGCTTGGAACTACCGCATCACACGCGGCTACTGGACTTGCGAAAGCCTGGTTCGCCTGGCGGTCGGCAACACGCGTCAAACGGTTCGGATCGCGGGCCAGACGGTGATCGTCGATCGCAACGACGCGGCCAATCCGACGACGGAAACCTACGACGCGGGGCTATTGGCACTGGCATCCAACAGCGGCACGCATCAACAAGATGAGTTCTCCGTGTTGCCCGAGCTGAATCTGACGCTGGGGTATCAGTTGACCGATCACTTGAAGGCGACGTTCGGATACACCGGCATTTACTGGTCCAACGTCGTCCGTCCGGGGCAACACATCCCGACCATGATTGACACCAATCAGCTGCCTCCGGCGATCACCGGTGCCAGCGACCCGCGTCCCCTGTTCGCCTTCGACACGACCGACTACTGGGCTCACGGCTTGACCTACGGCCTGGAGTACCGGTGGTAATCGTTAAAACCTGCAGCTGGGTGAATTCTTCTCCGCCCGGGGCCGATAGCAGCGATTGAGACTGGTCTCCCCCCGAACAATTGAACGCCGATCGCAATCAGGCAGTGCAGCGGTCACGATCCACGCATCGTGATGATCGGCGTTCGGATCACCCGATTACAGGAACGTTCCCATGGTCTGGCAACGAATGATTCAGCGACTGGTGCGTCGCAAGCATCGTTCAGATACCGAAACAAGAAGCAACAAGCGTCGTCGCGTGTTGCGGCACGAGTCATTGGTCAAACGCCAATTGCTGGCCGCCGATATCGGTGCAATCTCCGGTGTCGCGTTTACCGACCTGACCGGTGACGGTCTGACCGGCGATGACCCACGTTTGGAAGGCGTGACGGTCGAGCTCTATCGCGACACCAACGCGAACGACACGTACGATGCCGGAACCGACGTGTTGGTCGACACCGTGACGACCGACACGAATGCGGACCCTGTCCCGGGGCAGTATCGCTTTGATGACCTGTCGGTCGATACCTACTTTGTGCTCCAGGGCGCGGCGCCCGGTGATGTCGACGAGCCATCGGCTCAACTGGTCGAAATCACCGCCGATGACGCCGATGGCGAAACCATCGTGACGATCGACGATTTCACCAGCGGTGCGCAAATCGCGACAGCCGTCGCTACCCAGACGGTCAATCAAACGGTCGCCGCGGGGAACGCCTTGGGTGAACATCGCGACGCCCAACTGACCCACACCGGTGCTGCCGGCAATACGACGTTCCAAGTCGATACGGCCAACCAACTGATGAGTCTGAGCACCGGTGGCGGGGCGACGAGCGAAGTGACGGTCGAATACGACGGAGACGATGGAGCCTTCGGATTGACCGTGCCGCCCGGGTTTTCACCGGCCTCGTCGTTGGCAGGCGGAACGGCCGGTGGAGCCGTCCCCACCAACACCGGGATCGAAATCGTCGGTCGTGGGGCCAACCAAGCGGAATCGATGATCGTGACCGTCATCACGTCGGCAACCGCAGGGTCGGAGATCACCATTCCGATTCAGCAGAACGCGACGCTGCAGTCCATCTTTGTCGAATTCGACGATGCCGGTTGGGGAATCATCGCGACCGAACCCGGATTCAGCGCACCGGCCGATTTCAACGACATCATCGCGATCCGCGCTCAAGCCGCCATCACCAACGCCGATAACGACATCTTCTTTTCGGTTGTCGAATCGCGCGGCCCGGCCCCGGTCACCAGCAACCTGCAAAACACGCAACTGCTGACTCTCGGCGGTACCGTCTTCTCCGATTTTGGCGGTGGAGCGGACACCAACGACGGTGAACTCGACGGCGGCGAAACCGGAGTCTCCGGAGTCACCGTCGATCTCTACGCCGAACCCGTCGGCGGTGGCGCGATCGACCCGAGCACGCAGGCCGCAGTGGCAACCACAGTGACTGACGGCAACGGCGACTACTCCTTTGCCCAGCTCTCCGCCGGCAACTATGTCGTGGTCATCCCCGAGTCCGAATTGGGGGCCGGGCAATCCTTGTTCGGTCACGTCTCCAGCACCGGAAACGACCCGGCGGCGGATCCGGATGACGACGTCAGTGACGACGACAACGGAACCCTGGTCGCGGGCGTCGGAATCGTCACCGGCGAAATCACCTTGGTCGCCGGGGCCGAGCCCACCGATGACGGCGATTCCGATTCCAGCACCAACTTGTCGGTGGACTTCGGTGTCGTTCCGACGATCGATCTGGTGATCACCAAAACCCTCGATTCCGCCGCGTCGACGCTGCAAAGCGGTGGCGAGGCGTTCTTCGACATCGCCTTCCAAAACGACGGGCCCCTCGATGCCACCACCGTCGTGATTGACGACGTGATCCCTGCGGGCATGACCATCAATCAGGCCAATTCCAACTTCGGAAGCTACACGCCGACGATCAACGGCCAGAACGTGAGCGTCGCGATCGGCACACTGGCAGCCGGAGCGAACGACACGATTCGAATCGCCGTCGACATCGACAACGGGCAAACCGCGGACTTGACCAACACCGCGACGATCAGCGGCGATCAGGTCGAAACCAACGACACCAACAACTCCGATGATGCCGTGGCCACGTTGGTCACCACCGACCTGGCCATCACCAAGTCCGACAACACAACGGGATCGGTCGTCGCCGGGGAACAGTTCACCTACACCATCACGGTGACGAACAACGGTCCGGATACCGCGACCGGAATCACGGCAACGGATGATCTGCCGGCCGACCTGTCCTTCGTCAGTGCCACGTTCACCACCGGCAGCGGCACGGTGACCGAAAATCCCGCGGGTAGCGGCAGCCTGTCGATCAGCATCGATGATCTGGCCGCCTCCGCGACAGCGGTTATCGATGTCGTCGTGCTGGTCGCCGCTGACGCCGGTGACACGCTTGACAATACCGCCACCGTCGCCGGATCGCCCGACACCGATTCCGATCCGTCCAACAACAGCGCGACCGAAACCACGCCGGTAGTCCGCAACGTGGATGTCGCAGTCACCAAAACCACGACGGGGACCGCGGTTGCCGGCGAGCAGTTGACTTACACGGTCGAAGTCACCAACAACGGCCCGGGCGTCGCCCGAGGCGTCGAGGTCGTTGACACGCTGGATGCCCGTTTGACCTTCGATAGCTTTGATGCCGGAACATCGGGAGTGACGGTCACCGAGAACGGCCAGATCCTAACGTTTGATGTCGGCACGCTGACCAGCGGTCAAACCGAAACGTTTACCTTCGTCGTCGACATTGCCAGTTCCGCCACGGGCACGTTGAACAACCAAGCCGATATCACGACCACCGATGTCGACACCGACGCAACGAACGACAGTGACGACGTGGACGTGGCGATCACCGTCGACACCGATTTGGTGATGACCAAGGTTGTCGATGCCGCGACCGCGGTTCCCGGGCAGGATACGTTGACCTACACGTTCACGATCTCCCACGACACCGACAGCGTCAGCGATTCCGGCGAAGTCACCTTCACCGATACGCTGCCGGCCGGATTGACCGGGTTGACCATCGACGCGCCCGATGCCACCTCGTCCGGGTTCGACACGGCGCAGCAGACCGTGACCGTCGTGCACGACCCGATTCCCGTCGGGGAGACGCGAACGTTCACCGTCACCGCGTCGGTCAATGACGATGCCACGGGATCGATCGTCAACACCGGCAGCATCACCGTGGCCGGTGCGGAAACGGACACCACCAACAACAGCGACACGGCGACGACGGACGTGACGCCGCAATTCGACGTGACGCTGACCAAGTCCGCCGGAGACACGACGCCGGATCCGGGTAGCAACGTGACCTACACGATTGACGTGACCAATTCCGGCCCCAGTACCGCCACCAACGTGGTCCTGACCGATGACGTGCCGGCCGGATTGACCTTTGTCAGCGGCTCCATCGGCGGGCAAGCGGCATCGCTGTCGGGCAGCACCGTGACCTTCCCCGCGGTCTCGCTGGACGAAAACGAGACCTTGACGGCGACGTTGGTCTTTACCGTCGGCGTCGACACCAGCGGGACGGTGACCAATACTGCCAGCGTCACCGCCGACACGGGCGAGACGGACACGACCAATAACACGGCAACTGCCGAGATCACCGCGACGCCGCAGGCTGATTTGACGGTCGAGAAAACGGTCGATGATGACATCGTGCAAGCCGGAGACACCCTGGTTTACACCGTCACGGTGACCAACGACGGCGTGTCGACAGCGTTCGGCTCGGTCGCAACCGACACGCTTCCCACCGGCGTCACCTTCGTCAGCGGTACCGACCAAGACAGCAATGCGTTGTCGGAGACCAATGGCGTCGTGACCGTCGACGCCGGTGATCTCGCGCCCGGTGCGTCGTTCAGCTTCACCATCAATGCGACGGTCGATGACACGGCGAGTGGAAATCTGCAAAACGTCGTGGTTGTATCAACGACGACGAATGAATCGGACGATACCAACAATACCGATTCAGCAACGACGGAGGTCGACCCGATGATTCGGTCGATCAGCGGTTCGGTCTACTTTGATCGGGACAATGACGGCGTTCGTGATGCCGATGAAGTCGGCATCGAGGGTGTCCAGATTCGGCTGACCGGAACCGACAGCTCGGGCGACGCGATCGCAGAACGCACCGTGTTGACCGACGCAAACGGCGATTACGAATTCACGCAACTTGGGGCGGGAACCTATCAAGTCGAAGAGGTTCAGCCGGATGATTTCTTGACCGGCCAGAACACCGTCGGCAGCGGAGCGACCGCCACCGTCGTCGACGATGTCTTCACCGATCTGGAACTCGGAATCGATGAAGACGCCACCGACTTTAACTTTGGAGAACGAGCACAAGTGCTATCGAAACGACGCTTCCTCGCGTCCTCGTGATGATTGTCCCCGCGGAATGATTCTTCGTCTCGCACTTCGCCGGAGCCGGTGATGTAGCGAAATGCTGATCGACGATCGAATCCACCGCGTCGACACGACAGTCTCACGCATTGGCGAGGAAGCTGCCAACGCACGGCCTTTCGGGGGGAAGGCCGTGCGTTTTTTTGTTGGTCACGATCGTTATCCGCAAAGCCTTTTACGCTTCGGAATGGTCGTCGGCTTGCCGCGCCGACTCCATGAAACTCAGCATCTGGTAGAGCATCTCAACCTTAGGCATCGCAACGCCCGCGGCGTTGGCCGTGTCGATCGGCGTCTTGAGAATCCGCTGCAGCTCCATTGTTCGCCCCGCCAGGTAGTCCAGACGCATGCTGCTATCATAGGGCTTCATCGTTCGCGTGTGGTCGATCGTCTTTTCGATCCACGTCGAATCGATCGACGCACCGCAGGCGATCGCCGCCCGATGGACTTCGGTGATGATGTCGCGGATCAATTGGACCGACGTCTCGTTGCCGATCAATTTGTCGGTCGATGCATCCAACGCCACCGACAGCCCGTTGAAGGGGATGTTCCACATCAACTTTCGCCAACGCACCATGTTCAGATCGTCCGAGGTTTGAACTTCGATGCCCGCCGCAGTCATCTCGCCACAAATCTGTTCGGCCTTGGACAACGTCTCCGGGGAGTTTTGATAGGGGCCGAAGACGATGCGTCCGTAGTCGATGTGGCGGATGTGCCCCGGTCCGACTTTGTTGCTGCACAGAAAACAGCAACCGCCGAAGACGCGTTGGTCGCCCAGAAGTTCCGCGACGTCGCGTTCGACGCCGAGTCCGTTTTGCAAGATCAAGGCCACGCCGCCTTGCGAGGTCGGCTTGGCAAGCAGTGATGGCAGCAGATGGTTGTTGACGGTCTTTAAACCGACCAACGTGACGTCACAGGCCGGTACGGTGTCGATCGACGCGTGTGCGTTGACCGTGGGCAAATCAAAATCGCCCCAGTGGCTTTCGATGTTCCATCCGTGTCGGCGGACATGCTCGTAGTCGGAGTGCAACAGAAAGTGAACGTCGTGCCCGGCCCGGGCAAGCATCGCACCGTACAGGCCTCCGACGGCGCCGGACCCGAGAATCGCATAGCTTTGTTTGATCATCGTGATGGGTGGGGGAGTGGGATCGCAACTGACTCGGCGGGCTCAACTTACGAAACTCGGGGCGGTTTGTCGATTTGAGAGACCGTCCAGCTTAAGACGATCGCTTTTCCGATGTACGATGGCCCTTCCGGGGCGTCGCCCGTGTCTCACGTCAGCGGTCGTCGAGTTCAGCCGACGCGTACTGGCAAAGCCGAGTCGGTCGGGGCTACAATTTGGCACAAACGTTTGTGCTGCTGTATTTTCTCCCACCTTACGATGACACCTCATGAGATTCTTCCCACCGCTTTTGACCTGCCTTTCCCCCTTTCTGCTCGGTTCGATTTCGTTGCTCGCGATGTCCAGCGTGTCGGCCCAACAGTTCGAGCGTCCGGTCCAACTGATCTTTGACACCGATATCGGAAATGATTGCGACGACGTGATGGCGGTGGGCGTGATCCATTCGCTGCAGTCGCGTGGCGAGTGTGAATTGCTGGCCGTCACGATCACCAAAGACAACCCGTTGGCGGCCGCCTTCACCGACGCGCTCAACACGTTTTATGGGCGCGGCGAAATTCCCATCGGGGTTTGCGACAGTGGCGTGACCCCCGAAAAGGGCAGGTTCAACGTCTTGGCCGAACAAAAAGATGACGGCCGATTGCGTTACGAGCACGACCTCCGCTCCGGCGAGGACGCCCTAGGCGCGGTCGACCTGTTGCGGCAAACGTTGGCGGCAGCCGAGGATCAAAGCGTGGTGATCGCCCAAGTCGGTTTCTCAACCAACCTGGCAAACCTGCTGCGCAGCGGCCCGGACCAGCACAGCAAGCTGTCCGGCGTGGATCTGGTCAAGCAGAAGGTGCGTCTGTTGTCGGCGATGGCCGGCGCCTTCACCAAGATCCCCAACAACCAGGGTCAACTGTACGATCACCGTGAGTACAACGTCGTCAAGGATTTGGAAAGTGCCAAGTATTTGGCCGAAAACTGGCCGGTTCCGATCGTCTGGAGTGGATACGAAATCGGTTTGAATCTTCGCTACCCGCACGAGAGCATTGAAAAGGACTTTGCCTATGTCGATCACCATCCGGTCGCCGAAGCCTATGTGCTCTACAATCCCCCGCCGCATGATCGTCCGACTTGGGACCTGACGTCGGTGTTGCATGCGGTGCGACCGGACCGGGACTACTTTGATCTTTCACCGCCCGGAAACGTGACGGTCGACAAAGACGGGCTGACGACGTTCCAGCCGGCCGACGACGGTCGAGACCGTTATTTGATTCTGCGAGAGGGGCAAAAAGGCCGAGCCATCGAGGCGCTCGTCGCCCTGACCAGCCAACCGCCGTCGAACTAACTGATTCTGGCTCTCCTTTCACCGAATCGAGAGGCCGTGCGGTTTTCAAGTCACCCTTCTGGCAGGAGGGCGAGCGAAGCGGTGGGCATCGGCATCACGTAAAGAAGTCACTCTCCCAGAGGGAGGGTGACGATCACTTTGTTGATGAACGGATCGCTTAACTTGATGCGTATCGGTGCGAGGCGGGCGACGGGCCTGCACTTCCGCAAATTGTGCCCAAAAACTTTTCTTGTGGTGTGACATCCCGGCGGACGATTCCGCCTGACAGGCACGGGCAGATCGTCATGTTGGCGAATCTGCCCTGATAGCCGAACGCCGCCCAATGGATTTCTCGACGGCGATGAATCTTCCGCGATGGACTGCCCCACACCGCTTTTTTGCACCGGCATTCCCCGGACAAGGTCTCACGTCAATATGCGTCAACACACCAAGGGATTTTTCTCGCGTCTCGCGTCTCGCCACTGGTCCGCCCGGCATTCTCGCAACCGCTCGCGGAAGCAATTCGGACGTCGAAGTCGACTGGAAACACTGGAATCGCGACGTGTGTTGGCCGCCACCATCGCTTCGTTTAGCCCCACGCCCAGCGGGTTTGTGGCGGAACTGAGCGAAGAAATTGACACCTCAGTCATCAACCTCTACGACTCCGAAAACGGCCTGGCGGGCGCCGCCGATGTGACCCTGACCGGCGCGAATACGGGAGACGTCGCGGGATCGTTGATCCTTGACGGCACTTCAGTGACTTTCATCGCTAGCGGCGGACCCTTGGCGGCCGACACCTACACCGTGACGCTGCGTAGTGCGGCCGATGGGTTCACGGATCTGGCGGACGGCGAATTGCTGGACGGGGACGACGATTCCGTGGCGGGCGGAGACTTTGTCGATACCTTCACCGTCTCCAGCGGACCGGCGCTCGTCGTCAGCTTGCCAGACTTCGTGCGCGGCCCGACGCAAACGATCCAGGTCCCGGCCGCCGGCAGCGGAGAGGATCTGCCGCCGGGATTGCCGATTCAATTGAGCGATGCCGACGGGGTCACGTCGTTGACGTTGACGATCGAATACGATCCGACGTTGCTGGATATCAGCGGCGTCCAACTGGGCAGCGATGCTCCGGCCAACAGTCAAGTCGATGTCAATTTGACCGTCCCCGGCGTCGCCACTATCTCCTTCTTCAGTCTCGCCCCGTTGGACGCCGGCGCCGCCGATCTGGTCGACATCATCGCAACCGTCCCCGAAGACGCGACGTATGGGACCAGCCAATCCGTCCGCATGACATCGATCGAAGTCAACGCGGGGGGCTTGGATGCAACCGGCGACGACGCCTTGCATGTCGTGGCGTTCGCGGGCGACGTGAATCAAAACCGACGCTACGATGCCGAAGACGCTCGGTTGATCGCCCGGGTCGGAGTGGATCTGGATTCAGGGTTCGTGTTCTCCAACCCGACCAGCACCACCGCGTCGACTCGCTTGTACCCCAACATTGACCCCGTCCTGTTGGGCGACGTGACCGGTGTCGATGGAGTCAGCCCGTTGGATGCCAGCGATGTGCTGCGCCGAGTCGTGGGGCTGTCGACGCCGAACATTCCCGACCTTCCCGATGCCCAAGCGCCGACGGGAATCAGTTTGTCATCCGACAGCATCGATGATTCAGTCGCCGTCGGCACGACCGTGGGCACCTTCACGACCTCCGACCCCGACTCCGGTGACACTCACACCTACACACTCGCCAGCGGAACCGGCGATACCGACAACGCGTCGTTCACCATCAACGGCAACTCGCTCGTTACCGCACAAACCTTCGATGCTTCCGCCCAGAACTCGGTCACGATCCGTGTCCGATCGACCGATTCGACCGGCCGTTTCGTCGAACGAGTGCTGACGTTGACGATCGAGCATGCCAACGCTGCTCCGACCGCTCTGGCGATCGACAGCACGACGGTCGACGAAAACGTGTCCAGCGGAACGGCCGTCGGCACCTTCAGCACCACCGATGCGGACAGCGGTGACACCCACACTTACAGCATCGTTTCCATCGACGGAAGTACCACCAGCACCGCGTTCACCATCTCCGCAGACGCACTGCTGGTCGGCACGGCGCTGGACTTTGAAACAAAATCCAGCTACAGCGTGGTCGTGCGAAGCACCGATGCGGGCGGTTTGTCGGTCGACCAGACGTTTACCATCAACGTTTCAGACGTCAACGAAACGCCGACCGCGCTGACCCTCAGCAACTCCACCGTCGGAGCGGACGCAGCGGTCGGCACGACGGTCGGCACGCTCGCCACCACCGATGTCGATTCCGGCGATACCTTCTCGTATTCCCTGGTCAGTGGAACCGGAGACGACGACAACGCCTCGTTCTCCATCTCCGGCGACGAACTTCAAACCGCCGCGACGTTGGATTTCAGTTCGCAAACCAGCTATAGCGTGCGGGTGCGGACGACCGACGCCGGCGGTGAAACGTTCGAACAGGTGTTTACGATCACACAAGGTGATTCGGCACCTTCGGAAGTCACGCTCAGCAGCGACACGGTTGCCGAAAACAGCGCGGCCGCGACCGTGGTCGGTGACCTGCAAACAACCGATTCCAACCCCAGTGATTCGCACACCTACACGCTGGTGTCCGGCGACGGTGACGACGACAACGCATCCTTCACGATCTCCGGCGGACAACTTCTGACCGCGGAATCGTTCGATTTTGAATCGCAAGACTCCTACACGATCCGCGTCCGCAGCACCGACTCGACCAGCCTGTTTGTCGAACAAGTGCTGGTGATTTCCGTTACCAATGTCAACGAAGCGGCCACCACGATTTCGCTCAGTCATTCCAGCGTCGCCGACGGCCAACCCAGCGGAACCGCGGTGGGAACGCTCTCCAGCGATGACCCCGACAACGCCGACACGCTGACGTACACGCTCGTGTCCGGGACCGGCGATGATGACAACGCGTCCTTCACGATTTCCGATGACCAACTGACGACCGCGTTCGCAGCGGACCAAAGTACAAAGTCCAGTTACTCGATTCGGGTCAACGTCACCGACGCCGACGGGCTCTCCGTCGAAAACACCTTCACGATCAGCATCACCAACGAGAATGTTGCCCCGACCGCGGTCGCACTCAGCAATGCGACGATCGCCGAAGACGCCGCCGTGGATTCCGTTGTCGGAACGTTGACCACCACCGATGCGAATTCGTCAGACGTGTTTGTTTACACCTTGGTTGCCGGCACCGGCGATACCGACAACGCGTCCTTCGCCATCGACGGCGACACGCTGACACTCAACACCGCATTGGATTTCGAGACCCAGTCCAGCTATAGCGTCCGTGTTCGCAGCACCGATCCGTTCGGGCTGTTCGTCGAAGACGTGTTCACGATCTCGGTCTCCGATGTCAACGAAGCACCGGATGCACTCACGCTCGACTCGACGGAGCTCACTGACGGCGACCCCAGCGGCACATCGGTCGGCACGCTTTCTGTCACCGACCCCGACTCCGGCGATTCGGCGACCTACTCGTTGGTCGCCGGCGACGGCGATACCGACAACGCTTCGTTCACGATTTCGGGGACGGAACTGGTCACGGCATTCGCCGCCGACTTCTTCCAACAAGGCAGCTATAGCGTTCGCATTCAAGCCGAAGATGCGGGCGGTTTGGTTGTCGAGCAGACGTTTACGATCACCGTGGCCGAGCCCAATAGCGCTCCGTCGGCGATCAGTCTGTCGGCCAACACCGTCGCGGAGGATTCCGCCGCCAACACCGCCATCGGAACGCTGTCCAGTACCGACGCGAATCCATCCGACTCGCATACCTACACCCTGGTCAGCGGCAGCGGTGACACCGACAACGCCTCGTTTGTGATCAGCGGCGACGAGTTGCAGATCGCTGATGTTGCCGACTTCGAGACTCAATCGTCCTACAGCATCCGCGTCCGCAGCACGGATTCCGCCGGACTGTCGACCGAAGAAACATTTGTCGTCAATGTCACGGATGTCAATGAAGGCCCATCGACGGTGTCTCTCAGTTCGTCACACGTCGCTGACGGGGAAGCATCGGGAACGGTTGTCGGCGTGCTTAGCAGCGATGACCCCGACGCGTCGGAGACGTTGACCTACACGCTGGTCAGTGGAACCGGCGGCGACGACAATGCCGAGTTCACGATCAACGGCGATCAACTGCTGACCGCCTTCGCGGCCGATCAGTCCACCAAAAGCAGTTACTCGATCCGCGTCCACGTCCAGGACGCCGATGGCCTGAACGCCGAGCAGACCTTCACGATCAGCGTCACCGAATCCAACGTCGCACCCACCGCGATTGCGTTGTCGCAGACGACCGTCGCCGAAAACGTTGCGGTGGGTACCGTGGTGGGGACGTTGACGACGACCGACGCCAATGCCAGCGATACGCATTCCTACCAGCTTGTTGCCGGAGACGGCGACAGCGACAATGCGTCCTTCACGATCGTCGACGGCGTTGTGCAAACCGCGGCGGACCTGGATTTTGAAACACAGTCGGCGTACAGCATCCGTGTTCGCACCACCGACAATTTTGGCGAATCGTTTGAACAAGCGGTTTCCATTTCCGTGTCCGACGTCAATGAGACGCCGGAAAACCTGGGGCTCAGCTTTTCATCGGTCGCCGACGACCAGCCCGCCGACACCGTGATCGGAGACCTGTTCGCCGACGACCCCGACAGCGGCGACACGTTGACGCTGTCTCTCGTCTCCGGCGATGGCGACACCGACAACGCCGACTTCAAGATCGAGAACAATCAGCTCGTGATCACCGAAGCGGTCGACGATGCGATCCAATCGCTGTACTCGGTTCGCGTACGGGCCGAAGATTCGCAGGGACTGTTCACCGAGCAAGTCTTCAGCATCGACGTGACCGAAACCAACGTCGCGCCTTCGGCCGTGTTGCTCAGCAATTCAACACTGACCGACGGTGATCCGTCGGGAACGGTGGTCGGCACGTTGACGGCGACGGATTCCAATTCATCCGACATCCATAGCTTCAGCTTGGTTGCCGGATCTGGAGATACCGACAACGCCTCGTTCACGATCGACGGCGATCAATTGAAGTCGGCGGTGGCAATCGATTCCGGATCACCCAGTTCGTTCAGCATTCGTGTGCTCGCACTAGACCGCTACGGCCTGACCGTCGAACAGGTGCTGACGATCACCGTTCAGTCGTCCTAACAACCATCGGGAATAAAGTGGCGTAAGCTTCCAGCTTGCGATCCCGACAGCGTCAGCTGACAAGACACTAGAACGAAACCACGGCGCCGAAGCTCAGCCCGTGGGCGATGAAGGTGTCGGTTTCGAATTCAAATGACGGGTCACGCGTTCCCGACGGAACCTCCGGAGGGAACTGTGAGACGTTGCGATCCATCATGTCCGCCACACGCAACGTGTTGGACCAGATCAACACGTTGTAGCCGATCGACAGTTCGATGTAGCGGTCCAATCGCGTCGTGAACATCACACCCAATTCGGGAATCACGCTGAACTCCGATTCATCATAGCTGCCGATGTTGGTCGATTGAGCCAGCAGCCCACCGGTGAAGGTGCTCGATCCGCCTCCGGGAACCGTATTGGTCGTTTGACCGTCGATCCGTGCCTCGGCCTGATTGACTCCAAAACCGAGCTTTGCCATCGCGTTGAAGGTGGAATGGCTGCGAAGTCGACGCAGATAGTGCAGCCCGATCTGGGCACCATGGAACCGGTTTTCCGCTTGGAAGTCGTCAAACAGGGATTGGGTCGTTCCGGCGATGATTTGTCCCTGAGCCGCGGTGAACGTGCTGGCCTGGTCGATCCGCAACGATTCATCCAGACGCCCATGACGATAGCCGACCAACAGGTCCAACTGGTCGCACGATGACGTGCACAGTCGCTGACGACGCATGACGTCAAAGGCATACAATTCACTATCAACCTGTACAGAAATGTTGCCGGTCAAGAAATCTGGATGGGCGATCAGCATCGCGCTTTCGGTGTTCGATCCGGTGTCAAAGACGGGGCGGGCCAACAATGAGCGGCTATCGCGAAACGTCTCGGTGTCCTCGAAGACGCCCAGGCCGCTCAATTCAAATCCGTCGCCGCATGCATTGACGCCCCAATTGAGCGTGACTCGAGCGCCAGATCGCAATTCGTCACCGACGCCGGTTCCGCCAAATAAAACTGATGTTCCTGACTGGCCCAATCGCCCCGTGTCATCCGCCGACGTACCTGTGGGGCTGGTTGTGACCAAGGCGGGCAGGTCGACCGCGTCGAGTGACCACAGCAGGTACTCGGTATGGACGGAAAACGCGGTTCGCTGATGTTTCATCATGCCCATGCTGTCACAACCGAGGGTATCACAGTGGGCATCGAACGATTCGCCGGGGAAAGATTCATGCGACACGGTGGCGACCGATTGACGCTGGTGATTCTGGGGACGTTGTTGGCGATTCGGTTTGCCGTCGGTCTTGCCAGTCGAGACCGGTCGCCAGGTCATCAGCGGCGATTCCTCGTCCGACGGTACGGCGATGTTATTTTGCGCAAGCGGGCGTCCTTCGGCGGCAGACAGGATTTCGAGGTTGGATCCGAAAGCCATCCACACACAGCCAGAAACGGCGGCAGTCCAAGGGTTTCGCAGCAGGGACAGAAACGACATGTTGCAGACTCAGCGTCTTCGACGTAGGGAACGAGTTGCACGAACACAACTTCCTCGAATCCATGTATCGGTCACCAGCCGCCTAATCGTTAACCCTTGCCTAATCGATAAACCCGATTGTTGAATCCGACGATCGCAATCCGGTTCCCACAGGCCCGTTCGGGGGGCCGTTCCCGCGACCCGGGGTCTGTCCCCGCGCATTGGAAATAGGACCAATGGGGCAGATAGGACCTATGCGTCCCCTAGGTCCCATTCCCCACGCGAGTCGCCGCCATCGCAGGCCCCGCCAATCATCACACGGGCACCCGGGGTCTGTCCCCAGGCACCCCGGGGTCTGTCCGCAGGCACCCCGGGGTCTGTCCCCAGGCACCCCGGGGTCTGTCCCCAGGCACCCCGGGGTCTGTCCCCAGGCACCCCGGGGTCTGTCCCCAGGCACCCCGGGGTCTGTCCCCAGGCACCCCGGGGTCTGTCCCCAGGCACCCCGGGGTCTGTCCCCAGGCATTGAAAATAGGGCCAATGGGGCAGATAGGACCTATGCGTCCCCTAGGTCCTCTTGGTCCCATTTCCCCACTCGCCCCGCGACCATCGCAGGCCCACTGCCAACTCCCGCAGCGCGCACGAAAAAACCCGCTTCGGCTGGCGACAGTCCGAAGCGGGGCTTCGTGATTTTTTGGTGGTGAAATGGAAGCAAGCTTCCCTGTTGAGTTCTCTTCGCGAGATCACTTCCACGGATTCGATTCCCACTGTCACCAGTGAAAACCTATTTCTAAGAATCCTTAGAAAGGAGGTGATCCAGCCGCAGGTTCCCCTACGGCTACCTTGTTACGACTTAGTCCCAATCGTCGAGCTGACCTTCGGCGCCTGCGTCAGTAAACTGTTCGCTCAGCGACTTCGGGCCCTCCCAACTTTCGTGGCTTGACGGGCGGTGTGTACAAGGCTCAGGAACACATTCACCGTAGTATGCTGACCTACGATTACTAGCGATTCCGGCTTCATGCAGGCGAGTTGCAGCCTGCAATCCGAACTGAGGCACGGTTTTTGGGATTTGCTCCACCTCGCGGCTTAGCGTCCATTTGTCCGTACCATTGTAGGACGTGTGCAGCCCTAGACATAAAGGCCATGAGGACTTGACGTCATCCCCACCTTCCTCCGGTTTGACACCGGCAGTCTCTCTAGAGTCCCCGGCTTGACCCGCTGGCAACTAGAGATAAGGGTTTCGCTCGTTAAGGGACTTAACCCGACATCTCACGACACGAGCTGACGACAGCCATGCAGCACCTGTGCAAGAGCTCCCCGAAGGGCACTCTCTACTTTCATAGAGACTCTCAAGCATGTCAAATCTAGGATAAGGTTCTTCGCGTATCCTCGAATTAAGCCACATCCTCCACCGCTTGTGTGAGCCCCCGTCAATTCCTTTGAGTTTCAGCCTTGCGACCATACTCCCCAGGCGGAACACTTAACGCTTTCGCTACGGCCGAGAGGATGTGGAAGTCCCCTCAACCCAGTGTTCATCGTTTACGGCTAGGACTACCGGGGTATCTAATCCCGTTCGCTACCCTAGCTTTCGTGCCTCAGCGTCAGTAAAGACCCAGTGTTGCGCCTTCGCCACCGGTGTTCCCTATGATATCAACGCATTTCACCGCTCCACCATAAGTTCCCAACACCCCTGTCTTCCTCAAGCTTGAGGGTTTGCGACGCAATTCCACGGTTGAGCCGTGGGCTTTCACATCACACCTACCAAGCCGCCTACGCACGCTTTAAGCCCAGTGATACCGAATAACGTTTGGACGGTTCGTCTTACCGCGGCTGCTGGCACGAACTTAGCCCGTCCTTCCTCTGAAGATCGGTCAAGACCTGCTCTGCACAGGCCCTTCCTTCCAACTGACAGCGGTTTACAACCCGAGGGCCTTCATCCCGCACGCGGCGTCGCTCGGTCAGACTTTCGTCCATTGCCGAAGATTCTCGACTGCAGCCACCCGTAGGTGTCTGGGCAGTGTCTCAGTCCCAGTGAGCCGGGCCATGCTCTCACACCCGGTAACCATCGCTGCCTTGGTGAGCCATTACCTCACCAACAAGCTAATAGTATGCGGTCCAATCCAAGGGCGGAATCTCACCTTTGATCCGAAGATATCATCCAGTATTACCGCCAGTTTCCCGACGCTATCCTGGACCCCTGGGCATGTAACCACACGTTACTCTCCCTTTCGCCGCTGTCCGAGTTTAATGCAAGCAAAAAACTCTTCTCGCACGACTTGCATGCCTAATCCACGCCGCCAACGTTCATTCTGAGCCAGGATCAAACCCTTCAATTTTGTATTGCATCACATGCTCGCCAAACAAGTTTGGCTCACACGGGAAAATCAAAGTTAAACCGAAAGTTGATTCTGCTCCGGGCCGTTCGGTTAACGACCCAGCGATTCGCCATTTTGCTGCCGGGAAAAACACCCCGAAGGGCATCCAGCTTCCCAGCAAAGCGATCTCGCAAATGCTGAACTCAACAGAAGTTTCACCACCAAATTGTCAATGATCAGTTGGCTCGGGGAGAAGCGACTTGCGTCGCTCGCCCTCACCAAGGAGGCGGAAAGATAGGGGCGGGTTCGCTGATTGACAAGAGGCATCGGTGAAATTTCTGAAAATTAATCGCGAGCCACGTTTTTTGGCAGGCTAATTGCCCTGCCGCCGCGCCCGATCCCTGCCGCCGCGCCCGATCCTTGCCGACGCGCCTCCCGCTCGCCCCGTGGTTCCCGGCAACGTCCGCCCTCACGCCGCCCCGGAAACGCAACGCGGCTGAGGGAACTCCCGCACAGCGGCGACCCCACGCGGACTGACTTGTTTAATCCGAAAGGTCCGATGATTGGAAGAGTCGCGATCGCGTCAGTCCGATACCGAAGAAGCGGCATGCTCCGTTGGTTCCCCCCACCGCCCACTCTCATTTCGAAGGTCGATTCTCGATGTCATTTACGCCTCCTTCTGCCGGTAACGGCGCGGATGCAGATCGCCAACTTGATGCCCTGATCTCTCGAATCCAATCCCTCACCGGCGGCGAATCGGTCGCCCCGGCCGCCAAACAACAGCCTCGACCCGCTCAAGGAGCGACGGGACCGGGCGTGACGGCGACGAACCAGGTTCCAGCGGGGCAAGTCGACGCCGGCGGCTCCGGGGCCGGGGCAACCCGTCCGTCGCCCCCGCCGGCGGGACTCTCCGGCGGACCACAGCCCGCACAGCGGCCGACCGTGCCGCAGCGACCGGCCGCCCAGAATCCGACGCCAGCGGCCGGGGACACGCCTGTGACGCCGCAGGGCGCCCCCAGACCCAATCGCCCGGGGACCCCGCAAGGCGCAGCATCAGCATCAGGATCAGCGGCTGCCAAGCCGCCTCAACGCGCCCGCCCACAGCCTGCCAAGCCGCCCGCCAAAGAGGCCGCCGGTGGGCCGAAACAGTCACTCGGCGGAGGCGTCGAAATCCCTCCGGGCCCGCTCGGATTCGAGCCCTCGCGCGACGAGGCCTGGCGACCGGTCGAGCCGGAATCGATGGAAAAGGCTGGGATCAATGAATCGATCCTGGAAGCGATCATGTATCGCTTTCTGTTGACCGCGGGGGAATCCGAAGGCCGCAAGATCGCCGATCAGGTCAAGGTTCCGTTTCGTCTGGTCGAACCGATTTTGACCCGCATGAAGATGGAACAGAACATCGCCTACAAGAACGCGACGGCCACCAACGATTACGTTTACATCCTGACCGAAACCGGCCGCCAGATCGCACGCAACCATTCCGCCGATTGCACCTATTTCGGGGCCTGTCCGGTCCGGCTGGAAGATTACATCAAGAGCATTCGCTACCAGACGATCGAGGGCCAGTATCCCAAAAAGGCGGATTTGGTTCGCGCGTTCAGCGACCTGTTGATCAACCCCAAGATGCTCAATCGCCTCGGACCGGCGATCGCCAGCGGGCGCGGGATGTTTTTGTTCGGCTTTCCTGGGAACGGTAAAACGTCGATCGCCGAACGGGTGACCGGAGCGTTTGGCAAGTACATCTGGATCCCGCGCAGCGTCGACATCGATGGCGACGTGCTGCGGGTCTTTGACCCCATGAACCATGTGCTGGCGATGCCCGAAGAAAACACCGGGCTGCTGGACATCGGCGGATTCGACAAACGCTGGGTGCGGATCGAACGGCCCACGATCATCGCTGGTGGTGAATTGACGATGGAAATGCTCGAGGTGCTGTGCAACTCCGACACCAACATCAGCGAATCCCCGCTGCAATTAAAAAGCAACTGCGGCACGCTGGTCATCGATGACTTCGGTCGCCAGAAAATGCGCGTCGACGAGTTGCTCAACCGGTGGATCATTCCGCTGGAAAAACGCTATGACTTTCTCAACATGGCCAGCGGGAAGAAGATTCAAGTCCCATTCGACCAACTGGTGATTTTCAGCACCAACCTGGAGCCCAAGGACTTGGTCGACGACGCGTTCTTGCGACGGATTCCCTACAAGATCGAAGTCGAAAACCCGCCGGAACAGGACTTTCGCAAGCTGTTCGAAATCATGTGCCGGATCACCAAGGTGCCCTACAACCCCGACGCGATCGACTACTTGATCAAGACCCATTACCTGCCCGTCGGCCGCCCGTTTCGCAACTGCCAACCCCGTGACTTGTTGCTGCAAGTCCGCAACTTCTGCCTGTATAACGACTTGGAAGTTGAACTGAAGAACGAATACTTCGACTTCGCCTGCGACAACTATTTCTCGGTGATGTAACCGGTGGCATTTCCCGAATGCCATCTACATTGATTCTGCACGAGGTGTTTCTTGTTAGCGGCAGGGCGCGAGCCCTCCGAGACTGTCACGGTGTTTTGAAGCGCGACCGGACGGCTCGCGGGCTGTCGATTTAGTCGGGATCTGCCGAGTCAATGGTGAGCCGATGGCCGTAAGGCCTCGGGCAGCGTCGCAGTGCCCGGCCGCTTACGCGGCGCGCGGCGCACAAAAACGACAGCCCGCTCGCGCCGTTCCGCTCACACCTTCAACGTCAAAGTGGATGACAACGGGCGTTCCCTGTCTGCGATCACTGTCGCGGCGCGGTCACCATTCCCGAATTGGATTGCTGGCGCAGCCCGTCGGCTCTGGCGATGATCTCTTCCGATGCCGGCAGCGTCTTAGGGACCAGGGTCACGTCGATGATGCGTTCGTCACGAATCTCGCCCGGCCAGAGCGTTTCGGCGACAAAGTCGATGCCCGGCCACTGGTACCAGGGCGGGTTGAATCGGCGCCGGATCGTTTCGGTGCGATACCCGTCGGCCTCGATGCGAAACTCGCGCGTCCCGTAAAAAACAAACGGGGTCGCAGCCGGTGACGCCCCGATGACCTGATTGTCGACCGAGACCATGGCGCCGGGAGGATTGGTGCGAACCGTCATCCGTCGGCGGACACAGCCTGTCGCGGCCACGCAGCAACACGATACGGCCACGACGAGAAACAAGCGGCGATCAAGACGGCTGGCGGGCATCGGCATGCGAATTCGGACTCCAACAGCGGACGGAAAGACAGACCCAAAAGCGTAGTAACACGTTTGGGGCTTGCTGTTCCAGGCCAATCTCACCAGCCGCCAGGGTCTGTCCCCGGTGGGGATAGGACCTATAGGACGTAGGGGACCTATGTGTCATATCTGTCCCATTGGTCCTGTTTTCCCTTCAGGAGCCGTGGCCCTGCGTGGCGCGGTGGTTTTGCGTGGCGCGGTTTTGCTAAACAGCCGCTGCATCACGGTTGCACGCCCCGGGATGGCGGGTCAGTTCGGCAATGTCACGTTGTTGAACTGGGCGTCTTGCATGACCGTCTGGAACTCAAACGTCTTCAAGTTCAACAGCATCCTTGGCGAGTGAGTTTGAAAGCCCTTGCGACCGTCCGGCCAGGTTCGTCGCAGGAAGGCACTTTGGCCTTGGGTTCCCTGGGCGTTCAGCCAGGATTTTTTTGATTCATAAGACACCCGCGCCGCGGTGCCTTCGATCAAGCCGTGTTTCTCAGTGTTGGTTCGTACGACGACGCCGCCGTCGGCGATCATCTCCCATGGCGTCGGCATCCCGGGAATGCTTCGCAGGTCGGCGGGCGTTCCCGGCGAAACGCCAAATTTCAATTGCCGGCAATCCATCGTCATCTCGCCGACGGCCAAACGTTCCATTTGCGCCACATCGACGACTTCGTCCCACGACGACAATTTGCGAACGCCGGTGCGAACCCCGCCGGAAAACTCCAGCGTCTCGTGCTTCAGGTCGCCTTGCATCGCTTCGCGGAACGTCAAATGAACGCCTTGCAGCACCAAGCCGCCGAGATGGTCTGACTGGGCAGCCTCCGGAGCCAGGATCGAACTGTCCTGGTCCATCATCATCCAACCGCGATACCAGCCCGGCCCGGTGCCCAACAGTCGGCCGCCGTCGCCGGGCGAAAAATCCAACCGGGTGGCGGTGATCACGTGGACGGATTGTGTGGCCAAATCGGCCGCGCGCTGTTCCGCCCGGACAACGACCGCATGCTGATCGGTCTGGACAAGGCTGACACTGGATAGCTCCGCCGTCGCCATGGAAGCTTGGTCCATCAACTGCACCGGCTTGGCCAGCGTGATCTGCATTTCGCCGCCGTTGATTCGTGCCAGCCACGGATCGGCGCCGCTGACGAATTCCGAGTCGATTTGAACGCCTCCGGTCAGCAGCGCGGCTTGACCATCAAATTGCATGTTGCCGCCCCAACGGCAAAGCGGCGGCGACGTCCAATCGATGGACGAGACGGAAATCGGGTCACCGCTCGAGGTCGAGTCGGCCGCAAACGGACCGGCATTTTGCGACTCGGCGGGCAGTGGCGCTGCATCACGCGCGAGCATTTCGGCGGGCACCTTCATCTCGCCGGCACCGGTCACTTGGACGACATTTTCACTCGGCCAAACCTTGATCATCGGTCCGACAAAGTACCCGTCTCCCATTTGCAGTCGCGCCGGTGCGTCGGGGCCGCTGCCGAGTTGCAGATAGTCCTGTCCCGAACCTTGGGCGACGGCGCTGCGCTGCATCCGCATCGTTTGGCCTGACATTTGAATCGGCAGCATGGATGTGCCGACATTGATCTGGTGTTCAAGCCGCACGTCGCCGACCATGCTGACGTCTTTCGGTTGAACCCCGGCCGGCGTGATCAGCAATTCCGCACTGACGTGATCCCCGGACAGCTTGGGGCGTGGGCGAGCAACCGGGGCACGCAAGGGGCGAGAAGCGTCGGGCTGGCGGGGTGCGTCCGGCTGATTGACAAAACTGGCCAGTCCGCCGGGCGACGTCGCTGCCGGGCGGGCACCCTGCTGGCCGGGCGCCGGCAGGAGCGCACCGCTCGTCGTGGCTGCTGTCGTCCGTTTCCCATAATCGGCCGACGGCTTGAAAAACAGACTCAACCGGTTCATGTTGGCGAGCAATTCGTTGGAATCGATTGTG
This sequence comes from Stieleria neptunia, assembly GCF_007754155.1. NCBI lineage: Bacteria > Pseudomonadati > Planctomycetota > Planctomycetia > Pirellulales > Pirellulaceae > Stieleria > Stieleria neptunia. The sequence continues at coordinate 6,574,041 of NZ_CP037423.1, read as the reverse complement.
ACCGACTCCAACGCATGAACGCTTTCCGGAAGCAAGGTCATGGCGCGTTTTGATTGCTCAGCCGGTTGGACGATCTGTCCGGCCGATGAAACTTGACCGTTCGATGAAGGGGCGTTGAAGGACTCGACGGGTTGTTCGACGTAATGTGGTTTCAAGATGCCTTCGACCGCGCCGGCTCGGGCGACGCCGCCGTCGGACAATCGGGCTTGAATGTCGCCATCGATCTGGAACCGCAACTTGCTCTGCTCACGTTTTTCTTTGACCGCCGCCACGGTGGCTTGCCCCGTCGGTTGCAGTTTGAAGCTGTCCGTCCAGCTGACCTCGCGTAGCATGATCCCGGCATCGTTGATGGAGACATGCCCTTGGCCGCGGACATCGACCACACCGATCGTTTCGGGCGTTTCGGGGTTGTATTGATAGGCGAAACGGGCGAGCTTGGCTTGCAGATTTCCGCGACGGATCACGACCTGATGGGCGTTCTCGGGCTCGGGAGCGGCATCGGCAATCAACAGCCCGCCGACGGCATCAAACTCAATTTCGTCTGCGGCAATTTGGAAGTCGTAGGAGGTCAGTCGGATCTGGGCGGGACGACCGGTGGCATGCACGCGGTCGATCCAATCGAGCGGACCGCGTCGGACGACCGAGCGATTGGCCGGATCACGCAGAATCAGATCCACGGTGTCGCAGGTGAACGTGTCGATGGCTTGCCCCCTCACCGTCCGTACCATCGTGATCGAATCCCGCAACGACAGCCGATCGAGGGCAAAGTCGTAGATCAGCCCATTTTTGCATTTGATCGAAATCTCGCCGTGATCGTCCGCCGCTTCCTTCGTTCCGATCCGTCGCGGTCGATTCGGGTCTTGGACGGATTCATTGAGCGGAATGCGCAGTTCTTCCAGGTAGACCAGATCCATGCGATCCAATAACGTCGAGGGGACTTCGGCCTTGGTCGCGGAAGTTGCCGAAGCGGCGAGATAAATGGTCAAATCGCTGCCGAGCAATTCGGCGCCGGCGATTTGCATGGCGATCCGCTCGGTCGTCCAAACTTTTTGGTTGTCGATCCGTACGTTTCGCGTTTGCACGGCCAGCGTTTCGCTGCGTTTGGTCGTGCCCCGGCGTTCGATTTCAACATCGCCGATCATGCGTCCCATTTTGATCGGCGGCGCGCTGCCTCCCATCATGTCCAGGGATTGGGCGAATTGGACCTCCGCGCCATCCTTGGCGGTCAACACGATCGGTGTTGCCGCGGCATCCTCAGAAAGGCCGCGTCCGACGACGATCGTCAACGGCTCCAGTTTCCACTGGTCTTCGGAAATCTGGCGCCAGTTCTCGAACAGCAAGGCACCGTTGCTGGTCAGCAACCGCTTGCAATCGCCCAGCTGCCACGCATCGGCGGGAAACAGGTCCGCGAGATCCTCCTTCAGATCGACGCGTTGGGTCGGCGGTCGCGGTTCCACGCGGGCGACGTCGGGAACCGTCAACAGCCGCTGTGCCGCGGCGCGATACACGCCGGCACAGATCAACAGCACGGTCAGTGCGATCAAATAGTTTCGAGCATTCCGGCTGATCCACGTCACGCTGATGCCTCCGCCGCAGACCAAAGACTCTTGGCGCGCAACAGTCGCTCGATCGTCTCGCGAACCGCGCCGTGTCCGCCGCTGCTGGAGAGCACCCAGTGGGCGACGTTTCGTACGTCGGCCGCGGCGTCGGCCGGAGCGACGGCAAGACCGACGCGCCGCATCACGGGGACGTCCGGCAGATCGTCACCGATGTAGCAAACCGACGACAGTTCGCAGCCCCATTCGGGAAGGATCTCCAACGCGCGTTGCAACTTGTCGCCGCTGCCTTGGCTGACATGGCTGATCCCGAGCTCCACGGCACGTCGCTCGACCATCGGGCTGTTTCGGGCGGTGATGATGCCAAACGGGAACCCGGCCTGCATCCAGAGTTTGATGCCCAACCCATCGCGAACATGAAACTGTTTGGTTTCCGCACCGGCCGAGTCATAGATGATCCGGCCATCGGTCATCACTCCATCGACATCCGACAGGATGCATTGAATCGGTTGGGCAACGGAGTGATCGCTGTCGGATGAAACTGGCATTCGAAACGGCTGGCCTAGGGATTAACCGTGAAATGGAATCGTCGACGGCGAGGTCGCGGGGTCGGAGGGGTGGCTGATTTCGCCCAGCGTGATCAAATCGGTGATGTCGACCATCCCAATCGGCTTGCGATCGGAATCCACGACCGGCAACTCGCTGATCCGAAGCTGGCTGAGCAGCGCGATCGCGTCGCTGAGTAGCGTTTGCGGTGCGACACAGTGCGGGTCGAGCGTCATCTTGGCTCGGATCGGACCATCCAACGCTTCTTCACAGCGTGATTCCAGCAACCGGGCGAGATCGCTGTCGGTGAAAATCCCGGTCAGCTGGCCGTCATCGTTGGTCAACATCACCGCGCCGCTGCGGCGTCCGGAAATCGAACACGAAACCATACACTGGCGAATCGAGACCGACTGATTGGCGACACGACAGCACGTCAGGGGACGCATCAATTGGCCGACGTTGGAAAGTTTTCGGCCGAGCGCGCCGCCGGGGTGAAACTTGGCGAAATCACGCGCGGAGAACTCGCGCAACTGGCTGGCCAACAACGCCACCGCGTCACCGACGGCCATCATCACCGTTGTGCTGCTGGTCGGGGCCAGCCCGTGCGGACAGGCCTCGGCGTGGCGTCCGTAGACGACCCTGCAGGTCGCCGCGGCGGCCAACGGATTGTCATCGTCGGCGGTAAACGAAATCAGCCCGGATCCCTGTTGCCGCAATTGGGATGCGATCCGCGTGATCTCTTCGCTGCGGCCGGAATTGGAGAACGCCCAGACCAAATCGTCGCTTTTGACGCGGCCAAAGTCTCCGTGGATGGCTTCGGTCGGGTGCAGAAAGTGGGCGGGGGTTCCCGTGCTGGCCAACGTGGCGACCAGCTTTTGGCCCACCAAACCGGCCTTGCCCACGCCCGTGACGACGACATTGCCGGAACATGCCGCCGTTAGTTCAGCCGCCGCGACCGAAGCGGGCCCGATGGTTTGGGCGGCCTGCGACAACGCAGTCGCCTCCCGGGAGATGATTTCACGAACCGACCGCAGTCGCTCCAGAAGCGTTTTGGGCACTTTCGACAGCACGTCCGAATCGTCAGAACTTGACGGGCCCGGAGTGCGATCTGACGGCAATGGTCGTGCAGCAGACACGTGGATCCTTCCCAAATGTGTGGTCTGAGCCGGTCTTCCCTACCCGGCCCGCCGGCAAACGCCCCTCCAGCGGCACGCTCGACGACAGCGGTCAATCCTACCCAAGATCCCCGAACCATGGAAAGGCCAGACTGGGGGGAGAAAGTCGGCAGTTGGCAGTCCTGAGTCCTGAGTCCTGAGTCCTGAGTCCTGAGTCCTGAGATACCCAAATACCCCGGACATTTTCCTGTCATCCATTTTCTTGTCTTCCCTCCCCATTCTTCCGGCAGCGTCCTACTCCCTTTCTCCTTGTCTCCTTGTCTCCGTGTCTCCGTGTCTCCGTGTCTCCTTCCTCTCCCCCATCACTCCGCGAGCAACTGCTCGATCGTCTCCCGCATTTGCTTCTCCCCCGGCGTCCCCTTCCAATTCATTTCCCCCTGCCACCAACGCCGCAAGAAACCTTGTTTGTCGATCAGATACACGGTCGGCCACATCGTGTTGGACCACTGTTTCCAATTGGCCGACTGGGCGTCCATCAACACCGGGTATTGGATCTGTTCGGTCTCGATGGCCGCGGCGACCCGCTCGGCCGATCGTTCGGCGGGGGTTTCCGGGGTTTGGATTCCGATCACCACCAACCCGTCGTCGGCATAGTCGGCATGCCAGCCGTTGTAGTGGGGCAGATTGCGTCGGCAGTTGATGCATTGGAACGCGTAGAAATGGACCGCGACGACCTTGCCTTTCAGATCATTGAGTGTTCCCGGATCGCCCTGCAACCAACTTGCCCCTTCGCGGGTCAACTCCGGTGCCGCGGGATACATGCGTTTGACGGCGGAAAAATCGAACGACGGACCGGTCAACGCACTGAGCGTGCGTTTTTGCTGGTTCGTCAACGCATCGACAACCGCTTGCTTCTCGTCCGCTTTCGCCTGGTTGATTTGCTTGGCAGCGGCGGCATTGTCCGCTTGCTGATCCTGCACTTGTTGCTGAACCGCTGTGACAACGCGATCGGTCTCTGCGAAGACTTCATACAGTGATTCTCGTTTCGCCGGCGACACCCCCAGCGCCGCAGCGGTTTTGTCGCGGACGATCATCCGGGTGCCGAGGGCCTGGTTGTGCAACTGATCCAGACGCTCCATCTGTTTTTGATCCAGAATTTTGGCCAAGGCATCGGTCAGTTGGTCGGTCAAGCGACTGATCGTTTCGATTCGTTCCGCGACGGGACGGATTCGGACGCGAAACCAAGGCCCGTCGATTGGCGCCAGCGCGTCATGAATCTGGCGGATCTGATCGTCGGACAGGTTCAATTCCCGATGCACTGCATCGTCGCGGATCATTTGCAGCAACACCGGTTGGGTTTCCGGCGGTGCGGCCTGGGCAAGCAAAACCGATGCGTTGACGGCCGTCGCGGACAGGATCGCGACAACCAAGAGTGATCTGTAGAACATAGCTGGACGTAGTCTGCGGGGCCGAGGGAGTCTGCCGGGACGAGGGACGCAACGACCAGAATATGTCCGTCGGGCGGAGGCGTCCGCCCGACGAGAGCTCCTCTGGCAGCCATGCGCTACGACGCCATCGCCACCTTGGCCTGCTGGATCGATTTTTCCATGTCGTCGAACATCTTTTCGGCGCCCTCTTTGAAAATTCGTCCGATCAGCAAATCGGTCAACGTGCCGCGATGCTCGGGATGTTCTTTCATGAAGTGGCCGATGCTGAATTCTTTGGTATAGAACGCATGGACCAGCTTTCGCACCCACATCGCCCCTTGTTTGAATTCGTCGGCCCAAGCGGCCAGCCGTTCTCCGGACACGTCGTTTTCCCGGATGCCTTGTACGACGGCATCACCGGCTCGCACGCCCATGTCCAGTGCAAAGTAAACACCGGAGGAATAGACCGGGTCGATGAACCCGAAGGCGTCGCCGACCAACACCCAGCCATCGCCGGCGTGTTGCTTGGTCATGTAAGAAAACTCTTTGGCGGTTCGCAATCCGCCCAGTCGGGTCGCCGGTTCCAAGCGCGGTTTCAGTCCCGGGCACCGCTCCAATTCCTCCGCAAAGACCTGTTCCTGAGTCCCTCGGCCTTTAAGCAAAAAGTCGTTGTCGGCGACGCAACCGATGCTGGTGATGCCGCGGGACAGCGGGATGAACCAAAACCAAGCGTTTTTGGATTCGGTTTGCAGAATGATCGTCGCCCCTTCGTTGTCGCCGTCGCCCCGCACGGCGTCACGGTAGTAGCCCCAGATTGCGGCTTTCTTCAGGTCGGGATTGACCTCTTTCAATCCCAGCTTGTTGGCGAGGAAGGATTGTTGGCCGGTCGCATCGATGACGACCTTGCAATCGATCTGCTTGGATTGGCCCGATTGATCTTTGACGACGACGCCGATCGCCTTGCCGGCATCATCAAAACGCACATCGGCCAAGCGGGTCTCGTCGTAGCAGTCGGCACCCAACTCCGCCGCTCGATCAAACAACATCTTGTCGAATTCACTTCGTTCGACCTGCCACGTGTCGCTGCACTCGCGCTGGTCGTGCTCGCGAAAGAAAAACGGTGCCGATTCATTGCCGCGGTGGGAGACGAATTGCACACTTTTTTTGACCTGCCATCCGGCCGCTCGAATCCGATCGGTCAGCCCCAATCGTTGGAGTGGCCAGAACGTTTCCGGCATCAGCGACTCGCCGACGTGAAACCGGGGAACACGCTCCCGCTCGATCAACAGTGTTTCAAGACCGGCTTCGGCGGTGATGGAAGCCGCCGAGCCTCCGGCAGGCCCTGCACCAATGACAACACAATCGTAGGCAGACTTCATCTTCGGTTTTGTTCGTTCGTCTGGAAGAAATGGGGCGGGATGACAACAACACGCTCGGCTTGATCGAGCCGATCGAGTGTTTGCCGTTGGAACAACGCAGCGTGGTTGGATCGACAACGTTCTGCGTCCCAGTTTAGCAACTCGGACAGTGGCGGTCGCGTCCATGACGCGCGATCGCACGGTTCACCAGAGTGTGGAAATCAGAAGGGACCCGCCTTCTGGCGACCGGCACGGCGATTGATCGGGCCGCCGGCAATCCCATCCGATGTTCGCCGTGCGACGCCGCAGTCGATCATGCGTCCCCGCAGATGGGACCGGGCACCCCACGGACGGTTCCAGGTTCGTTACGATCTGCGTAACAATTAGACGTCATCACGCAGGGAATCAGCGGGATCCGGCCATGGGGCAGCAAAAGAAGCGGAAAGAAAAACTTCTGCAACTCTTCAAGACACTCTCACCCATCAGTGCATTTTCCAAACAACAGGCGCGGGAGCGGTGTGCCGACCTGACGCCGCAGTTCGTCTCGTTGGCGCTCAAAGATCTGGTCCGCGAAGGGATTTTGGACCGCTATGAATCGTCCGATCAAGAGACCTATGCCTGGCGGAACGCCCAGATCCGCGTCGATCCGTCGCATTGGATCGAACGACAAGTCAGCGGCAACCAGGTCACGGCGCAGCCGGAACAGGAGCGACCGCGGGAGCGATTGCTGTCGTCCGGCGCCGAGACGCTCAGCGATGCCGACCTGTTAGCGATCTTGATCCGGGTGGGCGTGAAAGGCGAATCGGCGATCGAAGCCGGGAAGCGGTTGTCCAAGACGTTTTCCGACAAGCTGTCCGATCTGCGACGCAGCGGCAAAGACGAATTGCGAAACATCAGCCCGGCGATCACGGTGACCAGCTACGCGGCGATCATGGCCGGCATCGAACTGGGACGTCGCGTCGCGCGGCACGAACAGCTGCACCGCCGGGCCCACGGCCCGATCACCAGCACCAGCGCGGCGGTGGAGTTTTGTGACGACGCCTTCAGCGGGCTGGCGATCAGCGGGGTCCAAGAGGAATTCCATATCGTCACGTTGAGCACCAAACACCTGCCGATCAACACCCATCTGATCACCCGCGGCACGTTGGACGCGAGTCTGGTGCATCCTCGCGAAGTCTTTCGGCCGGCCATCCGCGATTCCGCATCGGCCGTCATCCTGGTGCACAACCATCCCTCAGGGGATGCGACACCGAGCCGCGAGGATCATCAAGTCACCGATCGGATGACCGAAGTCGGACAGCTGTTGGGGATCACGGTGTTGGACCATATCGTGGTCGCGTCGGAGGGGTCGGTCAGCATTCGAGAATTGGCGTGAGCCCCACTCGGAGAACGGCTCGGCAACGACTATTCTGACCGCCCTCCAATGACAACGCGTCACGGCGGTCTGTCGATCCCTTCCGATCACACCTGAAAGGTGCCGCGAAGGTGCCGCTGCACGCTAGCGCAAGGGGTGAATCCTAGCGGAAAGGACACACCGTGCCCGGTGACTCGCTGTGGCTGGTGGGCTCGCGCCCATCGGCTGAATCAATCCATCGGCCCCCTGCACTTGGTGGTGCTTGCGGGCAAGATCGTCCCCGACCTCGAACATTCATCCAATCTTCACAAATATGAATCCTCGCCAAGTAGACGCTGATCGGCGTTTCTTTCCTGCCCCGGGACTGGTGATGGCCTCGTTGGCGGCACTCGTCTCGCTGGCGTGTCCTGCATCAGCCGCGAAGCCGGTGCCTGTGGCCCCGGCGAAGTCCGAGGCGGCGAAGTCAGAGGGCCAAACGCATGACAAGGGCGATCCGATGCGTTGGCTGCAGCAGCAATCGGTTGACACACAGTCCCCCGTCTACGGCCATTGGGGATTGGACGCGACCAAGTACAGCAGTTGGAACGAGCACAGCAACCGCTTGGTACCGGTTTACACCTTCGGTCTGACGCTTTCGGACTGGCGTGATCGGGGCAGTTTGTACGCCGACGCCGAGCGGTTGAAAACGCTGGAGCGGTCTTCGGAGACCAGTTCGATCAATCCCACCGCGATGTACTTTGACCAGACCGACGTGTGTCAATTGCAGCGAGCGGCCGTCGACGCCGGTTACAGCAATATCATCTTGTTGGTGTTGGACGGGATGGACTGGCAAACCGCGCGGGCCGCGGCCATCTACAAAACCGGACGCATCGCTTTTGAATCCGGTCGCGGCACCGGACTGGCATTTCAAGACGACCGACGCACGCAAACGGACTTCGGATTGCTATCGACCAGCGCGGCCGCCGGAAGCGCGAAGACCGACGTCGACGCGCAACGGGTGCTCAGCGTCAGCGAGCAGTCGTCGTTCGGGTACGACGTTCGATTAGGCGGCCGAACGCCATGGAATGAGCGGAACGGTAGCGGATACTTGATCGGCGCAGATCTGTCGCGTCCGCATACCGTGACCGACTCCGCCGCATCGGGGACCGGCCTGTGCAGCGGCATCAAGACGTACAACGGTTCGATCAACGTCGCGCTCGATGGGACGCAAGCCGTCCCCCTGGCGCGTGAATTGCAACGCGACCAGGACTTCATGGTCGGCGTGGTGACCAATGTTCCCGTCAGCCACGCGACGCCGGCAGCGGCCTACGCGAACAACGTTTCACGCAAAGACTACCAAGACCTTGCCCGCGACCTGATCGGTTTGCCATCGGCCGCCCATCGCAACGATCCGCTACCCGGCATCGATGTGCTGTTGGGCGCGGGCTGGGGCGAGCACAAAGACGAAGACGAGCTGCAAGGCAGCAACTTTGCCACGGGCAACCGGTACTTGCATGAAGACGACTTGCGCGCTGTCGATCTGCGAAACGGTGGCCGGTACCGAGTCGTCCAACGCGCGGCGGGCAAATCGGGCCGCCAATCGCTGCGTCGTGCCGCGCAAGCCGCCGCCGACAACCAAGAGCGACTGCTCGGATTGTTTGGGACCAAAGGCGGTCACCTGCCATACGCGACCGCCGACGGCGGCTACAACCCGGCGGCGGACGTCTGGGACGCGGAGATCTATTCCGCCGCCGACATCGACGAGAACCCGACGCTCGCCGAGATGACCGAAGCGGCGCTGCTGGTTTTGGAACAGTCGATCGACGGGTTTTGGTTGATGATCGAAGTCGGCGATGTGGATTGGGCCAATCATGCCAATAACCTGGACAACAGCATCGGCGCGGTATTCAGCGGCGAAGCGGCGTTTGTCAAAGTGATGGACTGGGTCGACGAGAACAACGCCTGGGACCACACCGCGGTCATCGTCACCGCCGACCACGGTCACTATCTGGTTCTGGATCACCCCGAAGTCATCGCCGCGGCGGGACGAGGCAAAACGGCAAAGGAATTGGCAGAAAAATAGGCGCCGCAAAGATGCATCGGGAATGTCGCCACGGAACAACTGTTAGACTGTTGCGTTGATTGAATCTGTGCGACGCAACCCTGAACGGTGAACCCAGGTGGACGTAGAATTCCGGTGCCCGAAATGCGCCAAACGCTATAAAACCGATGAAACCCATTCGGGCAAGAAAACCCGATGCAGCGGTTGTGGCGAAACGATCGAGGTCCCTTTTCCCCCGCTGGAAATCCCCGACGAGGTGACCGACGGCGGCAGCACGGTTTATCGCCATGAAGCCAGATCGCGCGAGTTTGAATTGGCGATCGGCGACAGCGAGAACATCGAACGTGTCGAAGCCCATATCGCCAAACACCTCGGCGAGGTCGACAGCGTCTGGCATGAGCTTGTTTCGGATCTGGTGCACATCGACGTGCACTGGGTCAAACCCTCCGCGGAGCGTCCCTTCCACACCCTGATCACCACCGGAATGAGCGATCGACCGATGTCGCCACCGGAGGGTGCCGAAGAATTGGCGTACGCCGAGTTGATGCTCTGCTTGCCGCCGGAATGGAAACTGGACGAACAATCGTTGCAGGACACGGCCAACTATTGGCCGATCCAGTGGCTGAAGTTCTTGGCCCGATTTCCGCACGAATATGAAACCTGGCTGTTTGATGGTCACACGATCCCCAACGGTGACCCCGCCGATTCGCTTGACCCCAGCACCGATTTTATCGGTTGGTTGCTGACGTTCCCATCGACGACCGGCGAAGAGTTCATTCGGCTGAAGATCTCGGACGAAAAATCCATCTACTTTCTCGCCGCGATCCCGTTGCTGCAGAACGAAATGGATTTCAAACTAAAATACGGTACCGAACGCTTGCTGGAACGTTTTGACAAGGCTGGTTACAACGAAGTCTTGAACGTGAATCGCAAAGACGTCTCGAAGAAACGCTTTTGGTTGTTTTGACCCCGCCCTGCCTCGCCCCACCCCAACCCGCCCCGCCCCGCGACACCGACACGATGCTGACACGACGACAACTGCTGGCAAGCTGCGGCACCGGCCTGGGATCTTTGGCGCTCTCGGATCTGCTCGCCCGAGATGCTTCGGCGAGCGGATTGCATTTTCCGGCCAAAGCCAAACACGTCATTCATTTGTTCATGAATGGTGGCCCCAGCCAAGTCGATACGTTCGACTACAAACCCCAACTGAACCAGTTCGCCGGCAAGACCGCGCCGACCGGGACACTGAAAACGGAACGCCCCACCGGCAATGTTCTGGGCACACCGTTCCAGTTCAAACCGTATGGACAGTCGGGAATCCACGTCAGCGAGTTGTTCGCCAAGACGGCCGAGCACATCGACGACATCTGCTTGATCCATTCGATGCACGCCGATGTCCCCAATCACGAACCGTCACTGATGCTGATGAACACGGGTGAATCGCGTTTGGTTCGCCCCAGCGTCGGATCTTGGCTGACCTATGGGCTGGGCAGCGAAAACAGCAACCTGCCGTCGTTTGTGACCATGTGCCCGGGCGGCTATCCGATCAAGGAATCACAGAACTGGCAAAACGCGTTTCTGCCAGGCAAGTACCAGGCGACCTATGTCGACACCAGCCACCGTCAAGTCGATCGGTTGCTGGAGAACATTCGCAGCGAATTGGTGGCGTCGACGGATCAACGTCAACAATTGGATCTGTTGGCCAACCTGAACCGGCAACATGCCGCGGCCCGACGCCATGACGAACGCTTGCAGTCGCGGATCGAGTCGTTCGAATTGGCCTATCGGATGCAAAGCGAAGCGGCCGACGCGTTCGACATCACGCGCGAACCACAATCGGTCCGGGACGAATACGGCGACGGCGACTTTGCCCGCCAGACCCTGATCGCGCGACGGTTGGTCGAACGCGGCGTTCGCTACGTGCAGCTCTACACCGGCGCGGGACAACCCTGGGACAATCACGACGACTTGGAAAAGCAGCACCGCAAACTGGCCCAGCAGGTCGACCAGCCGATCGCCGCCCTGTTGGCGGACCTCAAACGCACCGGGCTGCTCGACGAAACGATCGTGATCTGGGGAGGTGAATTCGGCCGCACCCCCGTCGTCGAGATGCCTCGCAAGGGCACCAACCAAGGCAAAATGAACGGCCGCGATCACAACCACTACGGCTTTACCGTGTGGATGGCCGGTGGCGGCGTCAAAGGCGGCCAAACCGTCGGCGCGACCGACGAGATCGGATTCCAGGCGGTCGAAAATCGCGTCCATGTCCACGACCTCCACGCGACTCTGTTGCGATTGATGGGGCTGGACCACAAACGATTGACCTACCGCTATGCCGGACGCGATTTCCGTCTGACCGATGTCCACGGACGCGTCGTGGACGAGGTGCTGGCGTAGGACGGTCGTGGGATAGGTCGTAGGTCACGCTGTGCGTGACAGCGGACGCACGTAGGTCACGCTGTGCGTGACGGCGGACGGTCGTGACGTTGGCATGCTCAGCATGCCCTACCGAACTACGGCGTCCACTACGGCAGCACTTCCACGGTGATCGGGTGCGAGGCCAGGCCGCCGTCGACGCCGGCGGTCAGAAAGAACGACCGCTTGCCGGGGACGGCGGTCGGATCGGCGGTCACGAAAAACTCTCGCTGCGACGCGCCGGCAAGGATCAACAATCCGTTCAGTCCGATGTTGTCGACGTAGACGCCTTGGCTGGCGTTGCGACCGGATTGCTCTTTGCCGAACGAAACTTCGTTCTGAAACCCTTCGCGACGCTGAACCGACACGCGTGCCGAAACCGTTTCGCCCCGCCGCACTCGCAGCGTCCAGTTTTCGTGGGCGGCGATCTCGGCATCGACCGGTTTCAGGATCGGGATGACCTGTGCCGGACTGGGATCGAATTTTAATTTCCCCGGCGATCCCGCCCGCCGCTCGACGCGCGTCCCGTTGATCAGCGCCGATGCGGTCAGCGTCGGTTCGATCTCGCCCTCCCAGCCCTTCTCGTTGGGATCCGCCCAAATCACAGCGGTTGCGGATCGTTGACCGGCTTCGATCGTGAGGGGGAAATTGCTGACCAACCGATCCGGCAGCCCGTTGATCTCGAGTGTCACGGCGCCGTCGAATCCGTCCAGCCGATCGATCTGGACTTGAAATTCGCGTCCGGTGGCCGGATGCAGCGGTTTGCTGATCGGTTTGGTCGTCGGCCGGAACCCCGGTCGTGCCGGGCGGATGGCCAACCGATACCCGTACGCCGGACCGCCTTCGCCGCGTGTGTCACCGATGCGAACGGTGTACAGTCCATCGGCCGGTGCGGTGAACAACAACCGACTGTTCTTGCCCGCCAGCCGCCGCGGATCGTCGTCGTTTTCATAGAACACATCAAACACGGGCAATCCGTTGGCCAACGGTTCGCCGCCGGGCGGCAATGGTCGAACGATGTAGGCCGGTTCGCCGAGCGCATGGGTCGTCCCGCTGGTACCGAAATACGTCCAACGATTCCCTTGACCGGGATACACATTGAATCCCGAATCGGGACCGCGCGGATGCATCTGCAAACGCGTCACTTCGCCGGCCGCGTACAGGTAGTCGTTCAGCTGCATTTCTTCCCAGTTGAACACGCGAAAGTCGCCGATCTGATTGCTGTCTTTCCCGCGAAAGGTGAAGTACGAATCACGAACGGCTTGCAGACGGACTCTCAGAACGGGCTCGCCAGCGGCGCTGAGCACCGTCACGATCGGGTCGAGTCGGCTGTCCGTTGCAGCGTCGGCATCGATCGCCCAGACTTCACCCTTGCGTGCCTGCCAACGAAACAGGTCCACTTCACCGGCCCGGCCGATCTGCCCCTTGATCGACACGTGACGATCGACGTCCAGGATGGCGGCGGCGGAATCCGGTGAGCCGCCGGGTTGCGTCATCGCTTGACGCAAGGTTGATTCGTCCAGCGAAATCGGTTCCCCCAAATCCATCCAGACCGGCCGCAGTTCGTTTTCGGGGCGACTCGTGCTCGACGATTCGATCGGCGGCAAGGGGCGGGAGACGACTTGTCCGTTCATCATCGAAATCATCACGTGTCGACTGTCCGGCGTGATGAACAGATCCGTGCCCGATTCCGGCAGAGACTCCAGCGACGCCAGCGGTTGCCAATCGACCCGGCGGACCCGTTTGACGCTGCCGGATTCCGAGATCGCGACGAGCGATTGGTCGTCTGGGGCGATGGCGAAATTGACGATCGGCGTCTCGTCCATGAACCGCGTGGCCACCAACGGGTTGATTCGCGGCGTGCGGATTGATCGCAATCGCCAGGCGCGAAGTCGGTTGTCGGCACTGACCGCCACAATGTGTCTTCCATCATGCGTGATCGCGACGGCAAACACCTCGCCTTCGGGTTGGCTGAGCGTGTCCAGCCGGATACCTTGCTCGACGTTCCAGACCTTGACCGTCTCGTCGGCACACGCGCTGACCAGCACCGTTCCATCGGGCGAGAACGCCAAGTCAAAGATCGCGCCGTTGTGTCCGGTCAAGCGACGAACCACGTCGCCCGATTCGGCATCCCACAACACGATCGTTCGGTCATAGCCCGCGGTCGCCACCAGCGCACCATCGGGCGAAAACACGGCGGCGTACAACGTGTCTTGGTGCCCGACGAATTCTCGAATCAAGGCTCCCGATTCGGTGTCGTAGATCGCCGCACGACCGTACGCCCCGGTCAGACCCGAAGCGGCCAACACATGCGTCGCATCCGAAGAAAACGTTAACGAGTTGATCTTTCCAAGGTCCTCATCCGAGATTTCCGTTTTCTCATTCGTCTCCGAATCCCGCGAGGCATGCTCGATTTCGATTCGTCCATAGGAAGCGCGCGCGGTAACCCGTCCGTCAGCTGAACGGGCGATCGCGGTGATCGGAGCGACGACGCCGGGAGACGGCTTGATCGAGGGCGTCCGCAGTTCGCGTTTGACCGGCATCTCGCCTTGTGGTCCGGCGGCGCCCTGTTCGATCCATCGCGCGAGGATTTCCAGTTCACGTTCGTCGGGGCCGGCGGCATCGTCGGGCGGCATCACCGGTTCGACTTCGCCACGGACCATCATCAGCAATCGGCTGCTGGCCGGCACGCCCGGCGTGACGGCGACTCCGGTTTCGCCCCCCTTGGCCAACCCGGCATAGTGCTCCAGCACGAGTCCACCCTGCGGATCATCGGCGGTGTGACAGCCGACGCAGTAGGTTTCCAAGATGGGATAGACGTCACGGACGAACTCAACGCGATCGGCTGCGGTCCCGCGGGCCGGAAATGAGACGATCCAGGCGACGAACCCGACGAACAACAGACGCAAAACCATTTGATCTTCTGGCTAGTTTGAGGTGTCACGGAAACCAAGTGGCCATTGTAACCATGTTGGCCCCACCAGCAGTTCTCACGCATTCATTTCGCCAGAATGATTTCGCCCGAATGCCTTCAACTTGGTCCCTGATCCAAGATATAAAGAAGGGACTGGAAATCGGTCTCGTCGGCCATCCGCAGCAGGGTGCCCATCCCGGGACCGATCGGTGTGCCGATGGCGTTCAACGGGGTTTCGAGCGATTGAAAGACCGAGACGTTGTAACGATCGTCGTACAGCCAATAGTCGAGCGACGCAATTCCGTCGTTCTTCACCGTCAGTTGCTGCTCCCCGCTAAACACGGCAGCGGATGCGTTGGATGCCGAGCCGACGATGAGTCCGACGGCAATGATCAGGCCCAAAATTCCGTTTGTCAATCGATTTCGCTTGCTGTGCATGGTGTTTTGCTCCGAATGGCTTGCCAGCGGTCTGGCGAAAACAAGTGGCGTCCGACACGATGTTTGACGCGTTCGGGAATGACTAACCGGCGGGAGCAGATTTCCTGCGCACGATTTCAGAAAAATTCGGCGTTGCCAGATCGAGACCGCTGAATCCAGCTCAGCGGTTCGCCACGTAGGCGTCGAAACCAGACCGCAATGCTTGATAGACAGGTCCGGGCGGCCGCTGGGGGGATCCGTCGATCGAGTTGGCAAACCAGATGCCACAACTGGTGCCGGTCAACAGGACTTCGTCAGCGGCCCGCAATTCATCGGGATCGATGCGTCGCTCCAGCCAGGACACCCCCAACGTGTCGGCCAGATGACGCACGACTTGCAGCGAAACGCCCTGCAAGACTTGATCGCGCGCTGGCGAAATCAGCCCGCCACCTTGGACGATCAACAAGTTGGCGAGGCTGGTTTCGGTGACCGTGCCATCAGAATCCAGTAAGACGCCGAGTGCTTGGGGATCCAATCGACGTGCCTGCCGATCGGCCAGGTAGTAGTGCAATCGACAGCGCACCTTGATGTTGCGTGACCAACAGGCACTCGGCGGCTGCTGGACCGACGTGACGACCAGGGGGCTGCCCGATCGTGTTCGCCGCTGCACCAATGCCGAGTCGATCGGGTACAGATCGATCACCAGGGTCGGTGCATCGGTCGTTCCGGGTGACGCGAACCACAAGACGCCGAATTCTTTTTGCGTCTTGAACCATGACCCGTTCCGCTGAATGACTTCGTCAATCAATTGCGACAGCGATTGGCGGGAAGGGAGACCGGAGATTGCCAAGGCCTCGGTGGTCCGTTGCCAACGATCCAAGTGCCGGTCGAGTTCAAATAAACGCCCGTTGTAGCATCGGATGCGTTCGACGGCCGTCACCGCTTGAGTGACCGCGGGGTCTCGTGAGGACAAACAGAGGTCATCACCATTGATCCACGATCCGTTGTGGTACGCCAGACGTGCAGGGTCTGGCTCGATCGGACGTGGGGAATCAGAAACTGATTTGTCGGATGCCATTGATCAGCCTCGCCATATCGACTCCGGCGTTGCAACCGCCTTGATAGTAGTCCAGTTCCGAGTGGCGGAGTTTGACGATCGAGGCGCAATCGCGCGAGCGAACGGGCAGTCGCGTGCCGTCGACGCGTGAGGCAAAAACGGTCGGCCCGCTGTACCCCAGCGCCGTGTCGCGGCGAATCTTTTCCAACAACCAATAGCGTTTCAGCACCACGTCACGTCGGTTGTAGAGCAACACCAGTTCGTCCATGTTTTTGGTCGCACAGCGATGGTAACCATTGCCGCCAAGCCATTTCGACTCGATCGCGGGCGCCACCAAACCGACGCGAACGTTTGCACCCGTCAACGCAGGCTCGGGCAATTGTCGCCCCGAAAGTGTTCCCCCGGCCAGGGCGTGAAGTGCCCCGGTGGTCACCCGCGCCCCGAAGCTGTATCCGATCATTGCCATTGGAACACAGGCCTGGACGTGCTGGCGCAAAAACGAAGCCAAGTAGAGCCCTTGTGCATCACAGCGGTCTGCCTTGAGTCGAAAATCTTGGACGCCGATCAATTCCTTTTCACTCGGCCAACTGTAGATCATCCAATCAATCGGACCGCGTGCGCCACGCATTCGGATCCGGTTTCGAATCATGGCCGATCGGCTGACGACTTCGCGCACCGGCATTCGGTTGCCGTGGACATAGAAAACGACGGGACGATCGGGGGAGAGCGAGGCCAGGTAGTCGTTCTGGTTGATCTCGCAGGTCGATCCACAATCGATTCGCCACATCCGAAAGGGAATTTCGACCAACGGGGCGCGACAGGCATCCGCGGTGAGGTGACGGGTCGAAATCAGGAAGACTCGATCGGAATCACAAACGCAACATTCGCTTGAGGCCAAAAAGTCGGCCACCGCCGCTTCCTCGTGATCACCGTGCGCCGCGATCAGGGGCAAGGGATCCGATTCATTCGGCTCGGGCGAGTCGATCGTGTGTTCGACGACATCGGCGATCGCTTCGTGGTCGGTTGCCGCGACATGATCATCCATGCACACAACGGGCATCGCGACGCAGACGAGCAACACGAAGATTCGGATTGACGGGAACATCCGCATCATATGGCTTGAGGTGGGATCAAAGGCGGGTGGGTGAGAACTAGCGTCTTACCGGACGCAACAAATTGTTGCTGAAAAAAAACGATGTTGCGTTTGCACATCATTCAGAGCGTCCTAGTTTTGTGTGGTTCTCGATCCGAGACCAACGAATACGCTCCCTGTGCAAATCGCGGAATCTCCAATGAACAATCGTATTATTCTAGTCGCAATGACTGTCGCCGTCGTAACGACGACTTCGGGCTGCACGCCGTTCCGAAACTTCTTTTTCGGTCGCGGGGCAAACTGCGGCTTGTGCACGCGATTGTCCACTCCGCTCCGCAGGCAAGCTCCGCTGGCAGCGGCCCAACCGACCTGCAACCAACCCCTGGCGGCTCAACCCCGTTACACCCCGCCGGCGGCCGGTTACGGATGCAATCCGGATCCCTGCGCGACCGGCTATGCCCCGGCGGCCCGAACGATGAGCGCCTACCCGGCGGATCCCTATTGCTGCCCCCCCGGCTACGGTGCGGCCCAGGGTGGAATCGTCAACGGCCAGGGCTACATTCAACCGTACAGCGGCGCTTGGCAACCCCGCCCGACCGACAGCCAAGGCTACCGGGCAAACTACTGGGGATATCCCGATGTCGGCTACCGAGTCGACGCCGATGGCGATCGAATCATCTATGAGGAACCGCTACCGGACGGAGCCCGAGCGGTCAACTGAACCGGTATTCAACTGATCCAGCCATCAAATCGACCAACGACCAACGCACGAGACGCAAGCGGGTGGGACAGGCACGGGGATCCCCACACGTTTGCGTTTCGTGCATTTTATCGTTCAGACTACTCTTAGGAACTTCGGAACAACAAGTGACGGGAATAGATTGTGGGATCGGCTTCCAGCCTGTCGTTTTCGCCATGACAGGCTGGAAGCCTATCCCACTGATTGTTCCGATCGATCCTTCGTAGGCAGATACCCATTCCCGACCGGCACATCCCTAGGCAATTCCATGCGATTTAACGATTCGATCCTTCGGCGAGCTTGGATGAAACGCTCGGCGCTGTGGGGCGCCGCAGCCGTCGGCTCGATCGATTCCCTTGTTGGCTCGTCGGCCAACGCCCAGGCACTGGTGTACGAAGAACAGCCGATGACCCATTGGCGGATCGGTCTGGTCTTGACCACACCGGTGACCTGCACCAACGTCCTGGCGACCTTTCCCGTGCCCACCGACTGGCCCGAACAAACGGTCACGGTGCGGAATCAGAACATCGCCCCCCAAGTCACACGTTGGGAGGTGCGCGAGTTGGGCGGAGGCACGAAACAGGTCGTCTTGCAAATGCCGCGCGTCGCTGCCGGATCGACGGTCGAATTCACCATCGACGTCGATATTCAGCGTTCGCGCATCCTGCCCCCGGATGACACGTCGACGCTGGTGATTCCCAAACGACTTTCACGCGATCTGAAACTTTACACCGGCAACAGTCCCTTCATCGATGCCTCGCACCGCTCGATTCGCGAGGCAGCGAATGAAGTTGCACAGATGGAAGCGGACAACGATTGGCGGCGCGTGGAACTAGCCTATGACTACGTCCGCGACAAAGTGCAGTACGTCGAAGGCGATCTGAAAAACGCCTCGTTGGCGCTGAAAGAGGGCAAAGGCGACTGCGAAGAAATGACCAGTTTGTTCGTCGCGATTTGTCGCAACTTGAAAATTCCCGCACGTGTCGTCTGGATTCCCGATCACTGCTATCCCGAGTTCTATCTCGAAGACGCCGATGGAAACGGGCACTGGTATCCCTGTCAAGCTGCCGGGACCCGACAATTCGGACGCATGGACGAGACACGCCCCGTGCTGCAAAAAGGTGACCGTTTCAAAGTCCCCGAAAAGAAAACGCCGGTGCGATACGTTTCCGAATTCTTTCGCTGTGACCGCAAAGGACGCGGAACCCCCAAACCGACCTTCATCCGCGAACGGTTGGACGGCTAAGACCTGAGCATGGCACGGGGGGGAGTGTTGGTGTGCAGGCTTCAGAGACCGTCCAGCTTAAGACGATCGCTTTTCTGATGTACGATGGCCCTTCCGGGCCGTCGCCCGTGGGGCTCTGCGCGACGACCTAGAAAGGACGTCGTACACCCCTCCGCCGACCACCTCTCACCCAATCGGTCAGATCATTCAGATTTGTCGCGTTTCGCGCTAGCCCTAAGCTGGACGGTCTCTTCAGCCGCCCACCGTCGCTGCTTCGCAGCGACCGGTTTTGCGAGTACGATGGCCCTTCCGGGCCGTCGTCCGTTGGACTCGCGACGACGACCTCGAAAGGACGTCGTACAACGCTCCGCTGACCACATCACACTCAAGCGGCTCAAAGCGAAACACCCACGGATCGGCACGCACAGCGTGCCCTACTTCACTCGTCCTCGACCGGAAACACAAACTCGCTGACGGTTTCTCCGTCGACCTTGTGATGCCGCAGCGTCAAATGCGGCTCTTTCTCGTCGCCGGTGTATTGCAATTCACCGGACAGGAATCCGCCGGCGACGCGTAGGAATCGGTGTTGCGGCCGCTGGTCGCCGGGTTTCCAGCCCAGTTGATGTTTCTCGCTTCCCGGGCCGCAGCCGAATTCCCAAAGCTTGGACTCCGGGTCAAACGACGCGTATTGCCAATGGCGGTCGCCACAGAGCACGATCACATTCTCGAGCGTCGCCAGCTTGGCGCGAATCTCATCGCCTTCGTAGGCAAAGATCTCGTTGGCGTGATTGTCCTTCTTGTTCGCCCGGTCGGGGCCGACGACAGGCGTCGGGCTGCAGATCACTTTGAATTTCGCGGTCGATTCATCGAGCGTTTTGAACAGCCATTCTTTTTGCTCGTCACCCAGAATCGTCTTCTCCGGTCCGTCCGGCATGGAATTGGGACTGCGGTAGTCGCGTCCTTCCAAGAACCAGACTTCCAGATCACGCCCCCACCGGACGCTGGTGTAGCGTGGGGTTAACGACGGAAATTGTTCTTCGTTGAACAGTTTGACCCCCTGCTCGAAACTGACCGACCCATACGTTTGTCCGGCCCAGCAATCATTCTTCAACGTGTCGTGGTCGTCTTTCAAAAAGTAGCTGGTCGTTCGGCTGTAGAAGTCTCGGTTTCTAGGCAGGGCAAAGATTCGACCCCATTTGAAACGCATCAATTCCAGCGTCATCGCCCAGGGATCGGGTTGGTCGTAGTATTCGATGTCACCGGCGTGGACAATGAAATCCGGTTGCATTTTGGTCATCGTCGGATAGATCTTGTGGCCTTTCATCCCATCGTCGCGGCGGATGAAATCATGACAGGTCGTGATGCAAAACTTGACGTCCTTTGCTGCGTTGACCTTCGGTGCGGTTCGAAAGGCCCCGCGGAGGACCGCCGTGGTTTCGTCGCCGTCGAGTGACTGGGCTTCGATAATGGCGGCGTACTGTGTGTCCGGTTTCAAGCCCTCGATCTTCCACTGGGCCGTGAAGTCACTCTCGGGGCCTGTCGTGATCCAATCGGTGGTCTTGGTTGCGTACCGTTGTTTGCCGGGAAAGTACATCAGCCGAACGCGTCCGGCCGCCCCCGGGCATGCCCCCAGCATTTGCGAAAGCGTTGCGCCCTGGGGAAGTTGTTCGCCGAGCAGTTTTTCGGGATCGGTCTTTTTAGACAGCTTTGACGCGTCGCTCCTGGAGATCGAAACAAATTCCTTGCCATCGGCGACGAAATCGGGTCGGGCGGTCGTGCGTGTCCAGATCACAATCGAATCTTGATCCGCCCAACTGTTGCGCATCGCATTGCCGAGAAACGGCCCTGTCGCGGTCGGAGTTTCGAGATCGGTGGGGTCGACGTCTTTGGCGGTGAACTGAAACTTTCGATAGGCCGCTTTCCCGCCGTGGTCGGTCAGCATGATGCGGTCACCGGGCTTGGGGCTGCCAAAATCCTCTGAACCATAGAACTTGCTCAGCGCGATCGTCTTGTCCCAACTCGGTCCGGTCGTCTTGGCAGCGGCAACCAGCTGACCGTTCAAGTAATGTTCCAGTCGATGGCCGCTGGCGACGACACGGGACTGGTTCCACTGGCCGACCGGATGCAGCACCTTTTCGGCCCCCGGCGCGACCAGATCGTAGATCGACGCCGTGCTGCCCTTGGCCAGACTGGTCGGTTTGTCGTCGATGATCTGATACTCGATCCCCAGATAGTTGTTGCTGAACAGGTGCCTGCCGAACCGGCGGACGCGGTACTTCAATCCCGTGTTCGTTTTTTCTTCGATCTTCCATTCCCACGACAATTCAAAATTCGGCGGCAGCGGGCCGCTGACAAGACTGCCGTTGCCGCCACGCGGATGGACCAACCGGACCTCCCCGTCGGCAAACTCCCAACTGTCGGTCACCGGCTTTTTGTCGAGCGTTTCCCAAAACTCTGGCGTGGCAAAGTCGAGCTTGTCGGCGGATGGCGGGGCAGCAGTTCTGGGGTCTTCGGCGATGGATGCATTGGAGCCAATTGACGACGCCAAAAGAAAAACCAATAGCGGAAAACTCTTGAATCGGATCATGAGCGGATGCGTTCGGTGGGGCAGGGGAATGGAAGGGCGTTTTGGTTGGAGGCTGGTGTCGACAGCAAGGCGCACGATCACTCGGCGTCGCTCGAAGACACGAGGCTGCGGTGGGGCTATACTCTAATCCATTCCCGCCTCCAGCGTGTTCCACGCTCCTTCCGTTTTCTTTCCCGCTTTGGTGGCCCACATGTCCCACAGAATTCCCGTTCTTCTGGTGCTGATCGCACTCATCGCGATCCCCGATTCCGGCCTCCAGGCCCAGGACCAAGAAACCGAAACAAAGATGCGCGACGCCGGAGCGGCGGTCGAGGTGTACAAGACCACCGAGGACGCCGAGGGGGCTCCGGTGTCGTTGAACGCGTACGTTTTTTATCCCGCCGATCACAAACCGACCGACCGGCGTTCGGCCATCGTTTTCTTCTTCGGCGGCGGATGGAAAAATGGCACGCCGAACCAGTTCGTCGAGCATTGCAAGTACCTTGCTTCACGCGGTATGGTCGCGATGACGGCCGACTATCGTGTTCTCAATCGCCAAGGGACGAAGGCACTGAAATGTGTCGCCGACGGCAAATCGGCCGTCCGCTGGATCCGCCAGCAGGCCGATCGTCTGGGTGTTGATCCCGAACGAATCGTCGCCGGCGGAGGCTCAGCCGGAGGACACGTCGCCGCGTGCACCGGCGTGATCAAAGGGTTGGACGAATCCGGCGAAAACACGTCGGTCAGCAGTCGCCCCGACGCGCTGGCACTGTTCAATCCGGCCGTCGTCTTGGCCGGGATCGATGATCGGCCGCCGCTAGACCCGGAAAAGGTCGCCGGCCTTCCCGAACGAATGGGCACCGATCCCAAAGCACTCTCGCCCATCCACCACATCGGTGCGGAGGCTCCGCCAACGATCATCTTCCATGGGAAAGCCGACGCGACGGTCCCGTATTGGACGGTCCAGGAGTACTGCGGGGCGATGGAAAAGGCCGGCGGTGACTGCGAACTGGTCGGATTCGAAGGCCAGGGACACGGATTCTTTAACCACGGTCGCGGCGACAATTCCAGCTACGAAACCTCGATCCGGCAGTTGGACCGATTCCTCGTCAAACATGGTTTTTTGGAACCACCCCGTTCCCAAGATTCACCACGATTGACCACCATTGATCTTAGCAACGACGTCGACCGTCAGGTGATCGTCGATCGCGAGCCGGGGCAATACCTCGGACACCCGACCACGTGTTTGTTGGAAGACGGCAAGACGATGCTGTGCGTGTATCCGAAAGGGCATGGCCGCGGCGGCATCGTTTACAAACGCAGTGACGATGGCGGACTGACGTGGAGCGACCGATTGCCGACCCCAGAGAACTGGTCGACGTCCAAGGAAGTCCCGACACTTCACCGCGTGATCGGCCCCGACGGCACCAAACGCATCATCATGTGGTCCGGGCTGTATCCGGCTCGACTGGCGGTCTCGGAAAACGATGGACTGGATTGGAGTCCGCTGAAACCCGTCGGCAATTGGGGCGGGATCGTCGTGATGGGATTTGTCGAAGCGCTCCAGACCGGACCCGGCCACTACCTGGCGATGTTCCATGACGACGGGCGGTTCTTCGCCGCCGATGGAAAACGCTCCGATACCTTCACGCTCTACAAAACCTTCTCCACCGACGGCGGCCTGACTTGGTCAGCCCCCCAGTCCGTTTATCAATCCTCCGACGTTCATCTTTGCGAACCCGGTTGCATCCGCTCTCCCGACGGAAAACGGCTGGCGGTGCTGCTGCGCGAAAACGCCCGGCGAAAGACTTCACACATCATCTTCTCCGATGACGAAGGCAAAACGTGGTCGTCGCCTCGGGAAGTACCGCTTGCCCTGACCGGAGACCGCCACACCGGAAAGTACACTGCCGACGGAAGACTGTTCATCAGCTATCGTTGCCAGTCGCCCGTTCAATCCCGCAAAGATCGCGTTTTCGAAGGCGATTGGGTGGGCTGGGTCGGAACCTGGGACGATCTTGTCGAAGGCCGCGACGGCCAATACTTTGTGCGCCTGGGCGACAACACCAAAGGCGCCGACACCGCCTATCCCGGCGTCGAAGTGTTGCCGGACGACACCATCGTCACCACCACCTATGGCCATTGGACCAAGGGCGAGCAGCCGTACATCCTGAGCGTCCGGCTGAAGCTGAGCGAATTGGACCGTCGGTAGGGCATGCTGTGCAGGCCATGCGTCACCCCGAAAGGGGTGAAAGCCAGTAGCCGGTGGTCGCGATCGCGCACCACCGGAAACCTCGACCAAATGACGGTTTGACCCCGACGGGGTCACAGCGATTTCTGCGATGCGCGTCGGGGTCATGCTGTCGCTTCGTTTCGACCCCGGCGGTGGTCGCTGCGCTCGACCGCCGGCTACTTGCTGGCTATCCCTTTCGGGATACGAAGACAAAGAGAGAGCCTGAGCGTTGTGCGTCCCCTGGCAACGTCAATCCACCACATTCGCCGTCCCGTTGAGTTCGTTCAAGGCTCGATTCATCACGCGAACACGGTACTTGCCGTCGGAGTTGAAGCCTTTTTGATACTCCAATCCTTGCCGCATCGGATCGATCACCGGCCGCGCCTGGTCGTCGATTTCGTCCAGCACGATGGCCGCCTGCAACCGCTCCCACTGGGCGCCGGTGGTCATTTCATGGATCAAAACCGGTAACGCCTGATCGGGCAACTCCATCCGGCACAGCGCTCGTGCGGCTGCGGTCCGGACCGCCGAGGAGCGATCGGTCAACAACTTTTTCATCGGTTCCACCGCCGCTCCCTTTGCCGCCACGCCCAGATTGCCGATGCCGGTGGCCGCCCAATAGCGAATCACGCTATCGCCGTCGTCGGCAGAATCGACCAGCTTTTGGAGCGCCGACGGTCCGCTGGAAGCGGCGACGGCGATGTCACCGAGTTGCGCGTTGTAGCGTTCCGCGTCGGCCTGCCGGAGGATCGCAAATTCACTGCCCAATTCTTTTGCTCGTTCGGCAATGATCGCTTCGGGGATCAACCCCAAGTCTCCCGTTTCGCCGATCCACTCGGTTTGTGCTGCACGCATTCGTTTCAACACATCGGCATAATCACTGTCGCCCGCCAAATTGTTGACCTCGTGCGGATCGGCCACGCAATCGTAGAGTTCCTCGACCGGCTTGGTCGGCGAGAAATAGTATTCCGCTTCGGCCGTCAACTCGCCGGCGTCATGCAAGCGACGCAACTCACGCATCGTGGCACCTTTCTCGCAGGTGTTGATGTACTGGTAATAGCTTTTCAGTGGTTCAAAATTGCGGAGATAGCGGAAGCGTTTGTCGCGCACCATGCGGATGATGTCGTAGCGTTCGTCCATCCGGTCGCGGGCCCCGTAAACGTATTGCCGCGCCGCCGGCAGGTCTTTGCCCAAAAATGGTTGTCCCTGGACGTGGGGCGGGACATCCAGTCCGGCGAGGTTCAAGACGGTGGGGCCGAAGTCGATCGAGCTGACCAGTCGATCGGAGACCTGACCGGGGGTGCCCTGTCCGTCAACGCGATACGCCTTGGGAATGCGAACGACCAGTGGAATGTGCGTGCCCGAATCGTACAACCAGCGTTTCGCCCGCGGCAGCCCAACGCCGTGATCGGACCAAAACATGATGATCGTGTTCTCGTACAAACCGTCGTCTTTCAATTGGCCGATCAGTTTGCCGACCCAGTGGTCCATGGCCGTGATCAGTTCGTAATTGCGTTTCCAGTCTTCGCGCGTGACCGGTGTATCGCAGTAGTACGGCGGCAACTGCAACGCGGCAGGGTCTTGACGCTGGTCGTCGGTGAGAACTTCCGTGACGGATTCGTATTTGCTTTTGGATGCGATGCCGGATTCGTGGCAACCGGTGAAATTAAAAACGGAGAAGAACGGCGTCGCGTCATCGCCGCGGTCGCGCCAATGTGCCTTGCCCGATGAAACGTCCCAGGTGTCGCGGGGCGTCTTGAATTGGTAGTCCTGTTTGGAGTTGTTGGTGCAGAAGTAGCCGGCGTCGCGGAGGTATCGGGGAAAGGGACGGATCGAGTCGGGCAGCGTGGCCGTGCACCGCATGTGATGCGTCCCGAGCGTCGTTTGGTACATGCCTGTGATGATCCCACTGCGGCAGGGCGCGCACACCCCGGCGGTCGTGAACGCGTGGGTGTATCGAACGCCCTCGCCGGCCAATTGATCGATGTTGGGCGTGATCGCGTGCGGGTCTCCGTAGCATCCCAGGTGTGCACTGATGTCTTCACAGGAGAGCCACAGGACGTTGGGACGCGAATCGGATGCGAGTGAAACGGAAACACAGCAAGCGACAAAACAGGATGGGAGAAAAAGTCTGAACATGTCGGGGGCGAGGCGGGATACCGGGAAGGGAAGACGGCGCCGGAACGTTGCGGCGCGACGCGTCCATGATAGCCCCTCGATCCGGCGCCGTCGCAGGAGATTGCCGAACGGTCCGGCACTCGAGTGCTGCGCTGTCTCGGGAAACGGACGCCGGAGGGAAAATACGTCGCATCTGATTTTTTCATTTTTTCTCGCAACATCCGTTCGGTCGCCACGATCATCTGAGCAGCGGGCATTTGCGAGGCGTGACCGCAAGTCGCGATCCCATCGCCGATTGGAGAGCTCGATGACGACTGAACTGATTCGGCCTTTGCGTTCCGAGATCAAATCCACCACGCCCCAGTCACGCGTGCCATCGGAGACGCGAAGCGGAATGGCGCCCAGCCTGCCCGAGATGATTTCAAAGTCACGGCGGCTCGCTTCGGCGTTTTCAAAACTGGGGCATTGCATCGGCGACTTTCAACTGGTCAGCTTGGCCGGTGAGGGATCGTTCGGCAAAGTTTTCTTGGCACGACAGCGTTCGCTCGATCGCGACGTTGCGCTAAAGATCACCGCGGACTTGGGCCACGAGGGTCGGACGATGGCCCGTCTGGAACACTCGCATGTCGTGCAGGTGTTTTCCGAAGAGGTGGTTTCCGATCGCGGAATCCGGCTGCTGTGCATGCAATATGTGCCTGGGGGAACCTTGCATGATGTGATTCGGGGTTTGAGTTTTCCGGGCCGAAAGCAATGGGACGGAAACGCGATCCTGGACATTGTTGACGATCTCAACACGCATCCGGCCGTCATGGATCCGGCAAGTCTAAGAAGCCGCGAGCAGTTGGCTCAGTGCAACCGCGACGAAGCCGCCTGCTGGATCGGTCAACAACTGGCCGAAGCACTGTCGTATGCGCACGGGCGGGGCGTGCTGCATCGGGACATCAAGCCCGGCAATATCATGGTCAATCAATACGGAAAGCCGTTGTTGATGGATTTCAGTTTGTCATTGCCCGCGGCGGACGTTTCGAATGATCGTGACGCCATTTTTGGTGGGACGATCGGCTACATGGCACCCGAGCATTTTGACGCCCTCAATCCCCATCACCCCAGCGGTCCCGATCAAGTCACCGAGCAAAGCGATCTCTATTCCCTCGGCGCGGTGCTGCTGGAGTTGGCGATGGCGGGCCATGAACGCACGCGCCCTGAAGTGGTCCAACCAGGCAACGCGAATGTCGCACCGGCTCTCCGTCGCATCATCGGTCGCTGCCTCGAACCGAACAAACAGGATCGGTATTCTTCGGCGAAAGAACTTGCCGACGCATTGTCGGGCTGCTTCGAATTGTTGCGCGTCGAACGCTCCTTGCCCGCCAAGGGAACGCTCACCGCCGTCGCCCAAAAGTACCCGCTGTGGTTTATTTTGCTGTGCACCTGTGTTCCGAATCTGACCGCCAGTGCCATCAACCTGCTGTACATCGGTGTGGTGGTGATCAAGGACCTGACGTCGGCGCAGCAGACGGCGTTTTTTCAGATGGTCGGTGGGTACAACGTCGCCGTGATCTCGCTGATGGGCGTGATGCTGCATCGAACCTTGTTCCGGGCCGCAAACAGTTGGCAAAAATTGCGCGGCGATCGATTGCTCGGTGCCGAAGAACTCCGCGAAGCCAGGCGACAAACGTTGCGTCTACCGTTCTGGACCTTTGTCCTCGGCAGCGTCGGGTGGCTGCCGTTCGCGATCACGATTCCGTTGGGCATGGAGTTGCTGGCCGGACCGGTCGACCGTGGCGTGATGCTCCACACCGGCGTCGCGTTTGTGGTGACGGGGCTGGTCGGCATCGTGACGAACTATTACGTCGTTGCATTTGTCGTCTTGCGAGCCGTCTACATGTCGCTGTGGCGTGACGTTGATCGATTACGAGAAACGGCGTCGAACGAGATCGCCGACGTTCCGGGCAAAAATCGCATCTGCCAGATCATCGCCGGCTTGACCCCCTTGGGCGCCGCAACGCTGTTGATCTTGGTCGGGCCAGAACACTTCACCGCCGACAGCTACCATCAATTTCGTCACACCGTGGTGGTCCTGATCGCCCTGGCGATGGCCGGCTTTTGGCTCAGCATGACGGCCACCGCGTTTCTGAACGAGGTGGTTGCGGTGATGACGGTGAAACCACCTGCGAAAACCGATGCCGGCACGGGAAAGCTCATGTCTTGGGTTCGCAGTATTTTAGCAACCGCAACGTTCGCAACTCCTGCCGAAGCGCTTCTTCGGTCGGGGAATCAAGAGTAGCAGCGACCTCATCGGCCAGCAACTTGGCAAACTTGTCGCGGGCCCGATGCAGCGTCACTCGGTAGCGGTTTGCCGAAAACGGGCTGTCCAGCAACTCCTGGACGAGCCTGCCTTTTTCGGCTGCCGACAGGTCTTCGTTTTCGACGTGGATTCGCAACACCGCAGCGAGCCTTGCGTTCACGTCATCGAGTGCAGTCCAGGTCTTTTGCAACAATTCATCACGCCAGCAATCGATGAATTCACGCTCGTCGCCGACCGCGGCAGAGACGTTGTTGTCGGCCAGCGAATCGGCCAACGCCGGCGGCAGTTCTGCATCGCGGCGATTCCGGTAGTAGTCCCTGGCCAAGTTGACCAGGACGGTTTTGAGATAGTCTCGGAACCTGCCCTTGCTCGATTCGGCGTGACGCAAATCACCACGCAAAACGCGCAGTGCCAATTCTTGAAACAGGTCTTCGGTGATTTGTTCGTCGCGAGTGACGGCCAGCAAATAACGCCATGCCGCTCCGCTGTAGCGGTCGACCAGCGCGTGTCGCGCCGACGTGGCGGATGTGTCCTCACCCGCATGCGCCCGGCGGATCAAACTCCAACGGGTCGCGATGTCGCGGATTCGTGTCGGGTCATCACGTTCCATTGAATCCCACCAGGTGTGCCGATTGGATGGCTGCGATGGACAACCCGCTGCCCATCGCAGTTCAGGCGGCAGGCTGCTCAAAAATTGACCGGTTCTGCCCCGGCCCGCGTCAACAGTTTTTTGAACACTTCCGGATCGATCGCATCGGCGATGAACCTCACCGCACCGTCGCCCATTAACACGTGAAAGCCACCCGGACGGCTGTCACCCGTTTCTGCCAGCGGATCGGTAAGGTCAATTTCCAAGTCCACCGGTTTGGTCCACGGTACGGCGGCCTGCGAACTGCTTTCGATCGCCATGATCGTATTGGAGAGGCCATCACGCACGTCGCGGAACGCGGTTGGACCAGCATCATGGAACATCAATTCCTCTCCCTGGGGCACCTGAAACACGGTGTGTCCCGGGGGAACGATCGCGCTGGGATCGGCGTAGGTTCTCGGCATCTGATCCAACAACGGGCGGTTGTTGGGGCTGTCCCAAGGTTCATCCAAATGGAACTGCTCGTAGAGCGCCTGCTGTTCGATGAAGGGCAAGATGGCGACCCGCCAACTGAGCAAGGCTTTTCCGTTTTCATCTCGGATCGCGCGATCGGGAAGGCTTTTGTAAACGGAATGGTAGTTATGCATGGCCAAACCGATTTGCTTCAGTTCGTTGCTAGCCTGCATGCGACGTGCGGCTGCGCGTGAGGCTTGGACCGCGGGCATTAGTAGACCGACAAGGACCCCGGTGGTGCCCATGTTGCCGGAGAGTCGCACGGTGACGACCTTGCCCTTGCGTTCGGGACGAATCATCGCGGCAATCTCCGTGCCCAGCCGTTCGATGTACTTTGCCATCGCCTGGTTGACCGGATCTTCGCCTTGGACGTTGTTCATCATTTCGGATGTCGCGATCATGCGCCCGAAATCGATCGCCTGATTCAGCGCGTCCTCCAACTTGGCCGCGGAATCATCATCGCGTCCGATCGCCGAGATCATCAACGATCCGGACATCGGTGCGTAGTCCATGTTGACGTACAACGCATCGGTCAGTTCGCCGATCTCGGTCAGATCTCTCAGTGGAGGCGGCAATAGCCCGGCGTTTTGTCGCAGCATGCCGGTGACCAGGGGGCGGATCTGTTGCATCCCGGCGACCAGTGTGACACCGTTTCGGCGCGGGATCCGTGAAACCAGACTTGGCACTTGCCCGGTCCCACCCTCACCGGCGGCCAGCATCTTTGTCAGGTAGCCTCCGCTGCCGACCAGAATCGTGCGTGGACCGGCTTGATGAAGCCGAACGATCGGCGGGCGTCGACTCTCGTAGACCTCCAGCCCGTCGACTTGTTTCGCTTCAAGCTCATTGAGAATCATCGGGTTCAATTGACCGATGCCGGTGTCGACGTTGAACTGAATCACCGCGCCGGCCTGCGGGCCCATCGGGCCGGGCATGCCGACGATGACTTTGACATCGTCGATATTCAGCGGGTCGACGCCGACATACTGCATGCCCGCGGCTTGCGCGACTTCGATCGGGGCCAATTCCCACTCTGGTGAAGTCAGCATTTGGCGCGGAGAAAGAAACCCGGCGGCGACCGCGTCGTCCGGGATGTACTGGCTGGACAGTTTTTCGGCGGTTTGTGCCGACGAAACGGATGGCATCAACAAAACCATCCAACACAGCCCACAGGCTGTGATCGAGCACAAAGTCTTGCGGGAAATCATGGTTGTCTCCGGACGTGGGGAATCGAGCTGAGGCAATTCTAACGGATTCCCGGCAGACCATTCATCCAGAGACCGATCAATCCGGGCCACGTGATTGATTTTGTGTTTTGGCAACCAAGGTGCAATCGCGGTCAAGCGTTTGGCCGGTTGACCGGTGCTTCGTCTGACCGGTCCTTCGTCATGCATTGCACGCTCCGCAAGCAGCCCTGCACCGACCTTACGCAGCGGTGCTGCCAGACCGATTGAGTGGAACACGAAACCGAACCGATTTTTTCTGCCGTCGACATCGACAAATCATTGACAAACAAGCGATTCATCGGAGTTCACTCCCCGATCCGTGTGATCCCAAGAGTGGATTGGCACAACTGTTGCGACGTGATTTCGCCAGCGAAGCATCGGAGTGATCGGATGTTTTGAGCGATCAAAAACAAGCGGATGCGCACTACGTCGTTCCGACTTTCTAAACCGCGGACCCTTCCGCCATCGCGAGCCAGCGCGCTGCTGCTCGAATCTTCGCATTCCAAGGAATCTAACCATGAGTGTCTTTCGGCGTGATCCCTTTGATCCCGATCAATCGCTTGAACATCAACACCACGCGGGATGCGGCCATGGGCACTCGCATCGCGAACCGGCCTCTCCATCGCAGTGCCATCGAGAGAGATGCCATCAAGAGAGATGCCACGAACAAGAATGCCACGAACAAGACGAGCAGCGCAACACCGACCATGACGTCACGCAAGCGACACTGTCGTCCGAAGACGCGATGAGCCGCGCGGTCGAAACGGCGGTGGTCAAGGCGATCTTTGGGCAGAGTGATGTTTCGCGGCGGAAGGTACTGGCGGCTGCGGGGGCCGGTGTGGTCGCTGAAATCGTCCGCGGCATGTTTCCTTTGGACACGGCCAAAGCGATGGCGATGGAAATCGGCAAGATCGAAAAACCGGATCTTTCGATCGGCTTTATCCCGATCACCTGCGCCACGCCCATCATCATGGCCGAGCCGATGGGGTTCTATGAAAAACACGGTCTGAATGCGAAGGTGCGACGCGCCAGCGGCTGGGCGATGGTCCGTGACTGGGCGATCACCAAAGAAGTCGACGCGGCGCACATGCTGTCGCCGATGCCACTGTCGATCACCCTCGGTGCCGGATCGCCCAAGGTTCCGTTCTATATGCCGGCGGTTGAGAACATCAACGGTCAAGCGATCACGCTGGCCAACAAGCACAAGGGCGTCAGAACCGCTCAGGACATGAAAGGTTTTCGGTTCTGCGTGCCCTTTGAATATTCCATGCACAATTACCTGCTTCGCTATTACCTCGCCGAAGGAGGATTGCATCCGGACAAAGACGTGCAAATCCGCGTGGTTCCGCCGCCGGAGATGGTGGCGAATTTGAAAGCCGGCAACGTCGACGGGTACTTGGCCCCGGATCCGTTCAACCAGCGGGCGGTGTACGAAAATGCGGGGTTCATTTTCAAGCTTTCCAAAGAAATCTGGGAAGGACATCCCTGTTGTGCGTTTGCGATCTCGCAAGAGTTCGCCCACACACACCCCAACACGTTCCTGGCACTGTTCCGCTCGATCGTCGACGCGACGGCCTATGCGTCGGACAAGTCCAACCGCAAAGAAATCGCCAAAGCGATCGCGCCGCGAAACTACTTGAACCAGCCCGTCACCGTGCTGGAACAAGTGCTGACCGGTCGCTACGCGACAGGCTTGGGCGGCATCGGCAACGTTCCCGATCGGATCGATTTCGACCCCATGCCCTGGCATTCGATGGCCGTCTGGATCCTGACCCAGATGAAACGTTGGAAGCACGTCGATACCGACTTCGATTACAAGACGGTCGCCGAAGAAGTCTACATGGCAACCAAGTGCAACGAACTGGCCTCGGAAATGGGCTACGAAGATCGCACCAAAACCTACACCAAACACGTGATCATGGGCAAAGAATTTGATCCGGCCAAACCCGACGAGTACTTGGCGAGTTTCCCGATCAACAACCTTTAATCCCGCAGGCGAATTCAAGATGAATCCCAAAACCTGGCGTTTGCCGCGCGATCCGAAGTGGTGGCAAGCCAAGATTTTAAGCGTCGTGATTTTAGTTGCCCTGCTGGGCGGCTGGCAGTACGCGACCAGTCGGCCCGCGTTCGACCCGACGGGTAAAACCGAAGACGAACTGATGTTGCTGGAATTCAACGGCGACATCGTGATGAACGACGCCGGCGATTATGTGTTCAACGAGGAAAAGACCAGCGGCGTGCCCGGACCGCTGCTGGTCGGTAAAAAGATCGTCGAGGAGCTTTCGCATCCGTTTCACAAGAACGGAACCAACGATCATGGAATCGGTCACCTGATTTTTTACACGGTGTCGCGATTCAGCGTCGGGTTCGTGCTGGCGAGCGTGGTCGCGATCCTGGTCGGCGTGGTCGTGGGACTCAACCCCGTCATCTTTCATGCCGTCAATCCGTTCCTGCAGGTGCTCAAGCCGATCTCCCCGTTGGCTTGGATGCCCCTGCTGTTGTACACCGTCCAAAAACCGACGATCACCGCGATCCTGGTGGTGTTCATGGCGTCGCTTTGGCCGACGATCGCGAACACGGCGTTCGGGTTGTCATCGATCGACAAGGATTACTTGCGGGTTTCTCGGATGTTGGAATTCGGCTGGTTCCGGCGACTGTTCACGGTGATCCTGCCGGCGGCGGCCCCGGCGATCGTGGCGGGGTTGAGGATCAGTTTCGGTTCGGCGCTGGTGGCCGTCGTGCCGGCTGAAATGCTGCTCGGCGAACTCGGTGTCGGCTATCTGACGTGGATCGAGTGGAACAACTTGGACATTGCCGGCGTGTTGTTCGCCATCCTTGTGGTCGGCTTCGTGGGCTTTCTGATGGATGCCCTGTTCTCAAAACTCTCCAAGGCGGCCAGCTATGCAACTTGAAATGCCAACTCCTGATCTTCAATCCGCTCCGCCTGCCGAAGCGGACCAATCGAGCGACGGTCAATTGTCCGTCCGCAACGCATCAAAGTTTTTTCCGTCGTTGACCGGCGACGGCCAGGTCTGCGTTTTCCGCGACGTGTCGCTGGAGATCGCGAACGGGGAATTTGTTTCGATCATCGGGCATAGCGGTTGCGGGAAAAGCACGCTGCTGAACATTATCGCGGGATTCGACCAACCGACGTCCGGCGAAATCCTGGTCGACGGCAAGAAGGTGCACGGTCCGGGGTTGGACCGGATGGTGGTGTTCCAGTCGTTCGCGCTGATGCCGTGGATGTCAGCCTTTGACAACGTCCGCGTGGCCGTGCGTTCGGCGTTCCCGTCTTGGGACAGCAAACAGGTTGCCCAACACACGACGCGCTATTTGCATCTGATGGGCCTGACCGATATCGGTAAAAAAATGCCCGCCCACTTGTCCGGCGGAATGCGCCAACGCGTCGGACTGGCCCGCGCGTTTGCGGTGCAACCCAAAGCCCTGCTGCTGGATGAGCCGTTCGCTCAGATCGACGCGTTGACGCGTGGATCGATCCAGGACGAGCTGATTCGGATGTGGGATGTGGCCGGCGCGACCGTCTGTATGGTCACCCACGATGTGGACGAAGCGATTCTGTTGAGCGACCGAATTGCATTGATGACCAACGGCCCCGAAGCACGGGTCGCTGAAATCGTCGATATCAATATCCCGCGTCCGAGAACGCGTGAACAACTGATCGAATCGGACGACTACATGCGGTTGCGGACACGCATCTTGCGATTTTTGATCGACCACAACCGCCGGCCGACGGCGTTGGATGACACCGCCCACGCGATGGATGCCTATCCCCAGAGTGATGCATCCGTCTCGGATTGAACGGCTTCGTTTTGTTGGATTCCGAACCTTTGACCCCGCAGTTTCTTTCTCCTTTCGCAGAGTACTCTCAATGACCACGATGACAGAACCCATGCCCAGCCTCGAGCAAGTCGTCACCAAGATCGAATCGGTCAAGGTCGCCAAAAGTCTGACCTGGGCCGAACTGGCCGAAAAGATCGGCCAGAGTCCCGTCTGGGTCGCGGCGGCACTGACCGGTCAATGCTCCATGAGCGACGACGACTGCGCCGCGGTCAAGGAGGTGTTGGAGTTGACCGACGCCGACTGCAAGGTCTTGCAAGGCTATCCCTATCGGGGTTCGCTGACGCAAACGATTCCCAGCGACCCTTTTGTCTATCGCTTCTATGAAATCATGCAGGTCTACGGCATGGCGATGAAAGAAGTGGCACAAGAGGAATTCGGAGACGGAATCATGAGCGCAATCGATTTTTCGATTGACGTGGATCGTGAACCCGATCCGAAGGGAGACCGAGTGAAAATCACCTTCAGCGGCAAATTTCTTCCCTACAAAAAGTTCTAAGTGATGGCGACACCGCTTCCGCCACCGACGCTCAAGCTGATGCTGGTCGACCAGTCGAGCCAGCGTCGCGCGATTCTGGAAAAGATCCTTCGGGACAACGGTTACACCAACGTCTTTTCGACGTCGGGGCTGGACGATCTGTTCGCGCTGGTGGCGACCGTCAAACCCGACGTTGTCCTGATCGAACTGGATAGTCCGAAACGCGACACGCTGGAACAACTGCGCGAGATCCGGCAACGTCAACCCACGCCCGTGGTCATGTTCGCTCAAGATCAAGACGCTCAAACCGTCCACGCGGCGGTCGACTCGGGCGTCTGTGCCTACATGGTGGACAGCGTCGATCGTGTCAAAGTCAAGCCGGCAATCGACTTGGCGATGGCGACCTTTGCGGCCTATCGTCGCTTGCGAAATGAAGCCGACAAATATCGGACACAGCTCGATTCACGAAAGGAGATCGATCTGGCCAAGTCGCTGTTGATGCGGCACGAGCGCCTGGGCGAAGCCGAAGCGCACCGGATGCTGCGAAAGATGGCGATGGACAGCAATCGCAAACTGCACCGCGTCGCCCTGGACGTGATTTCGTCGTTCAAGAACAAACACTGATCCCACCGCGCCTCGGTCGACGAATCGAACCTCCCGACCGGCATGGGGATCGACACAAGTCCGTTCTGGCGCGATCATCGCTTGCCCCCAAGGGCCATTGCATCGGAGAACAGCACATCAAAAACGTCGACGTCAGGTTTTTTTCAGATACTCTGTGACATCGGGGCGACGGAATCCGCCTTGTTCCTGAGCACCTACCCGAATCCCCGCCTGACAGCCCCATGAAATTGATTCCCAGAAACAGACGACGACGCCCGACGATCGAGAGTCTTTCGGCCCGTCGGTTACTGGCCGCGGTCGACATCGCCGATGATTTGACGGCAGCGCCGGCGTCGGTGGTTTCCGTTCCCGTCAACATCGATGACGCCGATGGAGTCCGTGGTGCCGAGATCCGGCTCCGCTATGACAGCGACCTGTTGGATCTGGAACAAGCCGATGTCACCGCCGGCTCGGTCTGGGACAGTGGCAATGACACCCAGGTGACCGTGAATGTCGACGATGCAACCGGCACGATCGTCATTTTCATCTCGTCGTCATCCGAACAAGCCGCGACCGCGGGAAGCCTGGTCGAGTTGCAGTTCACCGTCGGCGGGGATGCAACGGTCGGGACGGCGACCACGATCGATCTGACCTCGGTCGTGTTGAACGAAGGCCAACTCAGTGTCACGCCGTCACCCATCGCGGGGGACGATGAAACCGACGGAACCCTGACGATCGTCGCAAGCGGTTCGGACACGATCTCCGGATTCGTGTTTGCAGACGCCAATGCCAACGGCAGCTTGGATACCGGAGAGGCAATTCCGGGTGTCACGATCAGGTTGATCCACACGACCACCGGCGCGGAGCAGCAAACGGTGACGGCGGCCGATGGCAGTTACCAGTTCACCGAGTTGGCGGCGGGGACGTACACCATCACCCAACAACAACCTGTCGCCTACTTGGATGGCGGGAACAATGAATTGACGGCGACGCTGACGGCCGGCGAAGCGTTGCAGGACCAGAATTTCACCGAACTCGGCCTGCTTCCGGGATATTTGTACAACCGGCTGCTGACAACGCTTGTCATGCCCGTCGGCTCCGATGCATGGTCCAACGAAATCGGTCGAATCAATGACGACGCGGAATCGGGGAGTGTCGCGACGGCACCCACGACAACTTTCGCCGCTGATGCCGCGACGTCTCTTTCTTCGCTTGCCGCGTCGAATGAATCCGCGACCGCCGCTGCAGCGACCTCCGAGTCGTTGCTGTCAGTTTCCGGCGGCGAGGGGGAAGCGATTCCGGCAGCGGCCGACGAGAGCTTCGGGACGTCCGACGTCACGGCTGCGATGAGCGCCGTGGTGCCCCCATCCGACGACCAGGATGAAGACGAGACCCTCGAAGAGGTCTACGCCATGACGCAGCTTTGGTAACCGACCGGCAGCGAAAATCGCCCAGGCGTCGGTGTCTCTTTGACGCCGAGCGGGGGACGTGATGTTAGCGGCGGGGCGCAAGCGGGCTGTCGTTTTTGTGAGCCGCGCGCGCCGCGTCAGCGGCCGGGCACTGCGACGCTGCCCGAGGCCTTACGGCCAGCGGCTCACCATTGACTCAGCAGATCCCGACTCAATCGACAGCCCGCAAGCCCTCCGGTCTTTTAACGTAGATGGCACTGCGCGACGGAATCGCCGGCGTGGCGACTTTCTCGATCGTCCAAATCGACCGCCCAGTTCGCCAACGATCGTCGGTTGGCCTTGTTCTGCGGATCGGCGAGCAGGTAAAGGACACGGGGTGATGCACCGTGGCGGGATGCCACGCTTCTCGATCTTCTCGATCCGTGGGACCAGGATGGCAGTTCAGACACGCAGGCTTGCCGCCGAGCGGTTGGAATCCAGGCGATTGTTAGCAACCGTTTCGGTGGAGCAATCCTTCGACGAATCCGCGCGCGAGCTGCGTTTGCCGCTGCGTGTTGAAAACGCGCAGGACGTCCGCGCCGCGGAAATTCGAATCGAATACGACCCCAACGTGGTTCGCGCGGAAGAATGGAAAGTCGAACCGGGGGAGTTTTGGAATGGCAGGGTCTCCCTGTCCGTCAACATCGACCAGGATGCCGGTACGATCACGGCGTTCTTGTTTACCGCGGAGCCGGTGGCTGCGACCGCGGGCGATTTGATCCGCATCGATTTCCAAGAGGAAGCTTGTGTGAGCCAACCCGGTGCCGCACCGATCACCGTCAGCCATGTGCATTTCGATGAACGTGCCGCCGCGTTGTCGGTCACCGCACCGATGGATCGGCAGCCGGTCCTGCAACCGTTCTCGCAGCTCGCCGATTCGTCCTCGCGTCGGATCGATCACTCTGGCGATCTACCGATGGGGCCGTTGCGCCCCGATCGTGTCGACGCGTTGATGGCCAGTTGGTTGCCGAGCGAACGTGACCCGGATGAAACGGTTAGGAACTTCGGAACAATAAGTGACGGGAATTGAGTGTGGGAGAGGCTTCCAGCCTGTCGTTTTCACCATGACAGGCTGGAAGCCTATCCCACATATTGTTCCGACGGTCCTTATACGGTTTTGACCAGCGACCGCGAGCGTCGAAATTCGGCCGGAGAGCAATCGTTCCATCGTTTGAACACGCTGCTGAACGACGAGGGTGACTCGTAGCCGACTTGAGTCGCGATGCTGGCGATTTCGACGTCGGTTTCACGCAACAACCGTCGCGCTTTTTGCATCCGCAATTCCGTCAAGTATTGCAGCGGGGCGCGACCGAGAAGATTGCGAAAGCGGTCGGAAAACGCGGACTTGGAAACTCTGGCTCGCTGAGCCATCGTGGGGACGTTCCAGGCAGACTCGGGGGTTTCGATCATCGTCTTCAACACCGGACCGATCACGGTGTCGGTCATCGCCCGCAGCAACCCCGATTGATCTACCTCGTCGACCGACTGGCTGTTGCGATGCAGCTCGGTGGCCAGGGTTTGAATCAAGACCAGCTCGGCCAACTTGCGTACCGTCAGTTGCCAACCCGGTGCCGCATCATGGATCACCTGGTGTGCCAGATCCAATAGCGGCAGGCACGTTTTGAGATCCCCGTCGCGGCGGTGATTGAGGTGGATCAGGGCAGGCAACCCGATTGCCAAGGGATTGATCGACAACCCTGTCAATTCAAATTGTCCATACAGGACGGTGGTCGAAACGTGCGGGTCCGGCAAAATCGGCCAGATGCCATCGGAGAGGCGTTCGGCGACCGGTTCGGTGTCGCTGCCAAGTTCCCGCAACAGTTGGTGTCGACCG
Source organism: Stieleria neptunia (assembly GCF_007754155.1). Lineage (NCBI taxonomy): Bacteria > Pseudomonadati > Planctomycetota > Planctomycetia > Pirellulales > Pirellulaceae > Stieleria > Stieleria neptunia. Next base: position 6,535,016 of record NZ_CP037423.1, on the reverse strand, counting down.
CCATCGGTGGTGATCAGGTGGTCGCCGGCGATGACACGGATCGGTTCGGCGGTCGTTTTGCCCTGCGTGTTGTCATCCCATTCATTGCCGCCCCGATCATTGCCGCCCGGAACGAACCAGCCCCCGCCCCGCGTGATGACGTACATGCTGACGATGCCGGCGGGGACGTCCAGCCCCCATCGGGTCGGCAGATGCCAATACGCGGCCTGCCACCTGGGCAGGTACAGCTTGGACAATAGTTCTGTGACCGGATCGGATTCCAGGGGATTCATCAGACAAGCATTCATTGGCGTAGGGTCCGCAGCTGCGGTACCGATGGGCGCTGGCGGATTGCCAATCAAATACCGGTGGGACCTGCGGCGGCAACGCCGAACCAGACGCGGCCGATCTGGTTCCAGGCGGAATCCCCGCCGCGAGTGTCACGGCATGGAGGATGTTTTTGTGAGAAAAGATCACGAACCGATCCGCATCGAACGGAAATCAACCGTCGGATCGATTGGAGTGGGATCGGCTTCCAGCCTGTCAATTCAGCATCGACAGGTTCGAAAGCCTGTCTCATTTGAAGGCTACTGGGAACGCGCCGCGTTTACCGCTTCGCCGCGGCCGGCGATTTCGCCACTCAACAAGGCGCTTCCGGAGACCACCGAGGGGGTGGTTGCGACGGGGCGGGACAGTCCTCGGACCCCCGCCGACTTCCGTTTGAATCGATTTCTTTCGACGGGGTCGCCCTGCGTCCATCGGCTGACCAGGGTGCCGGAGCGTTTGGAATCGTGTTCGGAATCCAGCCCCGGCGTCTCGGCGATTCGAAAGTTTCGGTAGTGTCCCATGCTGGGATCAAGTTGAATTCGAATCTGGGATGACAATGCCGTGGGGCCCAAGGTCGGCAGGGCGGTGCTGTAGACGCGAATCATGCCACCGCCGTCACTGACGGAGGCCGCGGGGGTTTCAGCGAGTGGCCGTACCGGGTTTTGCACCAGCGGCTGGACTGGGTTTTCCGCCAGCGGCTGGACGGGGTGTTCAACCTGCGTGGACGCGGTTTGCGTCAGCGGCGTCGATGCCGTCACGGCTGATTGCGACAGGCCCGAGGTTCGAAGCGTTGCCGGCGATTGAGCAGGTGTCCGCTGAGCATCACTGCCGGCGTAATCCACGGTCAGAAAATGAATCTCCAAGTCCGTGGTGAAATCCATGCTCGCCAGTTCGTCCGCGTGATCGGAGGGCAACTCCGGAGTGCGGACGGCGATCATTCCGCCTTCGTTATCCGATGGCGGCTTGTTCGACGATGACGCATCGTCGGTCGAAGGAGCCATCGGACCGGTTTTGCGTTTTTTGTCCGACGGCTCTTGCGGCAGATCGTCGGCCAGAACGTCGATCGCTGGATGGTCCGACGTCCGATCCAGGGCATCCGGCGATGTCGGTCGGATCGACTCAAGGCGAATCGCCGGCGCGGTTTCCGCGGCTGTCGTCCCCGGCCGCACTGCGGAGACCTGCGAGACTGCGGCGACCTGCGATGCCGTCATCTGACCTGTCGCCTCCGCTTCGGCGTCCATCGCAAGCCCCAAATCGACATCACCAGCCAGCATCGTCCGGCTCTCAAGTCGTTCGACTTTCAAGGGCATTCTTCCAGCTGCGGCGCTGCGACGGGGGCGTGATGAACGGTTGACGGAGTCGTGTTTCATGGGAGGCGTCTGGATCGGTTGAACGAGAAACCGCGTTGAAGATTAGTTTGTCATGTTTCGTCGAGTGGTTGCTTTTGCAGCAATTCCGCGAACTCTGGACGATCGAGCAAGTCGGCGTCGTTGGCATAGCCCGTCTGGATCGCCATCTGCAGCGTCTCGTTGGCATACTCGATACAATCGGACTTCGTCACCCGTCCCTCTGCCGTGACACCCGAGCGAACGATCTGCAGCGCGGTCGTCAACAATTCTTCGGCGACACCGGCCAGACGTTCTCCATCATCGAGCCACAATTGGCGGCGACGGAGTGCAAACGCGAGTGCTTCGTCGAAGTTTTGGTGGTCCCGCAACAGCCTGCCGCAATTGTAAAAATGTTTGCTCAGGTAGTCGCGATAGCGCGGGACTTCGGGGGCAGCCAAATGGGCCAGGTGTTGATGCTCGACCGCCAGTCGATAGGAGTCGAGTGCTTGATGCGGTTGGCCCAATTGTTCCAACACAAAGGCGTGGTTGTTGTAGATCCCGCCCAGGGTACTTTGCAGCTCCGCGTCATCGTCGAACGCTTCGGTCAAGCCGACTTGGTACACGAGCGCTTGGTCAAACGCCCGCCTTGCCGCGTCGAATTGATCTTGCGATGCCAGCGCCATGCCGAGGTTGTTTTGTGTCACGGCCAAGTCGCGTTGGTAGGTCAATTCGTCCGGCCAGCGATCGATCAATTGTTGTTGGATCTGGGCGGCTTGACGATAGGATTCGATCGCGGCGTCCAAATCTCCGCTCGCCGATTGGGCCGCACCCAGGCTGTTCATCGTGAGCGCGACACGGCCGGCCGAGGCGGGGCTGGCGTGGTCGTCGGAAAGCTCCTGCAGCTGTAGCTCAAGGGCGGCGCGGGCGTAGCCGACCGACCGCTGCGGATCGCGTTCGGCCAACAATCCGCTGAGATTCTGGTAGGTCGATGCCAGCTGTTTGGCCAAGACTTCGTTGTGCGGTTCGTTCTGGGCGATCGCCAAGCTGCGTTGAAACATCACTTCGGCTTGATCCGGGCGATCGGTCTTGCTCAACAACAACGCAAAATTGCCGACCGCCATCGCCAACCCCGCACGCGTCGCCACGTCATCGGGGGCGGCATCGAGCAAGGCTTGCCAGCGCCCGATCGCGGATTCGTAGTGCCGTTGGGCGGCTTGGTATTGGCCGCCGCGTTCTAACGCCAGCGCCAGATTATTTTCGCTGGTTGCCAATTGGTGATTGATCGACCGGCTGGCCTGGTCGCTATTGGACAACTGTTGAAACAATCGCATCGACTCTTGAAGCGACTCGATGGCTTCGCCGGGCGAGCCGATTTCGTTTTGCAACGAGCCGATCTTGCCGTAGGTGATCGCCAGATCTTCGGTCAAACTGACGTCGTCGTCGGCCTGATCGGCAAACGCTTGGTAGTAGGCCAACGTTTCGCGGAGCAGTTGTTGTCGCACGGAACTGGCCGCCGGGATCTCGGACAACAGTTCTGCCATTTGGGCGCCCAAGCGATCGACCGTCGCGCGGGCCAGGGCGTCGCTGCGTTGGGCCAGCACCGCGTTGGCGTCGGATTCCTGTTTCGCCGCGGCGACCATCGCGATGCTGGCCGACAGCCCCAGCACGGCGAACCATCCGAACACAAACGTCATCGCCACCATGTTGCGATGGGCGTGTGCCCAATGGGACAACCGGTCGATCATCGTCGGCGGTCGGGCGACGGTGGGCTGGCCCCGCAACACACGCTGCATGTCTTCGGCGAATTGCAACGCGGTTTCGTAACGGTTGTCGCGCGATTTGGACATGGCTTTGGCCACCACGGTTTCCAAGTCCCTGGGGATGTCGTCACGCATCGTCCGCAGCGGGGCCGGAGAGCGCTCGCCGATTTGACGCAGCACTGCCGGCGTGTCGTTGCCGTCATGCGCCGGGCGCAAGCACAGCATTTCATACAACGTCGCACCCAACGAATAGACGTCGGTCCGCCCGTCGACGATCGCCGATTCGCCACGGGCCTGTTCGGGACTCATGTACTTCACCGTCCCGACAATGTCACCCGTCTTCGTCATGCTGGCGTCGGTCTGGCAGCGAGCCAATCCGAAATCGGTCACCCAGATTTTGTCGTCGTTGTCCAAGATTAAGTTCGACGGTTTGACATCCCGGTGCACGACACCAAACTCGTGGGCGGCGTGCAGCGCATGGGCGACGTCGATCGCCCGCCGCAACGTGACGTCGATGTCGGGCATCGCCCCGCGGTCGGACTGATCGGCGATCACCGCATCCAGCGATCGTCCCTCGATGAACTGCATCGCATAGTAGTGGACGCCACGCTGGACGCCGACGGTGTGCACCGGCACGATGTGGGGGTGATTCAGTTGCGCCGCCGCGTGGGCTTCGTTCTTGAATCGGGCGATTTGACGAGCGTCCAAGACGGCGGCAAACGGCAATAACTTGATCGCGACAATCCGCTCCAACGACAACTGCCGTGCGCGATAGACCACTCCCATGCCGCCGCGGCCGACTTCGTCCAGTAAACGAAAGTCGCCCAGCAGACGCTGGTCTTCGAAACCGTCGTGGCGATCGGCATCGGATTGCGGAGCGAATCCGGCCGCGACCTGGTGCAGATCGTCCAGCCCGTTGATGTAACAACGCAGCGGATCAATCAGTTCCGGATCGTCGACCGCCAGATCCTCCAGTGCCGGCGGTGCGCCCTGTTCCAATGCCGACAGGTAGCGATCGAGCAACAACGTCATCCGATCCTTTTGAGAATCGGACAGATGTCGCGTCGCCGAGGGTTCGACGCTTAAATCGGAGATCGAAGAATAGTCCAACACGTCGCTCGGTCGTTACGCTCGGGGATGCTCGTAGGTCTGTTTGAACTTGTCCATCGCCCGCAACCACAGCATCCGCACGGTGCCGGGACGACGATCGAGTCGGTCGGCGATTTCGTTGAACGAGAGTCCCTGCAAATTGCGCAACACGATCACGTCGCGGTACTCCGGACGAAGCTTTGCCAATTGATCGGCCAGTTCGACCGCACGCTCACGCCGTCTGGCCGGCTCGCTGGGCGACGGTCCGCGATCGGCCAACACATTGGCCAGATGACAGGCACTTTTGTTCAGTGATGCGCCGACCTGTTCGATCGACACTTCACGTCGCATGTCGCGTTTCTGGGCGTTCAAATGCATGTCGACGGCATCACGCAGACAGTTCACCAAGATTTGTCTCAGCCAACATAAAAACTCCGGCTCGCTGACCCCTCGAAAGGCCCGGAAATCGCGATGGGCCGCCAGCATCGTGTCCTGGACCAAGTCGGACGGACTCATCCGCCGCCGCAGCCGGCGATCGAGTTGTGTGGTCGCCAGAATCGTCAGATAATTGCGGTACAGCTGCAATAGCTGCCCGAGTGCCTCCGCGTCGCCGCTGCCGCTGGCATCCTGACACGCCGCATCCGGACACGCCGCATCCTGGCGAGCCGCGGACAGCAATTGCGGGACGTCGATTTCGCTCGTGTCGGTTCGGTCAATGGAAATACTGGTCATGCTTTGTCTCTCAATGTCCGTTCACGCGAGATCTCCGTCTCATCTTAACCGCAACGTTGCTTCGTCGCCCTCTCGCGACCACCGCTGGATCTTGGATCGGTACGAACGCCTGGAAAACTCTGCTACTCTAACGATCGCCGCACAGAAACCCACTCTATGCACAAGATAGGGCGCAATTTGACGACGGTGGCAGCTAGACAGTTCCATTGGGTCGCCGGAATCCCTTCCGGAGCGTGGACTTTCGGTCGCCGCGATGCGTTCGTTCTGGGCTGAATACCGGCCTGGACACGGGGCTGGACAATCTGGCAACCGCAACGGTCAAATTCGAAATCGATCGGCGAGCTTTCGGCCGCAAAATATTTCCCTCCGCTGCTATGGAGAAACCACGATGGCGAAAACGGAACAGAGTCGTCAAAAGAAGCTGGCGAAAAAACGCAGCAAAGAAATCGCGAAACGGAAGCGATTGGCGGCCGAGAAAAATGCGTTGAGTTCCGTGGCGGGGCAGATTGCGATCGCAGCACGATCCAAGATCAGCCAATGCTATGTTTCCGGCTCGATTCTTGACGACGAATCAGAACAGGGCCTGGATGCCGGCCTCGGCGGTGTCTTGGTCACCCGCCCGATCCCCGATGGAAGACTGGTGTTCGCCTGTTTCTTGGTCGACAAGTATTGCTTGGGCGTCAAAGACTCGTTTGCAAATTTGGTCACGCCAAGCCAATTTTCAGATCATCTTCGCGGGTTGCGGTCGTCGGGGGACGTCGCCAAGTGCGATCCCGTGGTGGGCAAGAAATTGGTGACCGACTCGGTCGAATGGGCGAAACAGTTCGGACTCGCCCCCCACCGCGACTACCAGCGAATCAGTGGCATCTGGCACGACGTCGACGAATCGCAATGCACCCGCACGTTTCAATTCGGTCGCGATGGCAGGCCCTGTTTCGTTCCAGGCCCCAACGACAGCCCGGAATTCGCTCGTCGCGTGATGGACACCATTGCCGCCCATTTGGTTGAAGGCGACGAGAAGGTCATCGTTTTGGACGAGGGCATCGACGATTTAAGGATCGATGCCGTAAATGAGTAGGCAGTAGGCAGTAGGCACAGTGATTTATCGCGGATGCGTGGATCACCGCTGCACCCTCTTTTCTTGTCGCCCGTCTCCCAACGGTCCCGCCCCATTTTTCTGCCCCCCATTTTCCTGTCATTTCCCCACCGCTGCCAAACGGCCCCGCCGAGCACCCCAAGGCTGAACACCAACGGTTGCCGAACCGATTCCTCCGCAGACCGCCAAGTGCACGGTGGTCATCCCAGCAGGTCTTGCAAATCCTGGGCCGTCAGCTGTCCGATCAGCGATTTGTTTTGGCTGACGATGGCATCGGCCAGATTGCGTTTGGACTTCTGCAACTCGACGATCTTCTCTTCCACGGTCCCGCTGCAAATCATTCGGTAGGCGTTCACACTCTGGGTCTGCCCCATTCGATGGGCCCGATCGATCGCCTGGGCCTCCACCGCCGGGTTCCACCAGGGATCCAAGATGAACACGTACTCGGCCGCCGTCAGATTCAAACCGTTGCCGCCGGCCTTCAAGCTGATCAAAAACAGTTGGCATTCGGGATCGTTTTGGAAACGCCGCACCTTCTCGGCACGTTTTCGCGTTTTGCCGTCCAGGTATTCGTAGTTCCAACCCCGTTGATCCAGATCTTGTTTCAGCAGCCCCAGGAGCGAAGTGAATTGCGAAAACACGAGTGCCTTGCGGCCTTCGCGATGCAGTTCGTCCAGTCGTTCGAGTAGTTCCTCGATTTTAGCCCCCCGCACGCCGCAATCGGGATGGATCAACCGCGGATCGCACGCGGCTTGGCGTAATCGCAACAACGCTTCGAGCACATGGATCTTGGCCTTCTTCAAACCGAGTTCCTTCACCTTGTTGCTCAAGTGGACGCGATAATGCTCCCGCAGTTCGTCGTACAGTTTGCGTTGTTTCTTGTCGATCGAGCAGGACAACGTCTGTTCGACCTTTTCCGGCAACTCCGTCAGGACTTCCGATTTGGTGCGTCGCAGGATGAACGGTTGCAGTGATTTACCCAAGCGTTCCACGTGCCGGCGTTGCGCCTCGTCTTCTAAATCGGGCAACTGGCCCGACGAGGGTTTGGCGTTGGCGAGCATTCCCGGATTCAGAAAATCGAACAGGGACCACAGGTCGCCCAAGTGGTTTTCGATCGGCGTCCCCGTCATCGCCAAGCGGTGTTCGGCGGGCAGCAAACGCGACGCCCGGGCGACCAAGCTTTTCGGGTTCTTGATCGCTTGGGCCTCGTCCAGGATGGCGTAGTCGAATTGCATCTGCGCCAACAGCGGCGCGTCGATACGCATTGTGCCGTACGTGGTCAACAGGACATCGATCGAATCGGGCGCCTCGGTAAAGGCGTCCCAGTCGGATTTGCGTTCGGTGCCGGTATGGTTGCGGACACGCAATTTGGGCGTGAATCTTGATGCTTCGTCCAGCCAATTGAACACCAGACTTTTGGGGACCACGACGATCGACGGGTTGCGCGTTTGCCCCTTGGGCACACGTCGTTTGCGACGCGCCTCGAGCAGCGCCAGCACTTGAATTGTTTTCCCCAGCCCCATGTCGTCGGCCAGGCAACCGCCGAAGCCGAATTTTTGCAGAAACCGCAACCATCCCAGTCCGGTCCGTTGATAATCACGCAACTCACCCGCAAAGGTCTTCGGTGGGGCGGCCGGCTTGATGCCGTCGAACGATTTCACCTGACGCAGGAACTTTGAAAAATCGTGGTCGCGTTTAACGCCGCCTTGTTCCTCCAACAACAGGTCCAACAACAGGCCTTGGGATCGGTGAAAGCGAATCGAACCGTCGTGTTCTTGTCCCGATTCGCGAATCCCGACAAACTTGGACAACCAGTCTTGGGGCAACATGCCGACCGTGCCGTCGTCCAGTTGGATGGTGGATGCACCCGATTGAAGCGCTTCGAGCAACTTGGGCAGGGAAGCGTTGACGTCGTCGAAGGCCACTTCGGCGTCCAGGTCAAACCAATCGACACCGCTGGTGACTTGAATGTCGATGTCGGATGCGATCCGCAGCGGCGCGCCGTTGGCCGTCACGCTCCATCCCGATTCACGCAACGATTCGACGACCGTCAGGAACCGATCGGGAGCCAGACTTACATTGGACGAATGGCGATCGATTGAAAAATCCAGCACGTCGTGGTCCAGCTTCGACAACCAATTCCGTTCGGCGTCCCAGTTGCGAAGCTGCACGGCGCCGGCATCATCGTCGAACCACCACCGTGCCGTGGAGTCGAACGTCAAGTCTCGATTCGGATACTGGATCGACATCGAAACGGTGAAGTCGGTCGCCTTGGGTTCGCGCTGTTCCAACAAGCAGTGCGCCACCGGTTCGTCGACGCGTTTAGGAATCTTTAGGGATTCATGCAGTTCCAGATCGACGTCGCCGTGGTGTGTGGACAGTTCGACCAACAGAGACTTCAAACTGGTGCGCGGTACCTGGATCGACGGCGTTTTTTGCCACGCCCGCATCCGACGGCAATCGTTCGGTGCGATCGTGACCAGACGGGTGCGGAGCGTCTCGGGCGACTCCTCGTTGTCTGGCAAGTCCGTCGGTTCCGAGTCGAATTGCAGTAGCGCGCAACCGATCGTCGACGACCACATCAGTTGCTCGATCGAACAGACCCCGATGTCGGGAACGACCAATTCGGGTGTGACGATCAACTTGGTCCGTTGATCGGGATCGGGCGCGACTCGCAACTGCATCGTCGTCAACGCCGCGACCGAAACGTCGTCAACCCGGCGGGCGTCTTCAAAGTGTTGTTTGGAATCGCCGAGTTTCCAGGCCAGCCGTCCGGTGGCATGCAAGGCTTCGAGCGATTCCCGAACCAACAGCGGCTCGACGGAGAACAGCCGATGGCCTTGGCGATAATTCCCGTAGAAGCGATAGCCGTTGGTTTCCCTGACAGGCTCCAGCATGGCCAACGCGTGCCGTTCTTGGGGATCGCTTAGATCGGCGATGTCCGAATCCAGCAGTTCGACGGAGGTCGGCCGGCTCCAATCACCGTCTGCCTTGCGGTAACTCTGCATCGAGGCGACACGCAGCGCGCCGGAATTGGCGGGGTCGGAGATTGAAAAAACAAACCAGTGTTGAGCTTGTTGAATCGAATCGGGCTGATGTCCGGTGGGCAAGCCCAACGGGGAGGGACGGGGCGAAGCGGCCAGCGAACTGGCGATGCCGCTTAGTTGCGACTTCCAAGCCGGTGGCTGGGGCTTGCGCGGTGCCTGGGGTTTCGAGCCGGACGCCGCTTTTTTCGCACCCCTCGCAGGGCCAGACACGCGGTTCGCGATCCTCGACGTCAACGAGTCTCCGATCAATACGTCGTCGACCTCGAATAAATCCAGCGTGTCGATGTCGACGAAGGGGCTGGCGTAGAGCAGATCGAACTTTGTGATCGTCGCCCAAAGGTGTTTGCAATTGTACCCGTCGCAGAACCTGGGGCAGTCACACGAGACGCCCAGTGAGGAATCGACGAGTTCACTGAAATCGAGCAGGACCTCGTACGTTTCGCCCATCGATCCCTCGACTGCGGCACGCACGCCCAGTTTTCCGACATCGACCAATTGGACCTTTTCGATCATCTCCACCGTGTCACCGCGACGGCGATCTCCGGATTCAAATTCGTCCGTCGCGGCCGCTGTTAACTTCATGTTGTTACCCAGTCCATTCGGGGGCAGGTTCAATTATCGTGGAATCGCCGATCGTGGTGCCAATTGTAGCGACGTGAGCAAAATGATCGAGGCCAGATGACGCGCCGAAACACACACCCCAGCGGGACGAGTCAGCGAGCGGCGAGTGATGCCCTCCCTTCCCTCCACGCCGGTCGTCCATCACCGAAAGCTCCGCCCGTCTACACCGACCGGGTGAAACCGATTCGCCGGAGGTCAGCGCCGCGGCACCACCGGACCACGCACCCCAATCCTCCCCACGACCCCGGACGGGGTCGCAGCAAATCCCGGCACCCCGCCGAGCGAAGCCTTCGGCTCAATCGAAACCTCAGAGACTGTCCGAGAAACCGGGGGCGATCGTTGGCGGCAAATCGTTGTCCCACCGCGAGGACTCAGAAAGAAGGTAGGAAAAGGGTGGATGAAGCGCGAGACACCCGGCACACACCGTGCACTCTTTTCCTACCCCAAATTTTCCTACCTCCATCTCCAACCGAGGCATCACCCGCGGATCATCATCAATACAACCGCGCCTCTTCACGTTGAGGAAGTTGGCAAGCATGCCAACGCAATTGGGTTGCAACTCTGACGGAACCTCAGCCCACCGCGACCGCACGTCAGACATCGCAGCGGAAAGCAATTCGATCAAGCTCAGCTTCGCCCGTCACGCGACCGGGAAGGTAGCGTCAACGATTGCCAAACCGCTCGCAAGCCCGGATCTTGTGTACGGGATGGTTCCTTACGATTGTCATTCAGTGCCGAGTCGCTCACGGATCGCCTCGGCGGCGGAAACAAATCGATCTCGCTGACCTCCATGGTACGTGTAACCATCCAGGGCAAAGACTAGCTCATCTGTATCGTCGACCAAGACATCGATATCTGCGACATTCCCAGCCGCGAACAGCTGGAGTTGATAGGTTCCGAAGGCTTCCAACTTGTCACCATTCTCTGTGGACTTAATCGGAGCCAAGGTGCGAAAAAGGGCCCTGAATCGTTCGAAGTCATCCGGTGGTATCATTATCTCGGTATTGTCCGGAAACGTTACTGACACTGACTGTATTCGGGTGTTTGCGACGATTGCAATTCGTTCATCGGTCATTGGACCGGATGAGGAACTGAAGCACCCAATGCAAGTCGCTAGCAAGGACGTCGCGAAAAGCACACGCATCGTTTTTCTCGGGAAGAGGCGACAATCCCCGAAGATAGGCAGTGGGCGGTCCATTTTAGACACCGCATAAGTCGTGCTTTGGTGCATTTTATCGTCCTGCCGAATGTGATCTACGATTGGGCCATTGATTGCTTGTTCGTAATGTGGTCAATACACCGTTGGGCATATTTGCCGTGCTCCGGCCAACGTTCGGCAGCGTGCTGGTACAAGGCAATTGAAGCGTTCCAATCGCCGCGCATTTCCAAGCTCGATGCTGCCGCGATTGCATCATCCGCATTGACGTAATCCTCGAAGGAACGCTGGCCGTGCTTCCACATTGACCGAAAACGCCCTCCATCCAGGCGCGGAACGAGCGAGAATCTTACGGCGAGAGCGGCGGGCACCGGTGAGAAATAGACCGCAATCGAATACCATTGCCATGCGTCGTACCCAGCGATGATTGCGACGAACCGGCCCAGCCCGAAGTACAATGGCAAGGTTACCGTGACGCCGAGAAGCGACAAGAGCGAAAAGCGGTACATGGTCTGCTGAAGGAAGTAAACCAGTGATGCCATTGCTACAGCAACAAGCAATCCATTCGCTACAATTGCCAACGGATAAACCGTCGAGGGCGGCGGAGGGGGCATTGGCCCGCCAACAGGCATCGGAACTGCGGCCGCCGTAAGGTCGCTCGGCTTAACGTAGTACAGTGGCCAGCCAACGGGGAGCGGAAGCTCGGAAAGGCTCTGGTAACGCGTCGACTCTGAGAGTGCGCCGGTGACAGGATCCACGGAATACGACTCGGAGGGCGCGTCGTTTCCTGAAAATGCGGACCAACCCCAAAGCAGAACTGCCAGCCACGTCAAAGCCGTCCATCGCTTTGGATTCAATGGGCTCGCACGCTGTTGCGTCATACTTGTGCCTCACGTTCATTTGCACGGTGACGTGTGACTTGGCGCAAAGCCGCAAGTCCACCCAAGACTGCAATGGAGTAGCCAGACGCGACCAATGAGTTTGAAAGATTCAGCAGCCATACAATTGGATGGGCTGCCCCAGAGCGAAAGTCATCGATCGTCGCACCTCTCATCGGATACTCTGCCGCAATGCTTCCAAGTGTACCAGCAAGAATCAACACAAAGGCGACACTTAGGAGAAGCGAAGTGATGGATTTGTAGCGACACAGGGCGATCAATGCTGCGACGGCAAAAGTGAAATACGTCAACGGAAGCGCCCATTGGGTAATCTGCATCGGTGCCATCCAAAGGGTCCCGATGCTTGCTGACTCTCCGTCCGGGTTTGCGATGGTGACATTTCTCTGACATCCCAGAGCCAAGAATCCAACGCATGCGTAGACGTAGACGCTGACTTTCAATTGACACATTGAACAGATCTAATTGGTAGCACGGCGGTGCACAACTCCGGAAACACGAACCGCTAATCGACGCTGATGAACGCGAATCTCTGATGCCGTTTCAAACAGCAGACAACGCGAACGATGTGCGATCGATCCGCGCATGTGGAGGAACGGGGATCCATCGGACGCCAAACCTGGTCGACCTCAGGTGGGCCGGTTACAAGTCTGGATTAGAGCGGATCCTGCCAGAGGGTGCCAGTTTTTCAGGCCCAGGCGAACTCGAGCTGAATGGCGGGAACACGGTCTAGTTCGGGTTCCGGCTCCTTTGCACGTATTTGTTCATTTTTCAGGTACCATTCGTACCCAAGTGCGAAAAACCACTACTTATTGCGGTGTCCCAAAAGCGACGCTCCGTCAAGATCCAACGACTCGCGATAGCCGTCCGGACACGCTTTGCATCTTGCGCAACAAGTAGGACGAATGCCATTCCGTCCCAAACCGCGATGGCCAAAAGCGAGTCATTGAAGCCCAGCGGGCTGACAGAGTGTTTGCCGGACCCGTCAGGGCCCGGTGTTCGATGGTGATCGCGGCGCAGGCCTGGAAGGCCGACACAGTGCCTGATCTCACGAGCCCCGAATTGTGTCGGCCCGCTGAGCCTTGGCGACTTTGCGCGAGCACCCTCCAGCAAGTACGCCGGCGCACCAGTCAGACCGCCGCAGATCAATTGCCACAAAAAACACGAGAAGTCGCGAAAAGAGAACGGGCGATCCGTTGAGGGGCGTTGGTTAGCAGTGCGAACAAGAGGGATCACGTGGTCGCCGCGAACGACTCACCACTTCAGAAACGTTAACTCGCGGCCTCCGTTGCGACCGATGGTTCGCTGTCGTAAGCCGTGTCGTTCAGCATTAGCTGCAATTCGGGCCGTGCGGAAGCGAGTGCAGCAAGTATCTCCATCCCGTCGCCGAAATACAAGTCAGAACATGCCACGACAGACCCATCGTGTCTCTCTATCAGCAGAGACTGACTGTCTGACAGGTTGCGCAGGTTGAGGGATGCGATGTGAGAATACGGAATAGCGTCTCCGCCCGCACCTATGCCCGTTGACGACCAAGCAATGGCGTCTTGGTTCAGTTCCAACCATGCGACATCGTTTCTCGCGATCCCAATCCAAACCGCTATCGCCCCTGCAAACAGAAGCAACGACAGCACCAGAAAGACCAGATGCAACTGGATCGCAAGAAAGCAAGCTATCGCCAAAGCGATCAGCACGACGCCCGACCAAATCTGAAAGAGCGACCGGTAGCGAAATTCGTAGCGGTAGATTGATGTCATCTTGCTACAGTCGGGTAAAGTCGACCGTTCACCGCGGCACGGCACGGCGGACGACATGGTGTTTTCAGTTGACGCCGCGACCGTGCTTGCGTGTGCAACGGATGGTTCGCGCTTTCGGCCTCGATGCCAGCCCGTGCCATCGCCGCTGATGGCCAATGTACTCGATCGGAAACGCCGTGGAAAATTTTGTGTCCCAATCAACGGTCGGGCCTTCAGTCGCCGATTTGTCTTAAATCGTACTCCTGCTCAGCATTGCGGTACTCGTACTCGACCGTCAGGCGTTGGTTTGTCTTCCTCGGCCAAGCCGGGAGCGCCGTCCGACCTGACGCGTTTGCCCAACGGGCATGCACGACCAAACCGACGCCACCAACGCAGCGTCCACGGCATCCCGTAGGGATTGCAGCGAGTAGCCGGAGGTCAGCGCAGCGCCACCTCCGGGCCACGCGCCCAATCCTCCCCTCGACCCCGGACGGGGTCGCAGCAAATCCCACCACCCCGCCGAGCGCAGCCTGCTGCAAAACGGAAACCCCGAAGACCGTCCGAACCATCGGGAGCGATCGCTGGGGCAAGTCGTTTTCGAACCGCGGGGACTCAGAAAGAAGGTAGGAAAATTGCAGGTAGGAAAATGGGTGGCTGAAGAACGAGACACCCGGCAAACCCCGAGCTCTCTTTTCCTACCCCAAATTTTCCTACCTTCATCTCCAGCCGAGGCATCACCCGCGGGGCATCATCAATACAACCGCGCCTCTTCGCGTTGGACGAGGCATTTGTTGATGGCCGTTGGCCAATCCCTCTGCTTCTCGTTTGCGGACCTTGGGCGATGCCCAAGGCGATGGATGTAAACGGCCGTTGGCCGAAACCATCCACTCAGAACAGATCTGACGTGCATACGATGTGTCGATACATGCCCCCTTTGGGAGAATCGAGCGCAGCGAAGTGAGGGTTTCGGTTGCTGCTTGGCCGCGCCGACCAATCTTGAAGTGAACACCGCGATTCACCGCTCGACCTCCCCTCGCTGCGCTCGACCCTCCTGCCAGGAGGGTGACTTTAGAGCTGCACGACCTCATCGGGCAGGAGAACCTTCGGTCCCCGTCCATGGCGGTGCGCTGTTGCGACTGAAGTTCGGTGTACCCGCGGACGACGGCCCGGAAGGGCCGTCGTACTTGAAAAGCGGACCGTTGTACGACGTCCTTTCTAGGTCGTCGTTGGGAGTCCAGCGGACGACGGCCCGGAAGGGCCGTCGTACTTGAAAAGCGGTCGTCCTTAGGCTGGACGGTCCGGTAAGCCTGGACACCAACGGGGGCGGATGCAGGTTAGATCTGTGGCGCCGGTAGGGTTTCCATCGGCAGGGTGTCGCTCGGTGAGTGCGTTGACTCATCGACGGTTTCGACTTGTTGTTGCAGCAGTCGCCGGGTCGGTTCGAATCCCGGCGCGGTGGCGATGGGTTTTAGCGCCGGACTATTGAGGATCCCGTCGTAGTGTGAGAGCAATTCTCGCAGCTCGGGTGAATCGCCCTGGGCGATCAAGTCGTCGACACGGTCCGGGGCCAAAAACTCCATCCATGCTTCTCCATCTTCCATCGCCGACAGGCTGGCGATCAATCGCTCCGGAGCCGACTCGGTCCGCGAGAGACTGCGTGAGGAGGGATGCCGCAGCGCTTCCGGGTTGCCTTGATACAGCCACGGATTTCGCGGCGAGGGATGACTGAATTCCACCTGCGGCGTTTTCAGTGCCAAGGGCGGTTTCCGTCGACCCGGGAAATGACTGTCGTATCGATGTCGCTCGCGAAAGTAGGGATCGTTCAACAGATCCGGTGCTTCGAAACTGCCGAATCGATAGGGATCATAGACGTAGTTGTCGAACCGGTAGGGATCAAACGCCCCGGGACGCGGGTAGTTGTAATCCGGATAGCTGAACACGCCGATGCTGATGCCGCGCGTCGTGGTGGGATACGGCGTCCGATACTTGTTGGGCACGTTGGCACTTGCGTGTGCCCTGGTGGTGGCTCGACCGGAACGCATCGCGCGAGACCGGTTTCCAAACCATTGTGCTTGGGCAAGACCACAATCGATGAACAGAAACGCGACCAGGATGACGGATAGACGACTCATGGGAACCCCGCAGGTGGACGTTGCAAATCTCTGCGGAAGCATAGATTGCACCTTGACCGTGCAGGGCGACGATTGACGCGGCGCTAGGTCGATTCATGCTTTGTCGGCGGAACCAACGGTCACCATCGGGACGACCAAATCTTTTCCGAAAAGATTCAAGGTGTCGTCGCGGCCAGCCGACGGTCGAGCAATTCACGGACTCGCGAGGCCAACGTCGCCGGAAGAAACGGTTTCTTCAGACAGGGCACATCAAGCTCGTCCATCGCGTGCTCGGAGCCCGCATCGGCGTGACCGGTGATTAGCATGATCGGTAAATCCGGTCTCGTCTTGCGGATCCATTTCAACAACGCCGTTCCGGTCATTCCAGGCATCAAGACGTCTGAAATCACCAGATCAAATTCACCATCGGATTCAATCTTGCGTTTAGCGTCCAAGCCATCGACAGCGGCGACGACATGGTACCCGTAATGTCGCAACGAATTGCACGCCAGGTCGCGGATCGCCTGTTCGTCTTCGACCAACAAGATCGTCTCGTTGCCTTTGCTGGGTTCCTGGCCGGGCGTCTGGGGGCCCGGCTCGTCGCCCTGTTCTTTGGTAGCGGGAAGAAAGATTTTGAAACGGGTCCCGCGGCCAACTTGGCTGTCCACCGAGATCTGGCCGCGAAACTGTTGGACGATGCCGTAGACGATCGCCAGCCCCAGGCCCGTTCCTTGGCCGTGCGGTTTGGTTGTGAAGAATGGATCAAAGATCCGTTCACAGGTCGCCGCGTCCATGCCGTGGCCGGTGTCGGCGACTTCGAGGACCACGTGGGGACCGGGAGCATCGAGACGGAGTTCGGGCACGGGGTGGTCGGTCACGTCAACGTTGGACGCATGGATGCTGAGTGTTCCTCCCTCGGGCATCGCGTGGGAGGCGTTGATGGCCAGATTGACGAAAATCTGTTCCAGCTGACTCTCATCGCCGCGGATGTTGTCAAGATCTTCGGCGACGTGATACTTCACGGCCACCGACGCATCGACAACGCCTTGCAGCAACGGTTCCAATCCCTCGAGCACCTTGCCGGTCTGGACGATGTCCATCTTGTTCGTCGACGCGCGGCTGAAGGTTTGGATCTGGCCGGTCAAGTGGCGTCCGCGTTCGGCCGCGTCCAAGATCATCTGCACGCCTTGATCCACCGCGGGGTCACCCTTGGCACTGAGACGGACAAACTCGGCGCCGTACATCACGACCGCCAAAAAATTGTTGAAATCATGCGCGATTCCACCGGCCATGCGGCCGACCGCTTCCATCTTCTTGGTCTCCGAGAGCTGTTGCTGGAGATCGACGAGCGTGGAGATGTCACGAATGATGACCTGGTGTCCGATCTGATTCCCGCCGGCGTCGGTTCGCGTGTTGACCGACAAGATCGCGTCAAAGGGTTTCCCATCGAGGGTTTGCATTTTAAAGCGGCTGCCGCGGAGATGATTGGTTTTGCGCAACTCCGATTCAAACCGATCCGCTTCGTCTTGGTCCACAAACAGGGTCCGCAAATGAGCGGTCGAGGGTCCGGTTTGCGCCAACAGTTCTTTCCCGACATCGTTACAACTCTGTAACGTCCCATCGTCCGCGAACAGACAAATCGCATCCTGAGAATCTTCAAATAGCAGCCGGAATTCGCGCTCGCTGGAGACAACCCGATTGGTCTTGCGGGCGACCTCACGCTCCAGACCGCGGGCCATTCTGCCGACCCTGGCCCAGTTAAAAAACGCCAACAGTGCCAAGGCGAGGATCGAGGCAAATCCGATCGCAACGACCGGTTTGAACCAGACTTTCGATTGCAACGGCACCGGCAACACGCTGAAACGGAACGTCGCGGGTGTGGGATCGATTTGCCCCGCCGCATCCTCGACGCGAATCTGAACGTGGTGTTCGCCCAGCGGCATCGCGTCAAACGTGATCTCCTCGCCGAGGGTTTCAAATGGCGTCCAATCTTGGCCATCGACCTGGGTGGAGACACGGAAATAGCGTTTCAGTCGTTGGGGGGTGAATCGTTCTAAGCCGCGGACACGCAGATGCAGCGTTTCACCTTCGCTGAGCGTTTGGTCCCCGTGGATGACCTCGGTTTCCGGCGGATGGGTATCGGGGCGATAGCGATAGCATCGCGTCCCCACTGCCACCCACAGCCCACCGGAATCGCCCGCGACGACACGGGTCACGCGCGTGTCAAAGGGCGATGTGGCAATCGGTGGCGGCAGACGCTGCACCCCCGCGGTCAACACTTCGATCTTTCCTTGCGATGACGCAAACAGTTGTTTCCTTCCGTTCTGACCGACGATCTTGCCTTGACGATCGAACATCATGTCCCACTCGCCATCGCGATACCGCGCCAACGCCGCGCGACCGCCCAGATCGCCGCGACATTGCACCCACGCTTCTCCGCCGAGCACGCGAAGCTTGCCCACGGCCGACGACGGCATCGGGACTTCTGACCAGGTCGCACCCAGATCGGTCGTCCGCATCAGCCCAAAAAAACCTGACACAAAAACCGATCCGTCGGCCAGCGCGGTGACACTCGGCGGATGACTGATCTGAGCCCGCTTGGGCAACGGAATCGTTTGGATCGATTCGGTATCACAGTAGACGAGGTGAAACGGCGGGAAATTGTTCGCTCCCAGGATCGCCCAAATTCCGGCGCGCGGGTCCGCGTCGGAGCGACGGACACGAACCCGATCTTCAAAATCGGAAATGTCTTTGACGTGCAATCGATCACCGTCGACCCCGATCAAAAATCGGCGTCGATCGGCATCGGTTGCGGAGACCCAGACCACACCGCGGCCGTCGATTCCCAGCAGCTTCGGCTTGACGTGCCCGGCCAAATCAACCCAGTCGAGACGATCGTTGTTCCAACGGTACAGCTTCTCATCGGACGCCACCCACAGCACCCCGTCGGGTCCTTCCGCAATCGGTGCGGTCAAGTCGGGGTAGTGCGTCGGCTGGCCCGATGCCCATCGCACCAAGCCGCCCTGGCTTTTCTTGAACCAGATTCCTCCCTCTGAATCGCGATGAACCGGACCGCTGACGTTTTGATGCAGCTGCCACTCCGGCTCGATCCTCTCCCAGCGGAGCAGACGCTCCGAACCGGCGATCCAGACCGCACCCTGTTTGTCTTCGAACAGGTAGTTGTTGCCACCGGTGATGTCGGTCAGTTGGCGAGACGCTTCGGTCCAACCCTCGCCGACCCAGCGATAGATCACCGGTCCGCGGCCCGGCGTGCAGGTGAACACTTCACCGTCTCGGGTCGCGACCAGTTTCGCTTGCTCCAGGCCGGCGATCTGATTCGGGATGCGGCGCCACGATCCGTCTTTGAATTGAAAGAAGTGGGTGTCGGTGGCGACGATCAATCCATGCCGGGCACTCTCGACCAAGGACCAAACGTAGGTGTCTTCTTCCCAGAGCCCGGCGTCCTTGAGCGGTTGTCGGAAGCCGTCGTCGGTGAACTCGGCCAGGCCTTGATTGGTCAAGACGAACTGTTGGCCGCTGGAAACTCGGACGTAGTCGGATGTGTAACTGCTGGGCAAGCCGTCAGCCTGGCGCCAGGTCGTGAACTGTCCGTCTTTCATGCGGGTCAGCCCCGCGGTGACATCGCCCTTGGGCCATTGGTCACAACAAAACCAGAGTGATCCATCGGTGTCTTCGACGATGCGACGGATGCTGGGGCCGGCCAATCGGCCTTGCAGCATGCTGTCGTCAAACGTTTCACCGTCAAAGCGTCCTGCGCCGCGGTCCGTGCCCACCCAGAGTGTGCCGTCGTCGGCAACCAGAACACAGCGAACGTAATTGCTCGGCAGACCGTCTGCGGTCGTGTAACGTTTCCAGCGATATCCGTCGTAATGATACAGCCCGTCCGAAACGGCAAACCAAACCGATCCATCGGCGGCGACGTCGGCATGCGTGACGGACTTCTCCGCTAATTCAGCATCATAAAAGAACGAATGAACTTGCCAGTGTCGCGCGATCGGGGCCGGTTGCTGCGCGAGCCCGCTGATCGCGAACAGGGACGCGACGAGCGGAAACAACAGTTGGACGGAACGAAGCATTTTCTGGCGACCCTACGGGGATGGGGCAAGCCTTGTTGTAGTGAACCCTCGCATCGAGAACCACCTCTATGGCCGCTTCGGTTGCCTCGCCCCCGCACCAGAGGTGGGTGGTTTCCCCCGTCCGCGACGTCGCCTCATTCCACGTCGTCGTGCGGATTATTCGCATTCTGGTGGAAACGCTAGCCCGCCCCCGTGAGGCTGGCCCCTCATTCGCCCACTTTGGTGATCGCAACCACAAAGCGATGACCTAATTCATGCCATACCCGCGGATTTTCTTCGGCACGTGCGTTTCTGACGCACTGCTTTGCTGACGCACCGCTTTGATGATGCGTTGCCGTCAATTCACCAACGCGGTCACATGAACACCGAATCAACTTGGATGAGCGCTCCGATGGATGATGTTGCCGAACTTCTAAAAAATTTAAATGTGTGTCAGTCGCTTGTGCGAAAAACCGATGAAGCTTCATCGACGGCCATTCGCCTGCTGACGACCGGTTTTGAAATCCATGCCGATTGCGATTTGGGCGGCCGCCGCATCTCCGATGTGATGAACCAGTCGATCAGCGGCTACATGGAATGCACCAACGCCAGTCTGTATCGACGCGGCCAGGCGATCGATCACATCGGCAGCGTCAAGGTTCGCAAGCCCGAGATCATGATTGCGGGAATCATGGGCAATCACCATGAGGCTGCTGAAAAGCGGATCGGTAGCCGGCGGGCGCTTCAATTGTTCCATGCCGTCGTTGCCATCGATCGTTGGATCGTCCGGGGGCGGTTGCACATGACGAGTAACAAAACCGTCAAAGAGTTTCTGCATGCCAACCGCGACTACTTTCCCGTCGCCGATGCCTGTGTCATCGATGCCGAGTCGCCGGAGAGCCCGCAACAGATGAATGTGGCGATCGTCAATCGCGCCCGCGTGTCGTTCATGGAGATCACGGAATTGGAAGAGTCCGAATCCGCGTCCGATCAATCGCCGGTCGCCCGACTGTTGCACGAAGACGCGGTCGGCGGATAGCTGTTCGCGACGAGTAGACGATGACTCGCTGATGCGAGGTCGCTACCGCCCCCAGACGGCGGCCTCGGGGAAATGGGGGGTGGCAAAACGATGGGGGCAAAATGATGGGGATGGCAGAATGATGGGGATGGCAGAATGATGGGGATGGCGGGTGTTGGCTCCGCGATTCGCAGCGGTCAGAACATGATTCTGCCCCGTATCATTCTGCCAATTCAAACCAGCCTGAACGTCCACGCTCTGGCGAGCGTCGCTACTTTAGAATTCCCAGTCGCCAGGGGATGTCGCCATAACTGCCGCGTTGATATTCCGTGTCATCGGCTCCTTGAAACAGCAATTGCATCCCGTCAGGATCCACTTCCAAACGTTGGTCGTAACCGCTGCGAATCAGTTCGCCGTGGCTGTACGAGGTCGCCCACGATTGGTCTTGATTGACCACATTGATCGGTGAGACGAAGGGCTGCTGGCGGCTTGCCGCTAACGGCGTCCAGGTTCCGTCCAGTCGATCACTGACGAAGCCTTTGAAATACCGTCTGCGGCCGGCTTGGGCTTCGACCACCGTCAGATACGTGTGCCGACCTCGGATCGCGTACGTGTGACTGGCTTCGAAGATGTCGGCTTGCAAGACCACATGGGGATCCGACCAGCCGCGATTCGGGAAATCGTCGAGCGAGGTTTCGGCACGCCACATCTGACCGTTCAGCGTCGTGAAGAACAAATGCGCCTTGTCGTCGTCACAGATGACCCAAAAATCGAGTCCCGCCTTGGCGCCGTCTTTGACCACATACAGCGGTTCGGGACGCGTCCAACGGTCGGGCTGGTCAATCGAATCGTTGGTGGAAAAGCAAGGGCCGTACTTCAAACCACGGGTTTCATCGCTGGCCTGATAGATCAGGTACCACTTGCGATGCGGCTGGAAATAGAAAATCTGTGGCGCACCGTGGTAGCCCATCGTCAGGTCCAACACACTCCAGTCGGCGTCCTTGGCATCGGCCCAGTCGGCAAAGGAAAGGTACCCGATTCGAATCCGGCCATCGCCGGTTTTGCGTTTTCGCAACGTGCAAAACAAATGCCAACGGTCGGCATAGCGCACGATGCTGGGATCTTTCACGGCCAACCAAGGATGCTCGGAAGAGGCCGGTAAACGCTCTGCGTCCACCCCCAAGATCGGCGCCCCGACGCGCCAACGAAAGATGCCCGAAACCAGCGGGTCATCGGCGCTGCGATCCGTCACGGGGCGCGACGCCGCTTTCGCTGTTTCCTGGCCGCTCGCGACCAAGCCCAACGGGAAAGTGGTGACACACAGCAGCACCGCGACACAAGCCACGGCGACGGACCGCAACGCGTTACAAAGGAGACGTCGTTTCATACCCGATCACACCAAGCTTAGGAGGACGATTCGCACACCATCGGATGATTGAGACGGTGCATTGTAGAAGAGTCGGGCGGGCTGTGCCTGCCATCGGTCACGCACAGGGTGACCTACCATTCTTTTAGCGGCAGGGCGCGAGCCCTCCGGTGTGTTGGCAAAGATGCGCAAGCCGGATCGCTCGCGCCCTGCCGCTAAAACCTCGGCAAATGCAGGAATCAATGGTTCACGGCGAAGGGCAAGGCCTGGGAACGAATCTTCAGCTAGGGATGACATTTCCCGCTAGGCGGACCACGACGGCAAACGGTCGGGGCCGCTTGCGATCGTTGGGCGTAACCGCTGCGGATCAGTTGGCCGCGGTTGATCGAGGTCGCCCACAATTGCGTGATCACTGTTGGTATTTTACGACCGGCAATTTGAGTCGTTCAATCGTCGTCAACTCCGGGGACCCGCCGCGGTTGCCCGATCCAGACGCCGTGTAAACGTACTCGCCCATGATCGCGAATCCCGAACCGTGACGTCCGCGATTAAGCTTGGGCCATGACCGCCAAGTACCCGACACCGTGTCAAAGGCTTCGACGTCGTTGTGGGCGGTCTTTTGAGTCGTCTCACCGCCGCCGACGATCACTTCGTTTCGCCAAACGGTGGCCATGTTTCCTGCCCGCGGCGTGGGAAGGATTGGGCTTTCAGATTCGGGAAGCCAACGGGCGCTTCCAAAATCGTACACATCGACCGGCGGCACGACACGGCTAAACACCTCGTTGGTCGCTTTTGACGTCGTTCGGCCGGCGATCGAATACAGACGGTTGGCTGAAACAACTGCCTGAAAGTGATCCCGCGCATGGGGCGCATCGGCCAGCACGTCCCAATCGCCGGTCACCGGATCGTATCGATCCAGCCAAGGTTGGAAACCGTCGATGTGGCCGTTGGTGATGCCGCCGACCAGATAGATCATGCCGTCATGGTAGACCGCTCCGGCACCGCCACGGCGACGACTCTCCGGAATACTGTGCACGAAATCGAAACGGTCTTCATCGGGATAGTAGACGACGATCTTTTCGAGCGGCGTTTCATGAGGGTACGGCCCCGTCATCGCGCCCATCAGATAGATCGCGTCACCCACCACGACAGCTTGAAAATGATGCAATTCCAGCGGCGTCTTTGACTTTGCCGTCCACGTGTTCGTCGCGGGGTCGTAGACGTCGACCGGGTTCACGCGACGGCCGCCGATCAGATACAGCTTGTTCTGGTAAGCCACCAAACTGGCTTCATGGCGGGCCGTCGGGCTGCCGATCGCATCGATGGTTTCCCACTGCCATCGACGGCCCGAGTCAGTCTGTCCTGAGTCAGTCTGTCCTGAGTCAGCGACTACTTTTTTTTTAACACGACCAACCAATCTTGATCGGGATCCGACGGTGCTTTGCCTAGTGACACCGTGCCGCCGCCGGAAACGCTTGTCGTGCCGCCCGATTGCAACGGTCCGCCGTCACGCGGGTTGAACCAGCGGACGTCATAGGTTCCCGCGGCACCGGATAGATCGAGCGACGAGGATCCGCCCTCGCAAAGGTACACCAGGTAGGTGTCGTTCGCTTTGGCGAAACAGTACTTCGTCGGCTTGCGATCGGGATTCCCGATCAGCTCATCGGCGTTCTTCATTTCCCAAAATGGGATTTGATGGTCGTGAAAGAACCCGATCGCGATGCGGCAATAGTCCCAACTCTGGTCGCGGCTGCGCCAGTCTTCACAGACGATATCGTTTTCATCGAACTGGTAACCGAAGTAGTACTCGTTACCCGCACCGCCGGCCATCAGGGTTCCCCATAGCGTTTGTTTGCGGACCTTGTGCTGGGTGTACGCCATCTTGCCCGTCCGGTCGTGTCCGTCAAAGCCGTTGTAGCCCAGATCGGGGCACTGGGCGTGGGCGGCACTGCCGGATTCGTCGAACGCGACGATCCAGGGTTTGCCCGCCTTGGCGGATTCGGAGACCCATTTGGCCGTTTGAGCGTGCGTGGTTTCCAGGCTGCTGTTTTGCAGGGAGACACCGGTGAGTTTTGATCGCTCGCCCAGCAGCGGCCGATAGACCTGGTCCTGTTGGGACGGAAAGGTGTGCACGACGATGTTGTGACCGTAGGCGTCCAAGTCGGCGAGATAGTTGATCATCGCTTGTTGCTGCTCGGTCGTTTGCGTGTTCTCTTCGCCCAGGTTCCAGTTGAGCGCCAGGTTGTGGCCGTAGCGGGCGATCATTTCGCGGCAATACAGTTTGCGTTGCGATCCGAGATTGCCGCCGTCAAGACTTTCCGGAACGCCGCCGGACGCCTTGTGTTTGTTGTGATCGTCGTTTTCGGTTTCCTGCAATTTGAAGTGCAGGTACATGCCTTTGGCGGTCCCGTGATCGAACACGGTTCCCCACTGATCCAGCTTGCTGCAATCGTAATGCAGTTTGTCCTCGCGTTGGATGAAGGGCCAGACGTTGTCGCCATCGCCTCCGGCGTTGTAGGTCAGAAACGAAAACGCGTTGCAGCCTTTGCCGGACAAGTAATTGACCGCACCGATCAGGCCCTTGCCCTTGCCGTCGCCCCAGGTCGGGTCGCCCGGTTTCCAGTCCTGGACGTGTGGTGTCCAGGTTTTGATAGGCGCTTTCCTGGGGTTGCCGGCAATCGTGTTATCAAAGTCGGCATAGGCGAGCAGGGTTTCTGGCGCGTCGGCGCCGACTTTCAGGAAATACTTTTTCGATCCGGCGAATTGCAGATAGTGTTTGCCGACATACGTCAATCGGCCTTGGCCACGCAGGTCGCGGCCGGTCTTGTCGCTCTCGGCGATCGTGAACGATCCACTGGCCCCATCAAAGGGTGCCAGCGGCTTGGAGGCTGCGTCGGAATCGAGCGCCGCCAAGCTGCCTTGATGAAAGGAAACGGTGTAGGTCCATTGGCCGGTTTGATCGGGAGCAAAATGGGCGCGCCAGACCGTGCCGGATTCGGCCGACGTGTTTCCGGCGTTGCCATCGGCGGCGAAGTAGCCCGGCACCGTGTACTCGGTGCCGCCGGAGTGTTTTAGCCGCACCGTCATCCGATAGTCGGTGAACGGATTGGGCTGGTTGTCTTTTTCGTGGGCATAGGGTCCGCTCAGATCCAACGTGACCTTGTGCCAACGCTTCAATTCACCGGAGACGTCGACGCCGGCGTCACCGTTTTCGCCGCGGGGCCGTTGCAGCGGTTGATCGCTGGAGGGTTTGGTGGGGCTGGTTTTCGATTTGGCAGTGGCGCCGTGTTGCGGCTGCGCGGCCTGTTTTGCCAGGATCGGCGCGATCGACTTGGCGGTCGCAGCATCGGCGGCGGTGAAGGCGACGGCCGACCATCGGGCCCGGCTGAACTCTTGCCCGTCCTTGCTGCCGATCGTTGATGAAACGCCAATCATGGCACCTTCGGTGATCGGAACGTTGTTCCAAGTCTTGTGAAACGCTTTGCCTTCTTTGTACATCGCATCGGCGAGCGGATTGGTGTACTGGCCGATTTTCGATTCATCGACCGACACCTCATAACTGGATCGGCCATCGTTTTCGCCGACCGTTTTCAGGGTGATGTTGTAGCGCCCGGTGGGGAACGGAAACGTTTTGGCGGTCGATCCGCGTTTGTGTTGTTCGGGGTTGATCGCCAGCCATTTGCCCTGGTCCAGGTAGTAGCCCGATTTGTTGCCTTCGGCGAATGCGGCGGCGGTTAATTGCAAGGACGCAGCGTCACCGTCGGCTGAGGTTTTGGTGGCTGTCGTCGCCGTGGTGGTTGACGCCGCGCCATTGTTCGTTGCCGCAACCAGCGGGAATGTTTTGGGGAGCGTTCCATGTTTCAGCCGCGGTTCAGGGCCGGCGTCGGCGGGACGCTGGAATTCGCGGTCGGTCGTCATCAAGAACTTGTCGAATTCGAAACCGTCTTCCCGCATCGAAAAATGAATGACGTGCTCGCCCGGTTCGTCGATTTCCAAAAAGATCTTGTACGGTTCTCCGCAGTGCTGTTTCTCGGTGCGTTGTTTGCTTTCCCATCGCCAGGTCTGTTTGCCCTGGCACCACTGCAATCGCTGGCCGCTTTCCGGCCAAGTGCCATCGATCCCCACGTGCAGACCGTTGTCTTCGGATCCGGTCGAATGGGCGCGGACCCAAACGTAGTAGGTCCCCGGTGTGGAGATGTCGACCTTGTAGTGCAGCACGGCCATCGCGCCGGGCTGGGGTGAAAAATTGGTGCCGCGGATCAGTTTGTCGCCGTGGGTGCGACGCGTATCGGGCAGAATTTCCAAGTAGGCGCCACCGCTGGCTCCAGCGACGTGGGACGGATCGCCGTCCGGTGTGATCGACGGCGTCCATTCGGAATGCGTCAAGTAAAACGCACGAACGTCGTCGTCGGTTTGTTTGAAAAAGTGTTCCGCTTCGACGGCCACCAAGCCGTCCTGTTCGGCGAACACGACCGATTGATCGACGATCGGGCGCCGTGCCTGCACAGACGCTGCGGTGACGGCTGCAATGAGCAGCACCAATGTGGTGACGATGCGAGGTTTCAGTCGTGTGGTTCGTCTCATCATGTTTGCCCGGTGGGGAGGGGAGGGAAATCAGGGGAATGGGAAAACGCTTCGTGGGGAACGACGTTTTGGAATCGAGGCGTGGAAATCAAGTGGCGGGGGTGGCGACGCTGCGTGCGTCGTGGCCCGGCGTGTCGCATCCCAACGCGTCACAGACTGCATCGGCGACTTGGGACGTGGTGGCGTTGCCGCCCATGTCGGGTGTGATCACGTTGCCGTCGGTGATCACTTTCTCGACCGCCTGTTCCAAGTCCACGGCCGCGCCCAGACAAACGGCGTCGTTGTGTTTGTCGCCCAGCCAGTCCAACATCATCGCGGCCGACAGTATGGTCGCCAGCGGATTGGCGACGTTCTTGCCGGCCAGTTGCGGTGCGGTCCCGTGGGAAGGTTGAAAGAGACCGTGCTCTTGGCCGATCTCGGCCGAGGGGCCGAGGCCGAGCCCGCCGACCAAGCCGGCTCCCAGATCCGACAGAATGTCGCCGAACTGGTTTTCCATCACCAAGACGTCAAAGTCCCAGGGGTTTTGCACCATGTACAAACTCATCGCGTCGACATACACCGCGTCGGCTTGAATTTCGGGATAGTCTTTCGCGACATCAAAAAAGACTTTGCGAAAGAACGCCATGCTTTGGAACACGTTCGCCTTGTCGACACAGGTGACCATTTTTTTGCCGTCGACGGGACGTCCGTTGCGACGCCGGGCCAGCCGGAAGGCAAAATCCGAAACCTGCGACGTGCCTTTGCGGGTCACGACCAGCGTGTCGGTGGCCACCTCGTCGCCGACCCTGCTGCCGCCGCCGAAGGATGCAAACAGTCCTTCCAGGTTTTCTCGGATGATGACAAAATCGATGCCCGGGCCGGTGTCTTTGAGCACGCCCGGGGCGCCGCGATAAAGTTTGACCGGACGGACCGCCGAATGCACCGCCAACGCACGTCGCAATCCGACCATCATCGTCGGCTGGACTTCGGTGCCGTCGGGGTAGCGCACGTCGGGCAGACCGATCGCGGACAACAACACCGCATCGGCGGCCAAACAATCGTCCAGTACCGCCGCCGGTAGCGTTTCACCCGTGTCGCGATACAGTTCTGCACCCGCGCGGTGTGACGTGAACCCCAGATCCAAACCGTCGATCTGGTTGACCATGTGGTCGAGTACCCGGTGCGTTGCGTCCATGCACTCCGGTCCAATGCCATCGCCCGGCAACAACGCGATTCGATAAGAACTCATACGATTCAAGAGAAGAAGGATGGGGAGGGGAAGGTTGAACGCGAGGTACGAGCGGCCGGGGAGGGTTCGTTGTGGCTCGATTTCACGCCGTCACAACCGATCGACCTCCCCTCGCTGCGCTCGACCCTCCTGCCAGGAGGGTGACTTCAAGTTTTGTGACTTGCGTCGCCACGAGTTTTGAGGTGCCAATTGTAAAACCTTTGGCTCATTCGTTACAATATAATAGTCTGAAACATTCATTTGGTATTTCTGAATGGTCCGTCATGCCGCGTTCGATCCAGTCCGAAGATTTGAATTTCGCTCAACTGCGGACGTTTCAGTTGGTGATGCAAGAAGGCGGTTACGCGGCGGCGGCCCGCGTTTCGCACCTCTCGGTGCCGTCGGTCTGGCAACACATCCAGGCGTTGGAGAAGGTTTATGGGGTGGAGTTGTTTGCGCGGGCGGGACGGCATGTCGAGCCGACCGCGGCGGCGGAGACCTTGTACGAACATGTCAGTTCGATCTTGGTTCAGGTCGAATCGACATTTGATGTGGTGGCACGATCCTCGATCGACCAAACGATACGTGTGGTCGCCGGGGCGCGGATGATGCTCGAAGACCTTGCGGCTCCGTTGGCGGCGTTTCACAAACGGCACCCCAACCACTTGGTGATTCGTCAGGGCAGCGATCGCCGGGCCGAAGAGTTGCTGATGGACGACCAAGCCGACCTCGCGATGGCCTTGGAACCGGGGCCGGACCGCAAGTCAGCCCACCTTCACTATGAACCGGCCTACACGGTCGAATTTCTGGCGGTGGCGAAGAGATCGCATCCCTACATGAAGTCACGTGCGGCGGGGCTGGAGGAGTTGGCCGAGCACCCTCTGGTGGTCACGTTGGCGGGGACGCATGGAAGAGACGCGCTGGACCAGGCGTTGCACCGGGAAGGTTTGCAGGCCAAGATCAGCGTCGAAACCGACAACAGCGCCTTTACCATCGCCTGTGTCGCCGCCGGCATGGGGATCGGCATCCTGGCCGGCCGCAGCAACGGCGTGTTGAGCAAGAAACTCGCCTCACGATCACTCAGCGACAAACTTGGTCAGCGCAGGATCGTGTTGATGTGGCGGAAGGGACGATTGCTGACCGACCCGATGGTGGACCTGGTCGAACAATTGAAATTGGCGCCGGAGTGACTTTAAGTCGCTGTTGTACGGCGCGTGTGGGTGTCTCGCCAAGACATTCGGCAATGCATCTCGCCCCGCCGAAACGCTGTACCCGTTCCACTACTGTCAAACATAGCGTTGACACACTACCTCTAGCGAGCTCTCCTCATCTCCGTGTCTCCGTGTCTCCGTGTCTCCGTGTCTCCGTGTCTCCGTGTCTCCGTGTCTCCTTGTCTCCTTGTCTCCTTGTCTCCTTGTCTCCTTGTCTCCTTGTCTCCTTGTCTCCTTGTCTCCTTGTCTCCTAATCTCCCCCCCACGCATGAACCCCAAACCGCTCCCTCCCCATCAGCAATTGGTCGGCCGCGATCGTTGGCCCGTCGTCGGCGAACGGGCGCCCCGCCACAGCGATCTTCCGTGGACGATCACGGTTGGCGGCCAGGTGTGGACCGAGCGTCGTGTGGATTTGCACCAACTGGCGACGATGCCTCAAACGACACGACGGATCGATGTGCATTGCGTGACGCGGTGGTCCAAGTTGCAGATGGAGTTTGAAGGCGTTCGGTTTGCGGAACTTGTCGCCGCGCCAAACGGTCAGCCGCTTTGGAATCCGCAGGCCCGATTTGTTTCGTTTGTCGCTCGAAGCGAACGCTCGCATAGCACGTCGCTGCCGCTGCAGGAACTGTTGACCCTGGATCCCTTGATCGCGTTGAAAGCCGACGGCGAATCCTTGTCGAGCGAACACGGCGGACCGGTACGGATGGTCGTGCCGGGCAAGTACTTTTACAAGAGCGTCAAGTGGCTGCAACGCATCGAGTTTCTGTCCGACGATCGACTCGGTTATTGGGAATCCGAAGCCGGTTACCACAACGGGGCCGATCCTTGGAAAGAGCAGCGGTACATCGCCGCGAGTCTGGGAAAGCAAGACGCCGCTCGGCTGATTCGCCAACGTGATTTCAGCGGCCGTGATCTGTTGAGTTTGGAAGCGCGCGGTCTGGATCTGGAAAAGCTCCATGCATCCAACTCGCTGTTGCGCAACGCGGATCTGCGGGAAACGAACCTGCGTCGCGCGGATTTTCGTGGCGCCAATCTTTCCAACGCGCATTTGCAATCCGCCGATCTGCGTGATGCGAACCTTCGCGGGGCGGATTTGGAAGGCGCCGATTTTTCAGCCGCCGACCTCCGCGGCGCCGACCTGCGCGATGCATCACTGTTCGGCGTCAGCTTCGGCGTGGTGAATGCCGACGGCGGGCTTTCGCAGGCTGCCTTGATCGACGCGACGACCAAGATCACCACAACGTCCTTCGACGCGCTGACACCGCAGCAGCGGGCTTGGTTGCGATCGCAATCCGTGACGTTGTTCTAGAGCTTTGTCTGGATTCAACTGCGGCGTTGTGTTTGTTGAGCGGAAAAGGCGGCAGCGACCAATGGCACGGGCATACGTGTTGGTGTACACGCTTTAGCCGCCTACTGTCGCTGCGTCGCAGCGAACGGGAATCGCCTGAAGAGACCGTCCAGCTTAAGGCGATCGCTTTTCTGATGTACGATGGCCCTTCCGGGCCGTCGCCCGTGGGGCTCTGCGCGACGACCTAGAAAGGACGTCGTACACCCCTCCGCCAACCACCTCTCACCCAATCGGTCAGATCATTCAGATTTGTCACGTTTCGCGCTAGCCCCAAGCAGGACGGTCCCTGAAGGCTAGACACCAACGGTTGCTGCATCCCCTGTTACTTCGCCCAAGTCCAAGAGTCGCCGAAACACGCGTGTGGCGGCAAGCGGCTGCGATTTTTCATGCGGGTTTTCCTTCACGGTGAACGATCCGACCAATCGGCAGGCTCAGCCCGTTCGGTTTTATTTGTCAGGTGGAAGACCGCAATCGGCTGGGATTTTCATTCCGTGACCGTCTTACCGCTTAACGATAGCGTGACGCCTCAAGTGATCATTGCATGGTGGACTTGACGGCGACCGACGGAAGAGATCCGTCGGGACCAACAGGGGCAACGGTTTTGAACAAAGGGATCTGCACGAGGAATGAACGATCTGACATCCATTGATTTGTTGTGGGTCCTGCTCTGCACCGGCCAAGTGTTGTTGATGCAGGCCGGTTTCTGCTTGCTTGAAAGCGGAATGTCGCGGGCCAAGAACAGCATCAATGTCGCGATCAAGAACTTAATCGACATTTGTGTCTCGGCGATTGCGTATTGGGTCGTCGGTTTCGGATTGATGTATGGCGCGTCGCTGACGGGCTGGTTGGGTTCCTCGCATTTCTTGTTGGGCGCCGACGTCGGGTCGGGCTTGTTGGCATTCTTTCTGTTTCAAGTCGTCTTTTGCGGGACGGCGACGACGATCATCAGCGGTGCGGTGGCAGAGCGGATTCGTTTTCGCAGCTACGTGATCATCAGCGTTTTTGTCAGCGCGATCGTGTATCCGGTCTTTGGTCACTGGGCCTGGGGCGGGATCGTTGCGGGCAGCGGTTCGGGGTGGCTTGCGTCGCTGGGGTTCATCGATTTTGCCGGATCCACCGTGGTGCATTCGGTGGGGGCCTGGGTTTCGTTGGCGGCGGTTCTGATCGTCGGTCCCCGGTTGGGGCGGTTCGGCACGCATCCCCGAGCGATCCAGTCGAGCAATTTGCCGATGGTCGTGATCGGCATCGTGGTGCTTTGGTTCGGCTGGCTGGGCTTTAACGGCGGCAGCGGATTGGGGCTGACCGACGAGGTTCCGAAGATTTTGGTCAACACCATGATTTCGGCTGCGGCGGGTGGCATCACGTCCTTGGCGATCGTGATGTTTCGATTGGGCCGTCCGGACGTTGCGATGGTTGGCAACGGCGTGATCGCCGGGCTGGTCGCGGTCACCGCGGGGTGTCATCTGTTGAGCCCCTTTACCTCGCTGATCGTTGGCAGCATCGCCGCAGTGATTTGTCTGGCATCCACGTGGATGCTGCATCGGCTGGCGATCGACGACGTGATCGGCGCCATCCCGGCACATGGATTCGCCGGTGTCTGGGGCACGTTGGCGATCGCGTTGTTGACCGATCCGGCGGCGTGGGGCAACGGAAACGATTGGGCGGGCCAGCTGGCGGTGCAATCGTACGGCTGCGCCGCCGCGTTCGCATGGGCGTTCGGATTGAGCTTTGTCGTCTTGTATGCCATCAACGCGGTGTATCCGCTGCGGGTGCCGCGGCGACATGAATACATCGGGTTGAACATCGCGGAGCATCAAGCCAATTCTGAACTGCAAGATCTGTTGACACAGATGTCTCGGCACCGAAAGGGCCGCGAATTCAGTCACCGCGTCAAGATCGAACCGTTTACGGAAATCGGCCAAATCGCCGCGGCATACAATCGAGTGATTGCGGAGGTGGACCAGGAGTTCGCCGGCCGGCGAGAGGCCCAGCAACAATACGAAAGTATCTTCAACGGCGCCGTCGAGGGGATCTACCAGACGTATCCCGACGGATCGTTTCGCAGCGCCAACCCGGCGTTGGCAAAACTGTGCGGCTACGAATCCGCCGAACAGCTTTACGCGTCGGTTCGAAATGTTGCCGCCGAGGTCTACGCCGACGGCGAAACACGCGATCAGTTTCTGCGTGAAATCGCGCTGCACGATCGCGTCAGCGATTTCCGAGCCCGATTGCGACGCCGCGACGGATCGGAGATCTGGATCAGCGAAAACGCCCGTGCGGTTCGAGACGAAGAGGGAAGTGTCCGGTATTTCGAAGGCACCGTTGTTGACATCACCCAGCGGTTGTCGTCCGAGCAACTGCGTTTGCAAAAAGAACAGGCCGAGGCGGCCAACAACGCCAAGAGTGAGTTTCTGGCGGGGATGAGTCACGAAATGCGAACCCCGCTCAACGGCATCGTCTCGATGTTGGAATTGATGGACGAGGGTGAACTTTCGCGACAACAAGCCAAGTACTTGCAAATCGCCAGACGGTCGTCCACCACGTTGTTGGCGATCATCAACGACATTCTGGACCTTTCCAAGATCGAAGCCGGCCGATTGGAACTGGAATCGGTTCCGTTTTCACTGGTCGATCTGGTGGACGAAACCGTCGAAATGCTGTACCACCGAGCCAAGTCCAAGGGGCTGCATCTGTCAGCGCATTTCGAACACGGCGTTCCCGAAATCCTGCTCGGCGATCCGGTGCGGCTGCAACAAATCCTGATCAATCTGATCAGCAACGCGATCAAATTTACGCTGGTCGGCGGAGTCAATTTGCGGGTGCGGCTGGACCGATCCGAATCGACACCCGATGCCGCCGCGTCGGGCGGTGATCAATGGTTGCAGATCGAGGTCAGCGACACCGGCATCGGCATCCCGCTGGAGCGACAATCGAAGATCTTCGAAGCGTTCGCGCAAGCCGACGCGTCAACCACGCGGCGTTTCGGCGGCAGCGGATTGGGACTGAACATCTGCCAGCAGTTGGTGGTCGCGATGGGCGGTCGGATTCGGGTCCACAGCGAACTCGATGTCGGTTCCACGTTCTGCTGTGTGATCCCCGCGATGGAACCGGATGCGACGATCGAAGACGTGCCCAAAACCAATATCCTGGCGCAGCGAAGTCATTCGCGAATCGCAGGAAAGTCGGTGCTGTTGATCGCACCGGCCAACGGGGAAACCGATGTCATTCAGGACTATCTGGAACGTTGGGGCGCGAACTGTCTGGTGGCCAGTTCCGTCCCCTCGGCCCGGCAAACGCTCCGGGCGGTCCACGGATCCAACGACAACATCGACCTGTTAATGGTCGAAACGAGTTTGATCGGTTGGCCGGCCGATGAGACGTGGCCGGATGGTTTGGAGGCGATCAAACGACGCGTCCTGATCGGTGAATCGGACCGCGAGCACCCCGCCGAAGTGCTGCTCAGCCAGCCCGTCCGGCCGTCTGCGTTGTTGGAAGCGATCGAGACGTCGCTGAGTGATTTGCCGAAGTTGGGGCAACCCAATCGCAATCGCCGGGACGCGGGCGACGAATCCATCGGCAAGGGACGTCGGGTGCTGGTCGTCGACGACAATGAAATCAACACCACCGTGGCATCGGAACTGTTGGAGCGACTTGATTTTCGAGCCGACACCGTCGCATCGGCCGCGGCGGCCATCACGATGGCGAAAGACGCCAGCTATGACGTGATCCTGATGGATTGCGAGATGCCGGTGATGGATGGCTTTGATGCGACCCGCGAGCTGCGGCGATTGCATCAGGCCGGTGAACTCGATTTGCCGCCGGATCGTCCGCTGCGGATCATCGCGGTCACCGCCCAAGCGTTGGCGGGACAGGTCGAACGTTGTTTTCGCGCCGGAATGAACGCCCACCTCGCCAAGCCGATTTCGAAAACGGTGTTCGCGCGCACCCTCCGCGATGTGTTCGAAGCCGAACCGATCGACAACAACGCGGTCCTCGACACCCGGTCCAACGCGCCGGTCGGCCCGTTCAGCCATCTTGCGTCGGAAGCGGCATTGAATTGGCACGAAGTCGTTCAGCGTTGCGGCGACAGCGAAGCGACATCCTACGAAGTGATTCGCATGTTCAAACGGCAATTGCCGGAACAATTTGGCGGGTTGAGTGACGCCATTGGTGACGGAGATCTGCAACGGGCCGGCGCCAGTTCCCATCGACTCAAGGGCGTTGCGGCCACGATGTCGGCGGTCCCAATTGCCACGCTTGCCGGAGCGATCGAAACCGCCGTCCGAAACGGTGACCAGAAAGATTTGCCACAAACATTGAAACAACTGGAATCGGAAATCGAGCGCTGTCTCGATTGGATTGATCAAAAACTGGCCGAGGTTGAACCATGAATGACCGCATTTTGATTGTCGATGACGATCCCATCATTCGACAAATGATCTCGTCGACGTTGCGACAAGGCGGTTTTGAGGTCGTCACCGCCGAAGACGGGCGCGGGGCGCTCGAGCGGCTCAAAGAAGGCAATACCCGTTTGGTGATCAGCGATTGGCAGATGCCGGAAATGAACGGCATCGACCTCTGTTGCCAGATTCGAAACGGTGATTTCGGCGGCTACGTCTATTTGATTCTGTTGACCACGATGGATTCGGTTGCCCAACGCGTCGAAGGGCTGGTTTCTGGCGCCGATGATTTCGTCAGCAAGCCGTTTCATCCCAGCGAGTTGATCGCCCGCGTCAACGTCGGCAAACGCGTGCTGCAATTGGAGACCCGCGAGGCGTTGATTTTTTCGCTGGCAAAGCTGGCCGAAAGTCGTGACCCGGAAACCGGACATCACATCGAACGCGTTCAATGCTACTCGCGTTGTCTGGCCGAACAGTTGGTACACAACCCCAAGTTCGCCGAGACGATCACACCCCAGTACATTCAACTGATCTATCAAACCAGCCCCCTGCACGACATCGGGAAAGTCGGCGTGCCCGATGCCGTGCTGTTGAAACCGGGCAAATTGACCGACGAAGAATTCCTGGCCATCAAGGCACATCCCCGGATCGGCGCCGAGACCTTGCAAGGGGCGATTCAACGGAGCCCCGAAGCATCGTTTTTGAAGATGGCGTATGACATCGCGCTTTCGCACCACGAAAAATATGACGGTAGCGGTTACCCCGAAGGCCTGGTTGGAGATGCCATTCCGCTGTCGGCGCGGATCGTGGCGCTGGCGGATGTGTACGACGCGTTGACGACGAACCGAGTCTACAAAGACGCCTATTCGCACGAAAGATCTGAATCGATCATCGTCCAAGGTCGCGGCAGCCACTTTGATCCCGATGTCGTCGATGCCTTTCTGGAAATCGAAACCACCTTCATGGCGATTCGCCGACAATTCGACGACAGTCGCGACGTCGACACGCTGCAGCCGATCAGTGCGGCCCCGATCAGTGCGGACGGGATCAGTGCGGACGGGATCAGTGCGGCCCCGATCAGTGCGGACGGGATGTCGGTCGGTTGAGCGGTTGGGCGTCGTGGGAACCACTCGAGGGTGCCAACCGGGCCAACGGTGTCACACGCCCGCGGCGTGCGACATCAAAGCTTGGGGGCGCGTTAGCGCACCCCAAGCATCGGTCACCATCAGGCCGCCAACCCCAACGGGGTGGAACAAGTCTCTCGACCTCCATGATTTCATCAGCCATCGGTGTGAGCACGGGGACCCCGTTGCGTCTTCTCGCGTTATAGTACCGCGATGCTGCACCCGATTGAGCTACCGTCCCAGATCGACACGCGACCGATTCCGCCTGCGGTCGCCGCAAAACTGTCGTCGATGCGTGCGCGGATCGAGGCGTTTCAAGATTGCTGGGACCAGCATCGGGCCGAGCAGTTCGTCGCCGCGGACTACGAATTGGTCTACCAGACGCTCGACTGGGTTCGCCAACAGCAACCCCTGATCGGAAGCCGGTTTCTGGAGTGGGGCTGTGGTTTTGCCGCCGTCGCCTGTCTGGCCGATGAGCTGGGGTGGAATGCACACGCGATCGAGGCCCATGTGGACTTGATTGTGCAAGCGCGGAAGACGATCGCGAGTTGGCCGGCGAAAGTTGATTTGTTGGAAGGCAATTTTTTGCCGCCCGGTGCGGCGGGACTTGCCTTCGATCCGACGTTGCCGTCATTGGGGCATGCCGGTGAATCGGCGTATGAAGCGTGGGGCTTGGACTTGGATGACTTTGCGCTGGTCTATTCGTATCCTTGGCCGGGCGAAGACGAATTCCACGAAGATGTCTTTGATCGCTACGCCGCGATCGGCGCGATGTTGTTGATGTTCATCGGGCCCAACGAGATGCGGTTGTTGCGCAAGGTCCGCGATTGACGATCCGCGCGGGCTTGCGTTCAATACCGCGCCGTAAAGACAAGCGGAGGTGCCGCCGGGACGCTGGCGGGCTGTCGTTTTTGTGAGCCGCGCGCGCCGTGTAAGCGGCCGGGCACTGCGACGCTGCCCGAGGCCTTACGGCCAGCGGCTCACCATTGACTCAGCAGATCCCGACTCAATCGACAGCCCGCTGGCGCGATCCGGCTGATATCCAACCGTGATCAGCCGATTAGCGCCAGCCTACGGGCCCCCACCTCAGCGACCGGCCAACAACACGACGACGCGGGTGGCGATCGACTGCCCCGTGCCGATTTCGCCGACGCCTTCCCCGGTCTTGGCCTTGATACTGACCCGATCGACGTCGATGCCCAACATGTCCGCGACATGCCCCCGCATGGCGTCGATGTGAGGCGCCATTTTGGGACGCTCGGCCAGAATCACGCAGTCCAGGTTGACGATTCCCAGTCCCCGCTGGTGAACTTGGTCGAGCGCTGCTTGGACGAAGTCGCGGCTGTCGCGATCCGCGTTTTCGTCACGGGTGTCGGGGAACAGGCGTCCGATGTCCGCGGCGCAGATCGCGCCGAGCAACGCATCGGTGATCGAATGCAGTAGCACGTCGGCATCGCTGTGACCGATCGCGTGCAGATCCGCCGGCACGTCGATGCCGCCGATCCGCAGCGGGCCCCCGGCACCCAAGCGATGCGAGTCGTAACCCAGGCCGATGCGGAGGTTTGGCACGTTGGCGGTCGTCGAAGGCATGGTGGTGTGTGGTTGGGGCGGGGAAAAGTGGGATAGGCTTCCAGCCTGTCAATGCGGAGATGACAGGCTGGAAGCCTATCCCACGGGGATGATTTCGCGTGCTCCAAGGCTGGCTCGTGGCAAACGGATCTCGCCACTACAATACCGCCGCTTGTCCTCTTTCTCCAGCGTCACCCGAGTGCCATGTCGATCATCGAAGTCCGAGACCTGACGAAGTCCTATCGCGTTTATCGCAAGGGAGAAGGTCTGAGGGAGAGTCTCAAGGGGCTCTTTCACCGCGAATACCAGGAGGTCCATGCGGTCCGCGGCATCGATTTGGACGTCCAGGCGGGGGAGTTCGTGGCGTTTTTGGGGCCCAACGGAGCCGGCAAAACGACGACGCTAAAATTGTTGTCCGGCGTGATCGACCCGACCAGCGGCAATGCGACGGTGATGGGCTATGTGCCGTGGCAACGAAAAAACGCCTATCGCCGCCGATTCGCACTGGTGATGGGGCAGAAGAACCAGCTCTGGTGGGATCTGCCGGCGCAGGAGTCCTATCGGCTGCAGCAACAGATCTACGGCGTCCCGGAAGATCAGTTCCGCAGCACGATGGATGAGCTGACGGATCTGCTGGAGGTCGGTTCGTTGCTGAGCCAGCCGGTGCGGGAGCTTTCGCTGGGCGAACGGATGAAGATGGAATTGATCGCGGCCTTGTTGCACAGCCCTGATGTGCTGTTTTTGGACGAACCGACGATCGGGCTGGATGTCATCGCCCAGCACAATATCCAACAATTCCTGCGTTACTACCAAGAAAAACGTAAAATCACGATCCTGCTGACCAGCCACTACATGAAGGACGTCGCCGCGTTGTGCAAGCGTGTGGTGGTGATCGCCCGCGGCAGAATCGAGTACGACGGTTCGCTGTCGGGCATCGTGGACAAGTTTTCCGGCTACAAAATCATCACGCTTCAATTTGCCGAGGAGCACCATCCGGATCTGCGGGCGTTCGGGGAGGTGTTGTCTCAGACGTGGCCGAAAGTGCGGCTGAAGGTCGCGCGGGCGGAGGTCCCACGGGTGTTATCACGCTGTCTGGCCGATCACCCGATCGAAGACGTGGCCGTGGAAGATCCGCCGTTGGAAGACGTGATCGCGGGACTCTTTCGCGAGACGAGCGAGAAGCGTGCCAGCTAGAATGATTGAACGGAATCGTCAAAAAGCGTATTTTTTCCCAATGCTCCTCCAGACACGGCGATCGCTTCATGGATTTTGAGAAAGAATTTCGCGTCAAACCATCCGAGTCGGTTTCGCTGAAAAAACGCGAAACGAAAACCAAAGGCCCCTTTGATGGGAAGGCGGATGCGGTCGCCGCGACGGAAGACACGATCGCCACGATCCAGGATCTGCAGTACCGCATGTATGTCGAGGCCAAGCAGTCGTTGTTGATTGTGCTGCAGGCCCCCGATGCCGCCGGCAAGGATGGTGTGATCCGCAAGGTGTTGGGCAAGATGAATCCGCAGGGCTGCCGAACGCACCCCTTCAAAGCCCCCAGCCGCGTGGAACTCGCCCACGATTTTTTGTGGCGGATCCACCGCTGCACCCCGGCACGCGGCAAGGTTGCGATTTTTAACCGATCGCATTACGAAGACGTGCTCGCGGTCCGAGTCCAAAACCTGGTCCCCGAATCCGTTTGGCGGCCGCGTTACGAAATCATCAACGACTTCGAACGCAATTTGGTCGCCAACGGCACACGAATCCTCAAGTTTTATCTTCACATCAGCCCCGAAGAACAGCTAGAACGCTTTCGAAAGCGTTTGGAAAACCCCGCCAAACACTGGAAACTGAATCCCGGCGATTATGAAGCCCGCAATCAATGGGACGAAGTCCGTCGGGCGTATGAAGACGCATTTGAACATTGCAGCACCAAGGATGCCCCTTGGTATGTGATCCCCGCGGACCACAAGTGGTTTCGCGACGCCGCCATCTCCTCCATCGTCGCCAAGACGCTCAGTGAGATGGATCCACAATTTCCCCCCGTCGAAGTCGACTTGGACGAGATTCGACGTTTGTACGACTTAGCAAAGGACGCCCAGAAAATCTGATGGCAGAAATCACCCTACGCGACATTGAGATTTTCTATGACGGCGAAACGTTGAAGATCTCCAGCAGCGAAGATCCCGAAAAATCCGTCTCCTTCGATCCCAAGTCGGTCAAGGGGCTCGTTGATTTCGTGCACCTGCTCTCACCGCCCGAAGAAACCGAAACCCAGACGCAAGAAGAAAACCGCAGGGAGTCGTTCCGGGTTCCCGTCATCGAAGACAGCGGGCTGCGCGTCACCCTGATCTCCGGTAAAGAACGCTGTGAGTCCAAGCCGACCAACATCAGCATGACCGGTGTGTTTGTGGAAGTCCCCAAGGACCGCACGATCCCGCTGGACATCAACGACGAACTTCGCGCCCGGCTGACGATGAACAAAACGGAGATCGAACTCGAAGCGATCGTGCGTCGCATCGAACCGAAAGGATTCGGTTTGTTCTTTCCAGAAGCATTCAAAGGTGAACACGTCGATCCGCCGCCAACGGTTCGGCGAATCGTGATGGATCTTCAACGTCGCTGGATGATGCATCGCAAAGATCTCTAACCGAGGAACCGTCGATGTCGATCAAAAGTGTCCGCTGCCCACGATGCAACGCGTCGATGAATGTCCCCGCATCGATGGCGTCGACGCGATGCCCGTCGTGCGGCGAAACGTTCGCGATCTCCACTGCCGGGGCTGCCGCCGGGGCCACATCCGGGGCCGCCGCCGGGACGGGGCAGCCCAAGAGCCGACGCGGCGGCGATTCCAAATCCGCCGGCTTCGACGAAGACGACGACGGCCGTTCGGAGGACAGGATCGGACAGTGGCTGGTCGTCGGCGGCGTCGCCGGTCTGGCCGTCGTCGGGCTGATTCTGCTGGTCGTGTTTTCCGGCGGGGCGGAGGAAGAGCCCGAAAAACCCAAGCTGCCGGTCCGCACCCAAGCCACCGTCGTCGAAAACCTGAACCTGGACGACACCCCCGCCGACACCGAGTATCGTGAAGTCAATCTGCCCGAATCGACGCGACAGCAGATCTATCGCGACTACAGCCAGATGATCGCGTCCTCGTTCGGCAAAGCCAAGAAGATTCCCAGCGGGGGAGCCGCCGGACAGGCGCTCAACAAAACGCTCGGTTCGGTCGTCGATCGCGAAGTCACGCACATGGCGTTGGTTCACGGGATCAGCGAAGAAGACATCGCGCAAATCTATGCCGAGGGGCAAGCGAAAGGCTGGAAATGAGACACCCGCGCGCCGTCATTTCGATGTGACGGTCACCCTCTGGTGAGCGACGTGCGGTGTTTGGCAACACAGGTGCCTTTCGGCAGGTGTGAATCCCAAGCGCCAGAATGGTCCGTCCCTCGCAAAATGTCAGGCATGACGCCTGTAGGGCAACGCTGTGAAGCATTCTTAGCGGTCGGGCGCGAGCCCTCCGGTGTGTTGGCAGAGATGAAGAACCGGAGGGCTCGCGCCCTGCCGCTAAAACCTCAAGAAACACATGGGAAAATGCTTCACGGCGTTACCTGTAGGGGGGCAATCCGGTAGCCTTGAACGCCCGGCGGACCGATAGCCGAATTCGTCTGAATCGGCGATACTTTTGGTCCGGCGTGTGCAGGTGGATTCATCAATTCGGGTGCTGCCCGTGACCGAAGGGTTCGCCGCGGGCATCCAGCCACGTCACTCCCCATTCTCAAGGACTTGCGTTCGTCATGAACAAACTACTACTCGCCGCCGCGGTATGCGTCGGCTCCCTGGCCGTTTCCGAATCGACCAGCCAGGCAGGGGACTGTTATTACCGCCGCTCGGTCGCCCGCCCGGTGGTCCGTTCGGGCTACGCATATCGGGCTCCGGTCGCCGTGCCACGCGTTTACTCCGGCGTCTCTCGCGCTCCGGCGTACCGCTACGTGTCTCCCGGCTACCGTCCCTATTCGTCGTATCGACCGGGCTATGGTTACCGGCCGGGTTATGGCGGTTACATTGGGCCGAGCGTCCGCTTTGGCGGTTATCCGGGTTACGGCTACGGCCGCAGCGGGATCTCGATCGGAATCGGGTTCTAAGCGTCTTGCGATCCGCCCGCCGCTGAAGTTCTATTGATGGCACGGGGGTCGATGGATGAATCGACCCCGAGTCACCCTTTCGCCCTACGGTTTGAAAAGCAGGATCTTCGTGGACAAGAAGCAAAAGAAACGACTGGACGTTATCAACAAAAAACTGACCAGTTTGCGGCAACAATTGGCCGGTTCGCGGCAGCAGGCTGATGACTTGGATGAATTGAAGGATTTGGAAACCGAGATCGCCAAGCTGGAAGCCGAAGCGGCCGAGATCAAGGCAGCGAAGTAGGCGTGGCTGGCGCGAGAAAACCGATCCCGACCCAATTCCAAGGCGAATCGCCGGATCCGGTGTTGGTGATGGGGATGCACAATTCCGGCAGCACGGCATTGTCACGCTGCCTTCACGCTTGCGGGTTGTTCATGGTCAACAATGCCACGCAGTGTGAATCTCACTTCTTTTCCAATTACATCAACGACGAACTGCTGATGGGCGGCGGTTCCAACTGGGCCAACTATCCGATCCTGTCGGTCGAAGAGGTGATGAGCTATCGGGCGACCGTCGGCAACTTCATGCTCGAGCAATGGCGCATCGATCTGATGCAATGGGGTTATGACGGCACATCGCCGTGGGGAATCAAAGACGCCCGGACCTGTGTGTTGTTGCCGCTGTACCTGGACGTGTTCCCGGACTGCAAGATTCTGTTCATCCGACGGGATCCTGATGACATCGCGGCATCGTTGTCGCACCGTGAAAAACCCGGTGTCGGTGTCTACAAGGACCCGGAGCACTGGAAGAAGCTGACCATGGCCCATTTCGAGCGTGTGGAAACGTTCGGACGTGCCCATCGTTGGTATCATGAAGTCGGTTATGAAGAGCTGTGTCTTGAACCGGTGGCCGTGGGGCGTCGCATCCACGACTACCTGGAACTTCCCTACACCAAAGAGCACGAGCAGGTGTATCGGCGCACGATGCACCGTGACCGTCTGGGCACCAAAGCCTGGACGGCGTTCAAGTGGCGCGTGATGGCGATCAAAAAAGGCTTGCAGGTGATGCTGGAATGAGCGTGCGTCTGATCAAGCAAGCCGCGGTGCTGGCAGCCCGAATCGGTCGTCGCAGCCGCTATGAAATCGCCAAACGAATCATGCCCAGCACTGCGGTGCTGGGGCCCAAGGTCGTTCCACGTGTTTCGGGCCCCCTGCTGGAAAAGCGGGAGATCAAGTTGAACCTGGGCTGCGGGCCGATGCACCTGGACGGTTACATCAACATCGATGCCGACCCGGCCGCGTGCGCGGATTTCTACATGGACTTTGGGGAACTGGAGCAGGCGTTTGCCGCGGCCAGCGCTCGAGAAATCCTGATGATCCACTCGCTCAGCTATCTCAATTTGTGGCAGGCGCGAAACTTTTTTCGCGCCGCCCACAGACTGTTGATGCCCGGCGGAACACTGGTGATCGAATTGCCTGCGATTGAA
Source organism: Stieleria neptunia (assembly GCF_007754155.1). Taxonomy (NCBI): domain Bacteria; kingdom Pseudomonadati; phylum Planctomycetota; class Planctomycetia; order Pirellulales; family Pirellulaceae; genus Stieleria; species Stieleria neptunia. The sequence goes on along the minus strand of NZ_CP037423.1, from coordinate 6,491,636 downwards.
AAGTGTGCGAAACATCTGCTGGAATCCGAAGGTGATCTGCCAGCCTATCTGGAGGGGGTCCGGGGAGTATTTGCGTTTGATTTGAGCGAGATCACGAACCAAATTGCGTTCACTCCGTACTCGTTTGGTTGGTCGGCGTGGCACCTGCAGCAAGAACTTCGCGATGCATCTTTTTCGCAGATCGTTGTGACCGAGCCGAAATTCCACGAACAGCCATGGCGTGACATTCGCGTGGAAGCGACCAAATAGCAGCAGCAGATTCCAACGTTCGGACACCCGTTATGCCAAAGTTCGTCGATACGCGAGACGAGTCGATTTTGCCGGTCGACGGAAAGAACATCGTTTTGTTTCATCCCCATGTGCCCGAGTCCGCGATCGAAGGCGTCGCCGACACCCTGCGGACACGTTGGATCGGGCAAGGCCCGAAAGTGGAACGTTTCGAAGAAGCGTTTCGGCTGGCGCTGGGATCGGGCCACCATCCGGTCGCCGTCGGGTCGTGCACCGACGCGATCCACCTGGCCTACGTGCTCTGCAACCTGAAACCGGGCGACGAGGTCATCGTCCCCGTCTTCACTTGCACCGCAACGAATATCCCGTTGCTCTATCATGGGATTCGAATCCGATTCGCCGATGCGCAATTGGGCACGATGAACATCGACCCCCAACACGTGCGATCGCTGATCACCGATCGGACTCGGGCGATCGTTTGTGTCCATTACGGCGGTTTGCCCTGTGACATGGACGAATTGCAGGCGATCGCAACCGATGCGGGCGTGCCGTTGATCGAAGACGCCGCGCAAGCCGTCGGTGCGAGCTACAAGGGCGTGCCGGTCGGTGCGATGTCCGACTTCACCGCATTTTCCTTCCAAGCGATCAAGCACATCACGACCGGCGATGGGGGCATGTTGATGATCCGCGATCCGCAGCTGGTCGCCAAAACCAAACGCATTCGCTGGTTCGGGATTGATCGCGAAGCCAAACAGGGAGGGACGTGGCAGAACGACATCAGCGAAATCGGTTACAAGTATCAAATGACCGATATCGGTGCGGCGATGGGCTTGGCGGCGCTCGAAACGCTTGACGACGTGCTCGCCCTTCGCCAGTCGATTCTGGCTCGCTACATCGGACGACTCGAGGGGATCGACGGCATCGAAGTCGTCGGCGCAGAATTCAAAGATCGTGTGCATGCCGCTTGGCTGTGCACGGTGTTGGTCGATCGACGGAAAGACCTGGAGCGAAAGCTCCGGGACGCTTCAATTGAATCCGGACAGGTTCATTTTCGCAACGACCGCTACAGCGTGTTCGCCAATTTCCGAGAGGGCGAACTCCCCAATATGAACGCCCTGGAAGAACGCTATTTGGTCTTGCCCCTGCACACCCACATGTCCCTGGCCGATGCAGACCGGGTGTGTGATGTGATTCAATCGGGTTGGTAAAGCGTTGAAGAAAGTACTGCTCGTTTACGAATCACTGGAAACACCGAGCACCACGGTTCGGGCGTTGCAGTTCCGTGAGTGTTTCCAGCGCGACACGGAATTGGAGGCCACGTTCATCGGCCGGACCAGTGAGCCGATGAATGCGGTGATGAAACGTTGGCCGTGGCGTCCGAGTCTGCGGCGGCCGGCGATTGCAGCCGAATCGGCAATCATCCGCCGACGTGAATCGCAGATCGTGGACATCGCACGCCAATGCGACGTCGTGATGATGATGACGGTCCCCTCGTGGTCGCTGCATCAGCGTTTGGCGGATCTGCCCCGGACACGCCTGATCACCGACCTGATCGACGCGCTCTGGCTGCCCTGTTTTCAAGCCCAGGGATGGCAACACATCCACGAAATGCTTGCGACCTCCGACGCGGTGATCTGCGAAAACGAATACACCGCGCAATACACACGCAAACACTGCCCCAACGTCGTCGTCGTTCCCGATGGGCCGCAGTTGGACGTGTTCGATCCGTTGCGCGCGTCGATCCAACGCGATCAACGCCAATGCCGCATCGGCTGGATCGGAGGCAAGTACACCGCCGATGCCCTGTACCGAATCTTTGAACCGCTGGAGGAGTGTTTTTCGCGACACCCCGATGTCCATTTGCGATTGGTCGGCGCGGATCCCGATCGGATTCCCCGTTTCGAAAACGTGCGTTACAGCGTGCTGCCGTCGTACGACCAACAAACGATGGTCAAGGAAGTGCTCGCGATGGACATCGGCATTTTCCCCATGTTCAACGTTGCGGAATCACTGTATCGGGGAACCCTCAAGACCAAGGTGTACATGTCTGGCGAAGCCGCCGTGATCGGCCAGCGCCTGGGGGAAAATGAAACGTTGATCCGAGACGGCGACAACGGTGTGTTGGCCGGAAACGACCAACAATGGTCCGACGCGCTGAGTCGATTGATTCAAGACGTGCCGTTCCGCCGGCGGATCGCCCGCGCCGGATTGGAAACGATGGAACGTGAATTCACTCGCGATCACTGCTACCGGCGACTTCGCGACGTGATCCTGAAGGTGGAATCGATGTCCGGCCCGGGATCGGAATCTTGACAGGCTGGCACGCCACCGCCACCACGGGTCGCTACGACAAAACGGCAAACACCGTCCAGCCGCCGGTGACCAGCATCGCCGCGGCGGACAGCCACAGGAACACGTCCCAAATCTTGTTCGGTTCTAAACCGTCCACCGATCGTTTGTAACGGAAAAACAGTGCCGCCCCCGCCAGCATCGGCAACATGATGCCCTGCGCGATCCCGCTGATCAAAACCAGTTGCGCCGGTGCGGGAAAGGCGATGAAGATGACCACGCACAGGACCGGGAACACGCCGCTGAGGATCCGGATCCATCGGTCTCGCGTTTGTTCGTCGTGGGCGATCAAGCCGATCACGCGGAGCGCGTCGGAAAACGTTCTGGCGTGGGACGCGTTGGCGACAAAGAACGTGGAATACAGCACCGCCAGGGCACCGAACAAAAACACCGTGGCGGCCCATTCCGAGAAAACCGGTTGAAACATCACCGCCAAGGTCCGCACCATGTCGCCTTTCTCGGGGTTCAACCCGATGCGATGCAGGACCGAAGCGCCCAGCAGGAAGAACGCGACGGTGGCGAAGGTGTAGATCAGCATCGCCCCCCAAGCATCGACATGCATCACCCGCATCCATCCGGCCGCACGCTGTTTCCACGCCTGGCTGCCATCGTTCTTGCCGGTGAATTTCCCGTACCCTTTTTCCAGGCACCAGTACGGGTACGTGATCAGTTCGGCGGCGCCGACGCCGATGATCCCGAACGTCGCCAGCGCGGTGCGAATCGGGCTGATCCCCGCCGTCTTCTCCGGAAACGAAAACATCAATCCGGAAAGAAACTCTTTGGCGCTGAAGGCGAATTCGGCTTCGCTTTGCAGCCAGTAAACGTTGACAACGACCAACAGCGTGAACGACGCCACCAGCGCGGTGGAGAAGGATTGAATCAGGTTGTAACGCCCCACGACCAGGATCACGCTGGTGATCAACGAGATGAGGATGGCCCAGATCGCCGTGTCATGGGGATGCAGGTGTTCGTCCGCGGTCGCCGGAGGATAGGTGGCGTCGTAGCTGGCCCAGGTATTCGGCGTCGACACCTCGAACTCCGATTCACCACGGTCATGCGCCGCTCGAAACGCGTCAAAACGGGCCAATTGTTCCGCATCGGCGGCCTCGTTGTACGCGACGCCTTGACCCGTCAGCGGGGCGCTGATCGACAGCGCCTGGCCGACCCCGCCGACGATGCCGCCCAATTGTGAAATGCTGGCCAACCACATGATCAACCAGTACCAGACCAACCAATTCCCACGCCCCTTGATCCGCGGCCCCGGCACTTCGTCGAGCGCCACCAGGGTGGTCTTGCCGCTGATCAGCGCGTAGCGACCGAATTCGATTTGCGCAAACACCTTGATCACGCAGCCGATCACGATCAGCCACAACAGACTGAATCCCGCTTCGGCCCCCGTCTTGGTCGTGGCGATCAATTCGCCGCTGCCGACAATCGACCCCGCCACGATCAGCCCCGGCCCTACCGCCAATAAGATCCGCCCAAACGAGGTCGGAGGGGAAATGATTTCACTTTGGTCTTTGATCATGGCGGAGAGTTTAGCAAAGCCGGAGCCGAGCGGGGGCGGCGGGTTTCGGGTTCCAGGTTTCGGGTTCCAGGTTTCGGGTTCCAGGTTTCGGGTTCCAAGTTCCAAGTTCCAAGTTCCAAGTTCCAAGTTCCAAGTCAGTTGGCAGAAAAAGGGGGGGCAGAAAAATGCGTGGTGAAAAACCAAAAGCAGACAAGAAAATGGCTGACAAGAAAATATCGAACCATTCTGGAACTTGGAACTTGGAACTTGGAACTTAAAAAAGCCGACGGTTGCGTCCTGTGCCCTTGGGGGGTGATAATCAAGGGACCACCGGGATGACCGTTTTCGCTTCTCAATCAATTGCATGGCTGCAGTCCAACCGCTCGACACGACCATCGCCGTGGTCACGCCGGAGAACATCGCCTTTGAGTACCAATTGGCGGGGCCGTTCCGTCGTTTGCCGGCGTATTTGATTGATTTGGCGGTCCGCTGGGGCGTGATTTTGGGGGTCGGGTTGGCGATTTTGATCATCGGCGGCCTGCTCAGCGCATTGTCGACGTTTTACGGGCCGCTGACGTTTGCCTTCATCGTGATCTTGATCTTTGTGATCAATTGGTTTTACGGCACGATCGGCGAGGCGTATTTCAACGGCCGCACGGTGGGGAAGTGGTTTTGTGGCATCCGCGTGATCGAAGTCGACGGCCGCCCCGTTTCGCCACGCAGCGCGTTGCTCCGCAATTTGCTTCGCATTGCGGATCTGGCGCCCGTCGCGGCGATCAACACCTGGGACCCCGACGTCCCGCCGATTTATTTCATCCCCACGGGCATCATCGGATTGGTCTCGATGACGATGACCCAGCGGATGCAGCGTCTGGGGGATCTGGCGGCCGGAACGATGGTCGTGGTGGACGAGCGAAAATGGCAATTGCCGATCGCCAAAGTCGACGATGCACGGGTGCCGGCGTTGGCGTCCTACATTCCCGGCGATTACTTGGTCACACGAAAAATGGCCCGAACCCTGGCGACCTATGTCGAACGGCGACACTTTTTGACCCCGCCGCGTCGTCGCGAAGTCGCTCGAAACCTGTCCGATCCACTGATCGAGCGGTTTGAATTTCGCCAGGACATTGACCCCGACTTGCTGTTGTACGCGCTTTATTACAAAACGTTCCTGGCCGATTCGATGACCGAGCCGGCTGACCTGGGCCCGTTGGCCGGCTACAGCCCGCTGGCCAAAGATGCCGACAAACCGTCGGGGTTGGCCGAGCCGCTGCAGAGCGTCATCCCGGATGAACTGGGCAAACCGGCACAGCGTCAACCCGTTCAGCGGCGACCGACAACGCAGGGACCGACAACGCAGGGACCGACAACGCAGGGACCGACAGCGCAGGGACCGACAACGCAGCGCGGCGACGTTTGGAGCAGCCCGTCGTCGAGCGCGGCGGCGAATCCTCCCCCGCCGCCACCCGCGTCCACCGGGGCGCCCGCTGCGCCGGCAACTGACCCACCCCGGACTGCGGGGGACGGCCAGTGAACGTCGCCAAGCTGTTAGAAAAACGTCGTGTCGATTGGACCGAACTGGAACGATTGTGCGAGGCCATGGAACTGCGTGGCAGCACCGATTCGGTCAGCCCCAAGCACCGCGGGGCGTCGGGCGTGGCACGGTTTTCCTCGCTGTATCGGGCCGCCTGTGCGGATCTGGCGCTGGCCGATGCCTACCAATTGCCGCCCAACACCGTGACCTATCTGCACCGCTTGGTCGCCCGCGCCCACAATCAACTTTATCGCACCCACACCCCGGCCCCGGGCGGTTGGTTTCGCATCTTATTTCACGAAGCCCCGCAGCGGATCTTTAACGACGGCTGCGTCCGCGTCGCCACGCTGGTTTTCTTCGGGCTGTTCGCGCTGTCGATGGTGATGGGCGCCGCCGAGGAGCAATTTCCAGGTTTCGCCGAACGGATCTGCGGCACCAAAATGCTTGAGGGGACGGCGGAATCTTTCAAAGAACCGCTGGCCGTCCGTCCCGAAGAATACACCGCGCGGGCGGCGTTCTACATCCGTCACAACACCGGGATCGGGCTGCAGTGCTTTGCCTATGGCATTTTGCTGATTCCTTGTCTGGTCACCCTCGCCTACAACGCCATCGTCCTCGGCGCGACCTTCGGTTACATGTCGCGTGACGGGATCGAGGGGGCCGATCATTTCTTCGAATTCGTGACCGCGCACGGCCCCTTTGAATTGACGGCGATCGCGTTGTCGGCCGGCGCGGGATTGCGATTGGGCATGGGGTTGTTCTACACCCGCGGGCTGTCGCGCGTCGACTCGGTCCGTCAATCCGGACGAGATTCGGTGCCGGTCATGGCGGCCAGCGCGACGATGTTTATCTTGGCAGCCTTCACCGAAGGGTTTTTGTCACCCAGCGGGGCGCCTTACTTGATCAAGGTGGCCTGGTCGATCTTTTCCAGTGGCATGATCACGCTGTATTTCGTCGTGCTCGGGTTCCCACGACACGAAAGCGACGGTGGATCGTTGGTGCGGACGGCGCGGTACGCCGATCTGGTCGATTCGCGTCTCTCCGCGGACGAAGGAGACGGCGATGCAACTTGATCAAACCCATGTGGCCGTCCGTGTCCGAACCTTGACGGAAATCGGCGACTTGGCGCTGGTGCTGTTGCACCGCTACCCGTCAATGCTGTTGGTCGGGTTCCTGCTCGGTGCCTGGCCCTGGATGGTCGCCAACGCGCTGCTGCTGTCGTGGATTCCATTGACCGAAGCGCAATACGGCTTGGATGATTCCGAAGCGACCTGGGAATTGATCCGCTACGCGACCTGGATGGCGCTGCTGGTGTTTTTGCAAACACCGGCCGCGGGAGTCGTCACGACGATTTACTTGGGCCAAGCGGTGTTCGAACAAAAACCCAGTTGGCGCAGCGCGCTCAAAATCTCGCGTCAACAATTCTGGCGTTGGTTTTACTGTTTGGGGATTCGGCGTTTGGCGATCCCGGTGATGATCCTGGTCGCGGCTCGATGGTTCCAACCCTATGACACCTTCGTCGACATCACGCTTCCGGTGATCCTGTTCTTTGTCGCGCTGGTGGTTCGCGCCGGGCGGCCGTTTTTGCCGGAGATGATTTTGTTGGAGATGTGTCCGCTGCGAAGCAAGAATGCCAACGAGATCACGCTCGGACGTCGTGCACGCGCCCTGCATCGCCCGGCCGGAAGCGACGTCGGCAGCCGCTGGATCGCGGTCGCCACCACGCTGACCATCCTCTTCGCCGGGCTGTTCTATAGCTTGGTGTGGGTGCGTGGGATTGCGACCGGTTATTGGAATATCGGATTGGTGACGCTGTTGGTGCTCTATCCGTTGGCGCTTTGGTTGGTCGGCGGGTTGAGCGTGGTGGTTCGGATGATCGCCTATCTGGATACTCGTATCCGTCTGGAGGGCTGGGACGTCGAGCTGGCCGTGCGGGCCGAGGCATTGCGTCAATTCGGCGAAGAAGCCGGCGTGCCCAAGGTTCCCGCGCAGCCGCCGATCGAAACGGTCCCGCCGCCGATCCCGTTGGACGCCGCTCCTGCAATCGGAGACGCATCGTGATGGGACACAAACTGTTCCGTTCAACGTCAGCAGATGGTCGGCCCCACCCGCGGCAACCGAATCGGGCGGGAATCGTGGTGGGACTGCTTGCGATCGTTCTGGCAATGGTGGTGCCGCCTTCGGTCGATTTGTTTGCCGCCGACGGCGAACCGAACGGCCGTGTTTTGGCACTCGCGGCGTCGGGCGATGCTGTGAAACCGCCGCCGACGATCGAGGTTGACGGGAGCGTCAACGAGTCGCTGGACTCCACGCCCTGGTACGACCCGCAATCCAGGCAACTGGTGCCGATCGAATTGGAAATCCGCCAAGACGACTCGATCCATCGCGAGAGCCGTTGGTTGCCCAAACCGAAAAAGATTGCTCAGCCCGATCGACCATCTAACACGACGACCACTGGAGCGGCCACGGCAACCGGTTTGTTCGGCACCTCCGTGACCTGGGGCAATCTCTTCGGCTGGGTGTTGCTGGCCGCGATGGTGCTGGGGATCGTTGGAATCACGGTCTATGCCATCTCGCGGGCGGAATTGCGAATGGAAAACCGCACGTCGACGGCGTCCGCAGCCGACGTGAAGGGATTGCCCGACGAACAGACCTTGGAACGGATCAAGCACTTGCCGCCCGAATTGCGGCGAACGGATGTGAACTTGCGGACCGAATGCGAACGTTTGATGGGCGAGGGACGCTTTGACCAGGCCATCATCTTGATGCTCGGCCATCAGCTGTTGTTGCTGGATCGCAACGGCCTGCTACGCCTCAGTCGCGGAAAGACGAACGGCCGTTATGTTCGCGAAACCCGGAACCACCACGACACCATCGCCACCTGGTTGCGCGCCACGGCCGACGCGTTCGAGCAATCTTATTTCGGCCGGCACGAGATTTCTGCCCACGTGTTCGAACAACTGTGGCGGCAGAATGAAATGCTGGAATCGGCTACCCAAGCCTACGGAGCGGGCAAATGAAACGCATCCTGCTCCCGACCCTCATGCTGTTGGTCCTGGCCGGTTGTGACAGCGGACTGCGCACCAGTTACGGACCCAGCGTTGGAATCCTCGCCAAACGCAGCGTCAACGGATTCACCACCTTTCGCAACGCATTCAGCAACGCCGGTTTTGCCACGCGTGATTTAAATCGTTTGACGGATCGATCCAAACGCAGCTCGGTGATCGTCTGGACGCCCGGACATCCGACGGGAATCGAAGCCAACACGACGCGGTGGCTGGACCGATGGTTGCGGATGAAAGACAAGACGTTGATTTATGTGGTCCCCGACAGCGGCAGTGAAACGGAGTTTTATCGCGACGCCCGACCGCTCGCGCCACCGCAGCAACGGCTGGAATATCGCAGAAAATATGCCGAGAACCTGATCAAAGAACACCAGTGGCAACTGTTGCGAACGGCCTTGCCGTCCAACGGTTGGCTATCGATCCAGCCCAAAGTGCAGCGAACCCGATTGGTGTTGGCGGATACCGAAGCGGCGCGCGATGAAGCGTGGAGTGGTCTGGCCGAATCCCCAGATCCGCGTCGCGTGGAATGGGTTTTGGAAGCGTATGATCGCAAGAACAAGTCACAGCAGGGGACCGTTGTGTTTCAACCGGTCGGGCCGGGTTCGCCGGTCTGGCCGATGGGACAAAATGTGACACCGACGTCAACGACAACCGAATTCCAGTCGATCGTGGTGTCCGAAGACGGTGATACCCTCGTGGCCCGCATCACCAGCAAAGCCTGGGGCGACTCGCAAGTCGTGGTGGTGGCCGGCGGATCCTTGTTGACCAACTATGGATTGACACGACCAGAAAACCAGGCGATCGCCGAGCGGCTGATCAGTGCGTCGTTTGCGCCGTTGATTCAGTCCCGGCGCGTGGACCGGCGAGAACGACTTTTCGCCGACGGGGCTCCGCCGCAAGTGAGCTTCGCCACGGCATCGTATTCGTTGCCGATCAGCGACCGCAGCAATGAAGTTCCCCGAGCTTCCGGTGCGGAATTTTTCACCGAGTTCCCGCTCAGCTTCGTCACCTTTCACATCGCGATCTTGGGCTTCGTGATTTGCTTGATGTTGATGCCGATCTTCGGTCGCCCCAAACGAGTCGATCGCGGCGTCTTGACGCACTTCGGAGACCACCTGACCGCGGTGGCGACCTTGATGCGGCGGCGCGGCGGTGAGACCTTCGCCAGGCGACGGATCAGTGACTACATGAAACACGTCCGTGATGAAACCGCGGGGCCGTGGGTGATTGAAGAACCCGTTCATGCCCCCGACCCGGCGCTCCACTTGCACGTGCCCGAGCCGATCGGGTTGGGGCCGGTTGGGTTGGGGCCAAAACGGATGGGCCCGAACACGACGGCCCCGCAACCGAATGCATCGCCACAACCGATTGCCGACGAACCGGCCGACGAACCGGCCGGAGCCCCGCCCGGCGAAACGGCCAAGGCGGTTGACACGAGTCCAATCCATCCCGAATCTACCGATCGTCGTCAAGACGATTCCACCCCACCTGATCGAGGCTGACCGTTGACTGACCCGACTCCTGGAAACACACAAGCCGGATCAGGTTCCGACGACCTGCTGGCATCCCACGGCGCAACCGTGAACGCGCCCACCCCCGCTTCGCCGGCCGCCGAGCCGGCAGGCGGTCCGATTGCGTTTCAAGGCAAAAGCGAACGGTTCGAACCGGTGGAACGGCTCTACCAAGCGGTCTCGGCCGAAGTCGCCAAATTGTACGTCGGCCAAGACGAACTGGTGCTCGGAACACTCACCGCGCTGTTTTCCGGCGGCCATGTGCTGATCGAATCGGTGCCCGGGCTGGGCAAGACACTGTTCGTCCGCACGCTCGGACGGGCACTCGGCTGCGAATTCGGCCGAATCCAATTCACCGCCGACCTGATGCCTTCGGATATCACCGGCGCCCCCGTGTTTGACATGCAAAAGAGCGAGTTTCGCTTTCGTCCCGGGCCGGTGTTCACGCAGCTGTTGTTGGCCGACGAAATCAACCGCTCGCCCGCCAAGACGCACGCGGCGCTGTTGGAAATCATGCAGGAATACCGCGTCACGATCGACGGAACCAGCCACGTCGTGCCCCAGCCGTTCCTGGTCATGGCGACGCAAAACCCGTTGGAAAGCGAAGGCACCTACAACCTGCCGGAAGCTCAACTGGATCGGTTCATGTTCAAGTTGAAGGTCGACTACCCGAACGAAGCCCAAGAAGCGGAAATCTTGAAACTGCACAGCAAGCAGGTGAATCTGAATGAACGGCTGGAGAACGAGGTGCGGACGATCACCGACCCCGACACCGTTCGCAAACTGATCCAGCTGTGCGGGACGGTCAACGTCGAAGACGCACTGGTCGACTACATCAACAAGATCGTTCGCGCGACGCGTTCGTGGCCGGCGTTTCACATCGGTGCCTCGCCACGCGCCGGGTTGGCGTTGATGCAATGCGCCCGGACGCTGGCGGGATTCGGCGGTCGCGATTACGCGATCCCCGATGACGTGGTCGAAGTCGCGATTCCGGCACTTCGCCATCGCGTTCAGCTGAGCGCCGAAGCCGAAATCGAAGGACGCGACGTCGACGAAGAATTGCTGGCCATGATCCGAGGCATCGAAGTCCCCCGAGATTGAAAACCGGTGGGAGAGTGGGGTAGGCTTCCAGCCTGTCATCGGGCGCGACTTGTCGTCCGACGGTCCTAACGGATCACGCCACTACTGGTCCGCATCGACTTGCAAGACTCCTGACGCACGCAGTTCGTCCGCCATCCGCTTGGCGACCAACAGCCGGCCCTGTTGCGACAGATGAATGTGATCATCGATGAACAACTCCAGCTTATTCATCGGGTCGATCTCCTTTTCCAAATCGATCAGCGTGTCACCGCGCGCGTCGGCGACGTCTCGGACGATCTGGTTGTAGCTGCGATGAATCTCAAGCAAGTCCTCCAGATTCTTGGCTTCCCCGGATTCGACCAGATACGGCGGAACCCCGATGTCGAAGGCGTGCGGCGCGGTCAGATACCAACAACGAATCCCATTGGCCTGGCAGGTCGCGCTGATTGCACTGAGGTTGGCACGATAATCCTCCGGCTCCACCCGCATCCCCGAAGCGGCGGCCGGGTGACGCTGTACAAAACTTTGAATCAGCTGGAAAAGGCGAGCGTTTCCTAGACCGTCGGCCACCGTCGATTCGCCCGACTGTTGATCCTTGTCCTGAAACCCTCGCGCCAGCCAATGGTCATTCCAGCCGAAGTACACGGTCACCAAATCGGGGTCCCACTGGATCGCCTCGGTTTCCAACAACCGTTTGCCTTGAAAGGAGGTGTAGCCGATGACGCCGGCGTTGATGACCTCAAACTTACCGGGCGCGACCTTGTCCAAGTAAGCCCGCAACATGTCGGGATACGTGATCGGTCCGAAATGCGTGCAGGAATCGCCGAGACAGACGATTCGAAACACCCCGTCCTGTTTGTCGGCAGAGAAATCGGGGCCGTAAAAACCCATGCTGTTGTGGCCGAGCGCACCCGGACGCGGACGCCAAAACAGCGTCTCGTCGCGAGCCAAGAACGGTTGGGGGGAATTCGTGTTGTAGTCGTCGATTGGAAACGTAAATTCCATTCGCTCGACGCCCACGGGAACGCGATACCCCGCCACACGCAGCAGCGCTTCGACGACCACAAAGAACGATGCGACGACCACAACGCTCAGGATGACCTTCCGGCCAGCGGAGATGGTGCGGCGTGGCTGGGGAGGTTCCGGCGGAGGCTGCTTGCTTTGGGAAGGCGATTTTTTTTTGACCACGATCGTCCTGCAGCAAGCCGCACAAACAAAGAAAAAAATTCGCCTGATGGAAAAGGCGCGGGGGAGTCGGTTTAGATTATCAGACGGAACAGACGCCGTCCAACCAACGCTTGTTAGCGGCAGGGCGCGAGCCCCCCGGTCTTTCAAGATGTTTTCGAGCGGCAACCGGACGGCTCGCGGGCTGTCGATTTGGTCGGGATCTGCTGAGTCTATGGTGAGCCGCTGGCCGTAAGGCCTCGGGCAGCGTCGCGGCTCACAAAAACGACCGGCCCGCTCGCGCCGTTCCGCTAACGCCGTCACTGTCTCACTTTCGATCGACCATCATCGTTCCGTTGTCGGCGACCTTCAGCAGCGGCCGTGAGTAGCGTGATTGTCCACCGAGTCCGCCCGGGCGGTAGGTGAATCCGATCGCCAGATTCCAGCCTTCTTCCTGGCTGCCGCCGCTGCCCGTTTCCTCGTTGGGAATCAGGTACGTCGCCGAGGTGTTCCAGAGCAAGTTGCCGTGGATCGGAAGATCGATTTCCATACCCAGCAACCCGTCCTCATTGTCGGTCCAGCCGGCGAAGCCTTCACAGGAACCGAGGCGGGCCAAGCGTTGGCGATAGAACAATCGATACTGTGTCAACGCTTCCATCGCGATGTCATTGCGGATGACGGTTCCGCTGTTGTTCAAAACGCTCGTGGTCGCGGTGTCGTCGTCGATGCCGGCTGCAAATTTAAATCCGAACACGTTTCCGCCGCGATTGACCCAACCCAGTTCACCGCGGATCTGAATCAGGTCGCTGCGGTAGTACCAGTCTTCGTACAGATAGTCCAACACCAAGCCGTACTGGAAACCGTAGTCGACCGTACGGAAGATGCCGCTGGTCAAAAAGATTTGGCCCCGCGTCTCGTCCGTGAACCCGGCTCCGGAAAGATTGTTTTGGGTGAAGCGAACTCCGGATTGCCAGGCGATGTCGGCTCCGAAAAAGCGAACCGCGGTCCCTTTGTTGAACCCTTCATAGAACCCAAAGCTGCCCGTCCCGCGACGGTCGGTTCCCGTCGCGCTGATGTTGGCAAAGTTCATCGGCCCGGTGTGCCCGGCCACGCCGGCAAACAGGTCCAGTTGGGCCCACTGGATTCGCAGTCGCGGGAACAAGCAATCGATGAAACCACCGATGCCGCCGCGACACGCGTTGCATCCACAGGTCGGGTCGTAGCCGTCGCAGCAGGCGTCGCATCCGACACCATCGCATCCACACGTCGGCTCGATCCACGTTTCGGCTCCGCAAGACGCTTCAAACCCGCAGGACGCTTCGATCCCGCAACCGGGTTCCACGAAGACGTCGCCCACCGGACAATCACAAACCGTCTCGCAGCCGCAGCTCGATTCAAAGACGCTGGGACCGTAGCCCATTTCGCCCTCGTAATACGACACCGGCCGTACCACGCCGTCGGTTTCGACCGCGTGACCAACGGCGACGTTGCGCGCCGCTCGTTTGACCGGTTTCACAGCCGAAAGATCGACGCGTTCGCTTTCAAAGACGTCGGCCGCCGCACGCACGACCGGCTCGTCGGCCAACGTCGGGACCACCAGCACCGGCAATACGGCGATGAACACCAGAAGCCACGCGGCAGACTGGCCAACGCGGCGGCAAAGGCCGGTTGCGGACATATTTCCAGGACTCGACGTGTTTCGACCAGGCAAGACCCGCGTAATCGAGTGGCTTGACGTTATCATGTTCCAAATCTTTCCGCTGGGAGGCGTTGCGACATCAGAAACCGCTTCTCGGTACATTTCTTGTTTTATGTTCGGCACTCCCAATCGTGATCATTAGAAAACTTTGCGCAATCGGAATATCCTGCCACCATTCCATCCTGGTCGCCTTGCTCGCCATCCCCTTGGGGGTGGCGATCGCGATCGGATCGGCGCAGGCTCAGGAGGCGGCTGAGGACGCCGTGGTGAGCAAGGAGATCGATGTCCCCGAGCCGATTGAGACCGAGAAGGCGACCGTCAATTACCCGCGAGCGGTCGCGATCGATGATGGAAAGTTGCTGGTCGTGGACCGATTCTTACCGGGCGTTTGGATCCAGGATGGAGAGAATTTCAAGGTGTTCACGCCCGGGACGCCGCTGTTGCGCAAGCCGATGAACGCACCGTGGTGCGTGACCCCCCATCCAAATGGGGGCATACTGATCGGCGATTCCGCGACCCGCGAGATCTATCATGCCAAGCAGCCCGGCGCCAAATTGGTGGCACTGAATAATGGGTACCTGGGGATTCCGATGGCGATCGCGGTCGGCGACGGCGGCAAGACGATCTATGTCGGCGATGCCGAGCGTCGGGCCGTGTTTCGGCTTCCGATCGAAGGTGGAAAGCCCGAGTTGGTCGCCCGTGTCAATGCGCGCGGGTTGTCACTGGACGACGAGGGGAACCTGTGGGCGGTGACGCCGGACGCCGAAGCGATTCAGAAAATCGACGTGCAGAAGAACACCGCCGAAACCGTCGTCGGCGGTCGCCCCTACGCGTTTCCCAATGGTCTGGTCTGGACCGGCGACGGGGGCTTTGTCACCGACGGGTACGGCAAGGCGATTTGGCGGTTTTCTGCCGATGGGACGACGGAAAAGTGGTTCGAAGGCGAACCGTTGGGCGGACCGGTCGGCATCACGGCCGACGACAAGTATCTGTACGTCGCCGACCCACAAAAAAAACAGGTCTACCGCTTCGATCGCGAGACCAAAGCGGTGGAACCTGTTCTTTAATCGTTCTCTCAGTCGCGGACGATCACGCGACCGTGCTTGGTGATCACGATGTCGACGCATTCGCCACAGCACTGGAACTTGTACGTCAGGATCTTACGACCCAGGAATCCTTTGCGGCAGCCGACGTAGCAAGGGATCTCACCGGCGCATTCGCAGGGAACGCAAACGGTGACGGGGTACTTGCAGCAGGTCACGGGATCCACGACGCAGAACGTCACGGGGACTGGGGGCGGCGGGCAGCAGCAAACCGGTGCCGATTCACAGCAAGGAGCCGGTGCGGGCTCACAGCAACCAGCCGACGCGTTCACAGCGGCAAGTGAACCGATCATCAACGCCGTGCAAGCCGCAAAAATTCGAAGACCTTTCATGGGGTTTTCCTTCTGTTAGGGGTGTCTCGTTCGGTGCCGCGGGTACGGGGGGGCGACATCAATCTGATTGGCGAAGTTTTGCTCATCAACAAGGTTTGTGCAAGTCGCCCAGATTTTTAATTTGCTTAGCAATTGGCGTACCTTTTGACGGTTCTGACGGTGAAATCGGGGCCAGAGCGGCCATCGACCCGTGGCCCCATCCCGCGTTCTCAGCCATTGAGCGGGTCCAATGGCAGCCAGGCATCCCCTCAACAAAATCAACGGGAGCACCCAGAATGACGACACCCGCGGACCGCGGCTGCGCGAATCGTCACACTCCGATCGAAAAGTGTTCAACCCCACACGCCCCGCATCTACCGGGGACAGACCCCGATGGGTCGGGGACAGACCCCGATGGGTCGGGGACAGACCCCGATGGGTCGATCGAGAACAGCGCGAAATGGGACCAATGGGACAGAGAGGACGCATAGGACTCATTTGTCCCATAGGTCTCATTCGTCCTATTTAGCGCTCCGGGGACAGACCCCGGTGGATAGCGGACCGGGGACAGACCCCGGTGGGTCGATCGGGGACGGTCGATGATAGCGCTCCGGGGACAGACCCCGGGTGGGGCGGTTTTCACTCGAGTTCGTCGTCTTCGACGACTTCGGGGCTCGCCGGATCTTCCGGTGCGCGTTTCCGCAGCTTGCGTTGCAACGACCGCCGGTGGATCCCCAACCGGCGGGCCGCTTCGCTGATGTTGCCCCCGCAATCGGACAGCACCCGGTGAATGTGCTCCCACTCGTTGCGGGCCAGACTGGGCGCCGGGAAACTGACTTCGCCGGTCGGCACCGACGGTTCGTCGCCGCGGGCAAACGCCGCCAAGATGTCATCCGCATCGGCGGGCTTGCTGAGGAAATTGATTGCTCCGGCGCGGACTGCATCGATCGACGCGGGAATGCTGCCGAACCCCGAGAGCATGATGATTCGTGCATTCGGATTCATCTGCAACAATTTCCGCAGCAAATCCAATCCCGATCGGCCCGGCATTCTCAGGTCCAAGACGGCCAGGTCGGTGGGCGAGTGCTGGAAGACTTCCACCGCTTCGTCATAGCTGCCGGCCGTCTGCACGCGAAACCCGCGTTGCCGCAGCGCCATCGCCAGTCGATCACGCAAAATCAACGTGTCGTCTACGAGCAGGATACTGTCCGCTCCGATCGTCGCGGCATTGTAAACGGGGGCAATTTCATCTGTCATGATCATCGTTTCTGCTGCCTGGCCCGGGAATCACCAATGGGAAAGCTTACCGCAGATTGTAGACAGGTGTACGCGATCGGCTATCCCACCGCAGGCGGCCAGTGGGGCAAAATCCGCTGATTCACATCGTACCGGTCTCGAAATCGGGCGAGCGACCCAATCGCTGCCGGGTGCGTCTGAATCGAATCAACGCGCGGTGGACGCGATCGGTTAGGACGCGTAACGGCGGCTGAACACCCCCAGCACGCCTCCGGTGCAGCACAGTCCGACCAGCGCCAACGCAAACAGTCCTGCCGTCGCCCGCAATCGCTCACCGACGACGGAGTTATTCATTGCCCTTCGAATTCGTTTTCGGCTGTCGGCATCAAACTTCAGCTCGACCGCGATCTCGTACAATTCGCGGTCGCCCATTTTCAGCGTACCGAGATACCGCCGATCGATGAGTTCGTCTTCGATCCACTGCTGATCTAAAAACGCATCGTCGCACAGCCACCCGGTCGTTTCCTTGATGTACAGCGCCACCGCGGCCGGCTTGAGCACTTCCAGTTCCGCTTCACACTGTTCCATCGTCTCGGCGCCACTGGTCGTGACCACCCAACTATGGACGGGGGATTGCAGGTCCGGCTCGGTTTCGATCCAGCCCGGTCGATCGTCGGGATAGGTCACGTGGTCCATCGGCGCGACCGACAGTTCCGCGCGTTTCGGCTTGGCGGACGACTCCGAGTCGGCCGACGCGGATGACTCGGCACGCGGCTGCTCGGATACGGTTTCACCGGCGCGGTTGGCCGTGGCTTCGAGAGACGATTCGGCGAGTCCGACCGACGCGACAAACGCGACGACGAAACAGGCCGAGGCGGCGGGAAAGAGCGTTTTCATACGTTTGCCTCCCGAAGGCGGGGTGACGGATGCTTGCGTCTCGGCCAAGGGTTGGCCGCGAACATGCGTGGGTTGATCCAAGGGGCCGACATTTGTGTCGCCATCGCCAGCCCGCCGGCGACCAACAATCCCATCGGTTGCGGCACAGGAATCAATTGCTGGACTCCCCAGGCAGCGACACACACCACCGCCACGCTCCACAGACTCAATCGGGTTCGCCGCAGCGGATCAACCGACTTCCACCAACGGATGCCGCCGAACAACAAGGCGAAGTGAGCCATCATGCCCGACGCCCGGATCGTCGAATCCTCACGATACAGTGCTTGCGGCAATTCGGCGCCCAGCATTTCGCTGCCGCCGGGAACCAGCGACAGCAGGAAAAATTCATTCAATGCATAGGCGAACAGGCCGACTCCGGCGCCGACGCCGGCCAGCACCAACCGCCTGGGCAGCCCTTCGCCGTCATCGCGTTCCCAAAGTTTTCCCAGTCCCAGGATGCCCTGCGCGCCGACCAGCACGACCAATCCCATCCAGAAGTACGGTGCCACGTCGACGGCGCTGACATCGCCACTGCGGAGCCCGATCACGCCCGCGGCAACCGCCATCGTCAACACCGTCAACGACGACGCGATCCACGAGGTATTCAACTCCGCCATCCGCACCAAATTGTGCTTGGCCCGCAACAGATGACGCACCTCGCTTCGCCATTCTTGCCTGGTCCGGGCCTTGTTGGACGGACCGGCTTGTGACGCGATACGATGCGCCTTGGCATAGCTGGGCTGTTCACTCGAATGCAGCACCATTTGTCGAATGATGTAGTACGGCACGTAGAACGCACCCAGAATCGAAAGCGCGGGCAACAACCAATGCGTGTTGATGAACAGCACAAACGCCAGGAAGGCGCCGATCCAAAATCGCGACCGCGGCGATTGCTCCAGCGATTTCCACCAGGCACGTAAATCGTGGGCCGATGAGCGGATCGCTCGTAGCAGCGGTTCGTCGGCCGAGGCCGGAGACGCCGCCGCCGAATCGGAATACTCCAGTCCCAGCAGCGGGGCGAAGTTTTCCGCCGGCTGCATGGTGTCCGAAGCAGCGTGTTGCCGGTGATCACGCCCCTGGCCCTGCAGCGGCTGTGCGTCCCCGGCGACCTCGCTGACCAGCGTCGGGACCGCAGCGGCGTCGGACACCGACAGTCCCAGCGGGGC
The DNA here is from genome assembly GCF_007754155.1 of Stieleria neptunia. Taxonomy (NCBI): domain Bacteria; kingdom Pseudomonadati; phylum Planctomycetota; class Planctomycetia; order Pirellulales; family Pirellulaceae; genus Stieleria; species Stieleria neptunia. Next base: position 6,472,747 of record NZ_CP037423.1, on the reverse strand, counting down.
AACGAGCTCGGCAATCGTGGCCGGTCGTTTCGCCGGGTCCTTGTCCAATGCCGCCAGGATCGTTTCCCGATACGGCGATGTCACCCCGGACAGATCGGGCAGCGCGGTGAGGTGTTTGACAATGATTTCGTGACAGCTCTCTCCGTCAAACGGCACGCGTCCGGTCAGCAGTTCGTAAAGGATGATTCCCAATGCATAGACATCGATCTCGCGACCGTACTTGCCACGGCCGATTTCCGGGGCCATGTAATGAAACGTGCCCACGCTTTCGGTGTGGCCGCCCCGTTGCGACGACGAAATGTATTTGCTCAACCCATAGTCACCGACCTTCACGATGCCCAGATCATCGAAGACGTTGCCGGGTTTCAGGTCGCGGTGGACCAAACCGGCGCCGTGCAGGTGGGCCACGCCCGCGGCGATGCCGGCAAACCAACGCCGCGCCTCGGGTTCGGGCAATCCATCCGGGTTGCGGTCCAGAACCTCACGCAGATTCGCCCCGGCCACGTACTCCATCACCACCCAAGACCCACCGTCGGCGTCCCGGCAAATGTCGTACAGGGCAACCAGATTCGGATGCTTCAGGTTCAGACACTGCGAGACGCCCCGCAGCTCGATTTCCAGGTTGCGTTGAATCCGCTTGAGCGCGACTTCTTTGCCCGCCTGGCTGACCGCAAAATAAACTTCGCCGAACCCGCCCACACCGACTCCACGCCGTATCGTGTACGGCGGCAGCGGCTGAGCACCGGGGGCATAGGTGAAGGACATCGGTCGATTTTCGGGGGGCGATCCGAGCGAAGTTTCGCGAAACGCAGGTTGCATTCTATCCCCATTCGCGGAACCGTCACCCGGAATTTGCGGTTCCCGGTCGCTCGATTTCCGCGCTTCCCCCCTGGACTTCGGTTGGCAGCAGCGGAAGAACTTGGCGGCAAGTCCCCGACCGTTTTTTCTTTTCTGACGCTGTCCGCGTTCCGCCTCGCTGTCGGTCGGAGAGCCGTGGGGATTGCCGATGCCGGGTTGCTGGGCGGCATCGTCGGCCGCGTCGATGGGTGGTTCGGTCATGTCTCGGCCAACGAGTGTGCGAGTATCGGGGGCGAGAGTTTTCATACTTCTTCCAACATCATGTCGAGTTCACCGATCGAGACTCGGCGTCCCGGGACAAGGTCGACCGGTTGCGGTCGATTGGTGCGACGCGACGATCCGTCCGTCGACGCGCCGGGTCTCAGTTTCGCCTGCCAGCGCTGGTCGCGAATCACCAGCACCGCCGCAGTGTCCACGGCGGTGCAGCGGATATGGTCGCCGACGCTGGGCCCGATCAAGATGGTTTGATCGACCAACAAAATCTGGTCGATGTGTTGGTCAAACCGATGGGGCGGATCCAGCGAAAGGACCGCCGAACGCGACAGCGGCGAAGGCTGATGCAGCCGCAACGTGGCCGAACCCGAGATCGGAAACACGCTGTCGGAAACCAGCAATCGGCCGGCGGAATCCTGTCGGCCCGCGGCTTCTTCATCCTCCGCCGCGGTCCAGAAATAGTCACCGTTGCGGCGAACCAACGTTCCTTCGCGGCGCCGCCAATCGGTCCGGACCTGGATGTCGGTCGTTGAATCCGGGCGGGCGCCGCCGACGGCCAGACGGTCACCGGCCAGCAACGCGAACCCGCCGCAACGATCGATCCACAAACGCCACGCGGACGTCTGGGCAGGTTCGGTCGTCGGGCGGATCGTTTCGTTCATCGGGCAAGAGCAGAGGAGAAGCGTAGGTTTCCAGCAACGTTCGCGAATAGACTACTTCGGCGAACAGGTGACGTCGCAAACGGGCGCGACATTCAGTTCAATTGAATGGCGACAAGCGCCTTGGACTGGCCGGGCTCGGAATCAAAGTAGTTGGCGATGTCGTCCAGCAGGTCTTCGTCGCCGGAATCTTCCAAGTTGATCTCACCAAAGTATTCCGCGTCCACGCTCATCGTCTCCTCTTCGACGTCGATGCGGGTTTCGATCTCGTCGAGCAGTCGACGGGTTTGGGACAGGTGGCTGTCATCCAAGCTCAGCTCGCTGGCGGTCTGGGCGACGCGAAGTGCCCCCAAGCGTGCTTGCAAGTTCTCGACCTCGACTTCCAATTGACGTTTCGCGCTCAGCATTTCTTCCATGCGATGTTGTGCCGCGCTCAACGTCGACTGCCGAGCGGTCAGCATTTGTTGCAGCTTGTCCGCGGTCGCGCGGCGCGTCTTGAAGCGTTTGAAGCGGTTCTTCAAATCGTCTTTGACTTGCACCGAGGTGTAGGTGCGTCCGGCGTAGGTGAAGTACTCGTTGCCGCCTTCCAAATCGCCGGTCAATCGTTCGATGTCGTTCTGGGCCGAGGCCAGTCGTGACTCGGTTTCATTCAACTGTTTTTCCAGTCGGACGACTTCGATCTTCTCGCGGGCAATCCGCTTGGCGTTGTCGGTGATCTCAGGCTTTAAATCGCTGATCATTTGGCGGGCCCGCTTCAATTCCCACTCCAGGGGGACGGCATCGCTGGCAGAATCGCGGAGCCAACTGACCCCGCATCGGGTGTAACTGGCCAGCGGAACACCGACGGCCAAACTTGACAAAAGTGCGACGGCACCGCCGGCGACGATGGCTTTCTTTAACATGGACTTAGATCCCCAAAAATTGGCGTTCAAAAAGAGCCTTCATTGGGTCGGCTCGGGTTTCGCTCTCCTGTTCGGCACCCAAATCGCATTCTTGGGGCGGCCGGAAAGAAAATTTGGGGATCTTTCTCGGTTTCGCTAGAAAAAGTGCAGCCTCGGCGGGGGGCGGCTCGATTGCACCGACTTTGGCACGACGGTGCTGGCGGAACGGCGCGAGCGGGCGGTCGATTTAATGAGCCGCGGGCGCGTAAGCGGCCGGGCACTGCGACGCCTGCCCGAGGCCTTACGGCCAGCGGCTCACCATTAACTCAGCAGAACCCGACAAAAACGACAGCCCGAGAGCCGTCCGGTCGCGGCTCAAACGCCCCTCGAACGACCGGAGGACTTGCGCCCTGCCGCTCACAATCGGCAACCCGTTTGGTGCCGAAGTCGATGCCGTGGGTCATTCGCCGTCACACGAGGTGTTGCTGCGGATCAGATAGTGGATCGGATCGTCGACTGCGTCCCGGCGGAGGTGAGAAACAAAGTCCTGAAGGTCTGCAGTTCGATCACGCGCGGAATCCACTTTCGTCGGCTGAGACACCGCAAGGGGCTCGCGGCCTGAATCACCATCCCAGTCTGGTTTCGATTTCTCAACGATCACAAAAAGCCCCTTCTTTGCAATACAACGTAAAACGAACACCGACGCCTCTTCCATGCGGTGCCCATCAATCAACCGACAGCGGTTCACCGAAACATCATCTCGTCTGCGAGGTTTGTGTGGTGGTGTCGTGTCTCGTTCTTCCGTTCGAACGATCGATTGATCGACTCACCTTCATCATACAGTCGTGGATCGCGAGCGCGTGTTTCGACGGATGCGATTCATCCATTTGCACCAAGGAAGCCAAACGTGCTGCGCGGCAACGGAATAACGTAGCACGCGTGATGCCCGCTTCGAAAGCGCACACCTGCATCGTTCTTCTGTCGGCAACCGGTTTCAATCCAATGTCCATTGACGTTGATTTGCCGTAGTCCACACCGCCACGCATGCAACCCAGCCTACGGATCACCCTGTCGGCCCAATGGAGCGTCACCCCTGCGGTGAGTGAGCTTTCACCAGAAGAACGCTTTTGGGCTTTCTGTACCGAATGACCAATGCGTTCTGGTTGAATGACCCTCCCCCTCGGGATAGTTTTCACATCCCGACCAAACCTCCTGGTCTAGCTTTCCCCCCTATTTTCTTCCCCACCGTGAAGTTGACTGATATTGCCGCCGGTACTCGGACGGAGAAAGCTTCATCAACCGTCGGAAACTGCGGCTGAAGTGGGCATGGTCATAGAACCCGGTCGCCAGGGCGATTTGCGAAATGGTTTGCCGGGTTTCGGTCAATCGTTTGGCAGCGTTTTCGACGCGGACGCGAACCAGGTACTGTCGCACGGAACAGCCGAACGCTTTTCGAAATCGTCGCTCGAACTGGCTGACCGACAGGTCGGCCATCGTCGCCAATTCGGGAGTCGTCAAGTGATCGTCATAGTGTCGGTGCAGGTGGGCGATCACGTCGGCAAACGCCGCGACTGTCCCGCCGGGTGAACGAAGCTGGTCGACTTGGCGCGAGAATCCGGCGATCCCAATCACCTTTCCGTTGCGATCCCGCAATGGAATCTTGCTGGTCATCACCAGTCGCGGTGAACCTTCTGCTTCCGGGGCACTTTCGATGCGGTTCCGGATCGCGCGCCCGGTCTCCAACACCGTCAGGTCGTCGGCGCGATACTCGTCGGCGCGTCGCTTGGGGAAAAAGTCGTGGTCGGTGCGTCCGATCGCGTCTTCTTCGTTGGCGACGCCGCAGTAGTCGCAACCACGACGGTTGAGCGCAATGAACCGTCCGCGGCGATCCTTGACAAAAAACGAAACACTCGGCAGCAGATCAAAGAGCCCCAAAATCTGCCCCTGGGGATCGAGACGCTGGTAAAACCGGTCTTGCATGCTGGTATTTGCCATGCCGCAATTTTACACAACTGCGTTTTTCCGGTGCAAGACGCCGGTGTCGATATCGGCGATAATGGGGCCAGACTCGCCCCGCGATGGTTTTCACGTCGCCCCCGATTTGCACATCTCTGGATGGTTCAATTCAACATGGTTCGCTCGTTCGTCGTTCTCGTCTGCGGTTTGGTCGTCTGCACCGTTCCGTCGTGGCATTGTCTGGCCGAAGATTTGGACTTCAACCGTGACGTGCGTCCGATCCTGTCGGACAAGTGTTACTTTTGCCATGGGCCGGACGAAGGACATCGCGAAGCCGGGCTGCGGCTTGACGTCCGCGAGGAAGCGATCGATTTGATTGAATCCGGCGAGGTCATCGACCGGATTGACAGCGACGACGCGGATCTTCAGATGCCGCCCCCTGCATCCAATCTCAGTCTGACCGAAAAGGAAAAGCGGACGCTGAAACGCTGGATTGACGAAGGCGCGGTGTACGCCGACCATTGGGCGTTCACACCACTACCCGAGACGGAGGCGGTGCCGAGTCCGCATGAAGTCGAGTGGTGCCGCGAGACGTTGGACCGGTTTGTGTTGTCGCGTTTGCAGCGGGAAGAGCTTCTGCCCAACCCGCCCGCCGCACCGCGGCGCTGGCTGCGTCGCGTCACGTTGGACTTGACGGGATTGCCGCCGACCCCGGCAGAAATGCAAGCCTTTGATCAGGCGCTTGCCGCTGACGATCACCGTGGCCATCAAGACGAAGTTTACCAGGCCGTCGTCGATCGGCTGTTGCAGTCATCCGGTTTCGGCGAGCACCTGGCGGTCTCTTGGTTGGACGCCGCCCGCTACGCCGATTCCTATGGCTATCAAAGCGACAAGTTGAATACGCAATGGCCATATCGCGATTGGGTGGTCGAAGCGCTCAATCAGAATTTGCCCTATGACCAATTTTTGACGTGGCAACTGGCCGGCGATCTGTTGCCCGATGCGACGCGTCAACAAAAGCTGGCCACCGCGTTCAACCGGATCCACCGGCTGAACAACGAAGGCGGCGCGGTGTTCGAAGAATGGCGAATCGAAAATGTCGCCGATCGCGTTCACACCTTCGGCACCGCCGTCTTGGGGCTGACCCTGGAATGTTGTCGCTGTCACGATCACAAATACGACCCGATCCCGATGCGCGACTACTACTCGTTGTCGGCGTTCTTCAATTCGATCGACGAAAGCGGTGTCTACGATCGCACCGAAAAAGTTCCCTGTCCTTCGTTGTTGTTGCCGACCGCCGAGCAAGAGGCAACGTTGCAGGCGGCGCGCGACCAGTTGCGGATTGCCGAACAACAATACGCCGCGACGTTGAAACGATCTGAACAGCGTTTCGCATCATGGAAACCCGAATCGGACGACCAGCCGACGATTGCGGATCTGCGATTGGCGATCGGTTTTGACGTCGACTTTGATAACACGATCAAAGACGTCTACCACCCGTCGCAATCGGATCGGTCGTGGACTTCGATGTCACCGTTGCAGGATGTGGTGGATTGCTCGATCCCGCGATTGGACCCAAGGATTGCCTCGGACGGCAAGGATGTCGGCGCCGATCAAGCTGCTGATTCGCTCGACAACACCGGGGGCGATCAATCGAATGCCGGCCCGGCAAGGATTGACGTCCCGCGGCGGGCGATCGCTCTCGATGGCGAACGCGGGGTGACGACGCATGGTGTGCCGTCGTTCGATCGTTGGACCGCATTCTCGGTCGTCGTGACGTTGCGTGATGTCCAGCGAACGCCCTATCGAAGTGTGATCGCGCATCACACCCGGGGGACCGATTGCGGGTACAACGGCTGGGATTTGACGATCGAAAATGGACACCTCGAATCACGCATGGCTCGCGTGTGGCCGGGCAATGCGATGGCGGTTCGAACGATCGCGCCGATTCCCGCCGACTCGTGGCACCAAGTCACCGCGACCTACGACGGTTCCTCCCGCGCCGCCGGCTTGCGACTGTATCTCGACGGCGAATTGCTGGAGACGGAAATCTTGCGTGATCGTGTCAAGAAACAAGCCAACGTTGTGGTCGATCACGGCGGAGAATTTGTCGTGGGCCAGCGTTTTCGCGACCGTGGTTTCGCCGGCGGTCTGATCGATGACGTCCGCGTCTATGATCGTGCGTTGACGGCGCCCGAATTGAAACATCTGGCAACCGGCGCGCCGATCCGACCGACCAAGGACTATTTTGCGTCCGCAATCGATCCACCCAGTCGAGAGGCGATGCAGGTGTTGACCGCGGCCAGAAAGGCGGTGGTGATGGCAGAGGAGGCGATGAATGAAATTCCGATCATGGAAGAGATGCAGCACGCCCGGCCGGCCTATGTGCTCGCCCGCGGCCAATACGATGCACCGAAAAACGAAGACACGCGCGTGGACCGAGACACGTTCTCGCAATTCGGGTTGCCGTTCCCAGACGACGCCCCGCGCGATCGGTTGGGATTGGCCCGCTGGGTCACCGACCCGCGAAATCCGCTGACCGGGCGTGTCGCCGTCAACCGGTTGTGGGGAAGCTTCTTTGCCAGCCCGTTGGTCGCGACGCCCGAAAATTTTGGGTTGCAGGGTGAATTGCCCACGCACCCTGAGTTGCTCGATTGGATGGCACGCGATTTCGTCGATCATGGCTGGGACGTCAAACGCCTGTGCCGACAGATTGTGCTGTCATCAACCTATCGCCAGGATTCCCGTGTCAGCGCGGAAAAGCTGCAACGAGATCCGGACAACGTGTTGCTCGCCCGGGGGCCATCGAACCGTCTCTCCGCCGAACAAATTCGTGATCTGGCGTTGGCGGCATCGGGGTTGATGGACAAGCAGCAGGGCGGCCCGCCGGTTTCGCCGTACCAGCCCGGTGCGGATCTGTGGCGTGAATCCAATGGCATGTCACCGCCCTACCAGCAGTCGGTCGGTACGGCGCTGTATCGGCGATCCTTGTATTCGGTTTGGAAACGCACCGCTCCGTTGCCGAACATGTTGGCGCTCGACGCGACGACGCGGGAGGTTTGCACGATGGAGCGATCACGGACCAACACCCCGCTGCAAGCCTTGGTGCTGATGAACGACGTCCAGTTCGTCGAAGCCGCCCGCGCGTTGGCGGAGAGCGTGATGGGTGAGAGCGATGACATGGCACGCATTCAACTCGCGTTTGCCAAGCTGACCGGTCGCCGAGCGGACGAGAACGAAGTGACGCATCTGGTGTCCCTGCTGGAACAAGAACAAACCTATTTCGGCGAGCATCCACAGCGCGCCGCGGAGCTTGTTGCGATCGGGCAGTCACCGAGTTCACAGGACGCCCCCGTGCCACACCTCGCCGCGATGACCATCGTCTGCCAAGCCATCATGAACTTGGACGCAACCGTCTGGAAACGCTAACGTTCAAAAAAAGGTGTCCGACACCTTTTTTGCAAAATTTTACCCAGTCTGCCAAAAAGGTGTCGGACACCTTTTTGACCACCAACGGACCATCGATGAACATCAACACTCGCCGTCATCCCATGGCGGCCAATCGTCGCTTGTTTCTTAAAAGCAGTGGCGCCGGTGTCGGACTCGGTTCGGTCGCGCTACGCAGCTTGCTCGGCAACGAGTCGGACGCGTCGGCAGAGACCGGCGGGATGCACTTTCCGGCAAAGGCCAAGCGGATCATTTATTTGTTCCAATCGGGAGGCCCGGCGCAGCAGGATCTGTTCGATTACAAGCCGCTGTTGAACCAAATGAACGGCCAGGAGCTGCCAGCCGAGGTGCGCGGTCAGCAGCGATTGACCGGGATGTCGGTCAATCAATCGTCGCTGCCGCTGGCGGGGTCTCAGTTCAAATTTTCGCAAGCCGGACAGTCCGGCGCCTGGCTGAGTGATCTGTTGCCGCACCATCGTGACATCGCCGACGACGTGTGTTTTATCAAATCGATGCACACCGAGGCGATCAACCATGACCCCGCGATCACGATGTTTCAAACGGGGTCGCAGATCGCCGGACGTCCGTCGCTGGGCGCTTGGTTGTCGTATGGGCTAGGCAGCGTCAACGATGATCTGCCCGCGTTCATCGTGCTGGTGTCGGCCGGCCAAGGCGGCCAACCCCTGTACGCGCGGTTGTGGGGTAATGGATTTCTGGATTCTAAATACCAAGGCGTTCAGTTCCGCGGTGGAAGTGATCCGGTCTTGTATCTGTCCAATCCGCAGGGCGTCGACCGGAACCGTCGACGGGCCCAGTTGGATACGATCAACGAGCTGAATCAACACCAGTTCGCACAGGAGTTGGATCCCGAAATTGAATCGCGGATCGCCCAGTATGAGATGGCGTTTCGCATGCAGGCGAGTGTGCCCGACGTCGCCGATTTTTCCGATGAGCCCGAATCGACGTTCCAGCTGTATGGCGAGGACGCGCGCAAGCCGGGAACGTTTGCCGCGAATTGTCTACTGGCCAGACGACTGGCCGAGCGGGACGTGCGGTTCATTCAGTTGTATCACCAGGGCTGGGACCAGCACTCGAATTTACCCAAGGGGATTCGCGGGCAGGCGAAGGAAACGGACCAACCCTCGGCGGCACTGATCAAAGACCTCAAGCAACTCGGATTGCTTGACGACACCCTGGTGATCTGGGGTGGGGAATTCGGGCGGACGTCGTATTCACAAGGCGTGTTGACGGCCGACAACTACGGACGAGATCACCACCCACGCTGTTTCACGACCTGGATGGCCGGTGGCGGCATCAAACCGGGGATCAGCTATGGCCAGACCGATGAATTCGGGTACAACGTGATCGAAAACGGAGTTCACGTCCACGATTTCAACGCCACGATCTTGCACTTGATGGGAATCGATCACGAACGATTGACCTTCAAGTACCAGGGGAGACGCTTTCGATTGACCGACGTGCATGGAGAACTGATCGAGCCGATTTTGGCGTGATGCGAGGAATCACTTGTCAAACGCATTTCGAAAACACTGGCGTCTCAACCCCGATGTCGATTTCCTGAATCACGGCTCATTTGGCGCGACGCCGATCGTGGTCTTGGAAACGCAACGCCGTTGGATCGAGCTTCTTGAACGCGACCCGATTGAGTTTCTGGGGCCGGAACGTTCATTGTTGCCCAAACTGGATCGGGTCCGTGATTGCATCGGTGGTCTGGTCGGGGCCGACGCGGCTGATTTGGCGTTCGTGCGGAACGCGACCGAAGGCGTCAATGCGGTGCTGCGATCGTTCCCGTTTTCAAGCGGCGACGAAGTGGTGATCACCAACCACGGCTACAACGCTTGCAACAACGCCGTCCGTTACGCGGCCGAGCGTTGCGGTACCGGGGTCTCGGTCGCCGAATTGCCGTTCCCGGTTGAATCCGACGCTCAGGTCATCGAAGCGGTCGATGCGACGCTCTCGCCCAAGACGCGGTTGTTGTTGATCGACCACGTCACCAGTCCGACCGGCTTGGTCCTGCCCGTCAAAGAATTGATTGAACTGGCACATCGCCGTGGCGTTCGCGTGATGGTCGACGGGGCACATGCCCCCGGGATGGTGCCCGTCGATCTTTCACAGTTGGATCCGGATTACTACACCGCCAATCATCACAAGTGGTTGTGTGGCCCCAAGACGTCGGGATTTCTGTACGTGCGGCGGGAATTACAGCCTGAGGTCCATCCGACCACGATCAGCCACGGTGCGAATTCGCCGGGGCTCGGACAGACCCCGTTTCTAGCAGAGTTCAATTGGGTCGGAACGTACGACCCGACGCCGATCCTTTCGGTGCCGACGGCAATCGAGTTTCTAGGAGGCCTGAAAGAAGGCGGGTTGTCGCAGTTGATGCGCGACAATCACGCGCTCGTGCTGGCGGGGCGGCAAGTGTTGCTGGATGCAATCGATTGTGGCCTTCCCGCGCCGGCGGAGATGCTCGGCTCTCTGGCATCGGTTCCTTTGCCGGCCGATCGCGTCGGTAACGGTGACGCGGTGAAGGGGTTGCAGCATCGGCTCTATCACGAACATGCCATCGAGGTGCCAATCTTTCTGCTCAACGGCACGCTTCCCTGTCTGCGAATTTCCGCCCAGGTCTACAACAGCTTGGAACAATACGAACGGTTGGCCGACGTGTTGCGGAATTTGTCAGGACTTTCAACGACTCGGTTCCGACGAAACGCGTGACGCGTTCCGCACCCACCGTCATTCATTCGACCAGCGATGTGACGATTCCCGAAACGATCAGTAACTTCCGAGATTCGTTTTCGGCCATGTGATTTTCCAACAGGTCTTCGATCAAACCACGGGTCCAGTCGGGATCGATCGCCGCAGCGGCGTGCAACGGCAAGGCTTGGGAAAACATCACAGACTGATCGCGTTGGCCAAACAACCAAGACCAGTCGTCAAAACAGGGTTCGACCAGAGCCTTGGCAACGTCTCGATTCACCGGTGCGAGCAACTTTGCCAGTGTCGCGGTGGGGAAGAACGGCGTGATGCGACTGGACCGATTCTCGACCCAGACCGAAGCAAACAAGTACTCTTCGGCGAGGGCAGGATTCCATTTTGCGACTTCTTCGATGCGTTCGGCCAACCAATGCCTGGGCTGGATAATCATCGGTCCCTCGACGGGCGACTCCATGATCTCTAGCGCCCGACGCGCCAGAGTCGTTTTGGTCGTGATGTCCGCATCGGATGTCTTTGCCAGATGGAATAGAAAGTCTGCTTTGCCCAGGCCGCCGTCACACAACTCGGCAAGGGCCAAACCACGCTCGACATCACGATGCGGCAGATCCAGCAAACCGTTCGTCATTCCACGCGAGGACAATTGTTCCAGTCCCAGTTGTTTGCAGAGCGATTGGGGCTGCTGATCGCCATATTCGGTGGCGAATCGCACCGCCAGAGTCTGCAATCGATCGATCTCATCGGCGTAGGCAGTCAGCCGAATGAGTTGCGATGCTTTCTGGGGGGCGATCGACGCATAGGCCGGCAAAAAGTACCGGGCAACACCGGCAACCTTTTCCCGCTCACCGGAAGCCAGGATTTGGTCCAGTTTGGGGTGATCGGTGTAGGCGTCAGACAACAGTTCGTTTGCCGTCTCGGTCTCACCCAGTTCCAACAAGATGGCAGCGAGACGACCCGCGGAAACCAGAGCCGGGTCGCCGGTCTGCTGTCGCGCCAACACGAGGGCTTCGCCGAGTAGTTCGAGCCGTTCTTCGGACTGGACCGATTGATCGGCCAGCGATAGCGAATGGGAGAATGCCGCGCCATTGTCCAATAACGGAAGCACTCGCTTTTTTTGCTCGACGCTTAGCCAGTCCATTTGCATCAGTATCATTCCGACGGAGGATTTCATGTCGGGCGACTGCGCGAGCGCGGTGAGTTCATCAAACGCGGTTTCGAAATCAGCGATCGAAAGCGTACGATAGTAGCTGGAGATTCGGTGGAACGTGTCGCTGGGCTTGGGCGTTTCAAAACGCTTGATCAGTTGACGGGCAAATCCTGCCGCGTCGACTTGGCTTTCGGATTGGAGTCGCAGCAGTGGCGGCGAAAGAGGTGCTGCATCAAGCCGTTTCAACTCGATCGGGCCGAGTGGTTGGCCCGCCCGACGCACCACCACGGCGGCGTGGTAACCGTTTTGATGCACGGCAAAGACGGCGGTGCTATCGGGGATGGAGAACATCGCTCGACCGTCTTCATCGCTCCGCCCCCGTTGATGATCGACGTACACGCCGCGACAGGCGATCCGAGCACCCTGGAGGGGACGTTTTGAATCCGCGTCGATCACCCGAATCGGTTGGTCGATGGTTTTCCATTGGGGACGCATTTTGATCGTTCCCAAATCCAGATCGGCTTGCTCGTTTCCGGCAATGGCCGCGTCTCGCCAATAGGTGGCTGTCGTGCGATAGCCTGGTGCCTTCAACTCAACGGACACGTCGCATTTCCAATCGATGATGGCTGGTGACTCAAACACACCCCGTTGATCGGTTGTAATCGGCGAGTTTTCGTCGAACAGGTTGACGGTAAAGGCGTCACGCCCGTTGTAGAGTTCTTGTTGCAGCACTTCGGGCGTCCGCACCGTCACACTGACGGTCTCGATGGGGCTGCCGTTGGTATCCACGACACGGCCACGGATCGTCACAGCGTGGCGAGGATTGATTTGCAACTCCACCTCTGCGTCGGGCGACAATTGCACCGATGCGGCTTGTTCGGTCATCGCGTGGTCGTTGCGTGCGGTCAAATGCACCGTCGCGTTTTCAAGTACGCTAAAGAAGCGAAACTCGCCCTCGGCATTGCTGAACAACGTTTGCGTGCGGGTGAAGCGTTCGTCTTTGAATTGGCAATCGATCTGGGCCGCTGCAACGGGATGCCCCTGTTGATCGACGACTCGGCCGGTTGCAGCCGACATGCGTTGCATGGGAAGCGGATCCAATTGCAATTTTCCGTCGACCGGCAACTGTTGCGGATAAATGTAAAAGCCGCCCGCTTTGATGTGTCGTCCGAGTGCATCGATCGGGAAGTAGCAAATCCGTTCACCCGGGGAAAACCAAATCTGGAACGTCCCATCGTCGCCGGTGACGTTATCCGGGTGAGAAAATGAGAAATGCTGGATATTGACACCGGATAGCGGATCACCGGATTGTTCGTCCACAATCTGACCACGCACGCGAATGCCATCGAACCACTCGATCACATACGACTGGACATCGTCCGTCAAGTCAGTGGAATTGAGTTCATGCTTGGTTGTTAACGAGACGTTGTCCGGCATCTGTGAATTGCAAGCCAGTTTTCCCGGAGTCAATTGCAGCGGGGCAAGCGTGCCATCGGTGCGCAGCGAGGTGGTTCCCCACGTGTAAGGCTGGGTTGCACCCTGCGTGAACCGAAACTCCTGGGGCGACGATGCAACCGTGACCGGTGTGGTGAAAAACGCCGAATCGGAGTCGGGTTCGGTTTCTGCGGTCCAGCGTCCCTTCGTTTGGCGAGTCCGCAGGGTCACGAGACGAGCCCGTCCGTCGTCGCTGCGAGTTAGGGGCAATCGTTGGGAACCGATCGATTCGCCCCACACATAAACCATCGCCAAACGAGACGGGGCAATCCACGTTGCTCGGGTCTTGCCTTGGGCATCGGTGGTAGCAGATTCCGGAATCCCTTCAAATTTTGGTATCACGGTGGTGCCCCAAACCGCTGGCGCGAGTCGCGCCCCCACGACGGGAGCTCCATTGTCATCGATCACCTCGATCGTGGCCGCTGCCGCTGGATCGAGCTGGATTTCGAGTGGCACACCACAACGCAAGCGGGTCTGAAGGACTTCGCGCGCTTTCATCCGATGCCCAGGCGCGGCGACCACGATCAAGACTCGATCGTGATGCAAGAATTGTTGCTGTTCGTGATCGATCGCGACTTCAAACTCACCGCTGCCGATCGCCGGTACGGCAAGGCTGCCCGGTGTCTGGTGCCACATTCCCACGTCCTGCGAGCCCGACAATCCGACCATGTGAATCGTCGCGCTGTCGAGTGGTTGTCCCGAGGCATCCAGAACTCGGATCTTGACCACGTCAGGATTGCTGGCTGCCGATGCGGGGACCGCAGCGAGCCCGTAAACGGCGAAGGAAACGGATAACGTCAGTGCCGCCATGGGTCGGCCAAAGTTCATGCGATTCATCTTTTGATTGTTTTCCCCGGTGGTTGGTACCCCGTCGATCGCACCGGAGCGCTGTGTCGTATAACGCCGCCCAACGGTCCGATATCAAATTTCAACACAAGATCCATCTGCGGATCGATCAAGTCGTGGGTCTCAAAGACCAGTGGACACAAGGACCCACACGCAAATCCTGAACTGCGCCGATCGACAACTTTCTGGGCGTCGTCATTGCCGACGAGCGAGGCCACCAATCGGCTCTCGTCACTCGGTTCCAATTGTCCGACGCGGCAGTCGACGAGCGTCAGTCCAGTGTCGGTCACAAAACTCGGTAAGACCGTCAGCTTGCCTTTGAAATAGTCACGTGCGGCGACGCGGGCAGTGAGGTTGAGTCCGCCCAACAACTCGCACGGCGTGAGCTGATCCTTCGTGATTTCGATCGAATACGCCAGATTGATATCACTGTTGCGGAATCCGATCGCCCAATAACGACCGTCATTCGCTTCGATCAACACCTCTTCCGGACGATAGCTGCCCACCGGGATCGAGATCGCCTCGTGCAACGAATCGATCGTGCGATGGATTCCACTTTTCGAGACCAACGTCGCTGTCAGCTTGGAAAGCACGGCGTCCTCTTGCAACCCATCCAATCGGGCTTCCACGCTGCCCATGCCTTGAATCGGGATCAGTCGCGCCCGCCAAGGATTTTCCAGCAGCTGAAGCTCGAAGTGTTCGGCGGCGTCGAAACCGCGCAGCCGCAGCGGCCGATTGGTCGCGTACTTTTCACGCAACGGATGCAATCGTCCGTCGTCATCGAAATCAATCAACAGCCGATCAGCCTGTCCGGCGAAAACGCCGTCTTGATCACGATCGACCAATTCCATCGCAAATTCACGACCGTCGATCGACACACGGCCGCGCAGTCGATCGACGTCTTCAGCCCGCAACGGAGAGAACGGTTCACTGGCGTTGATCATGCCGGTGAACACCGCCGCCAGTACGAGGCACCCCAAAAGTCGAGTCATTCGATCTCCTTCGTCGCTGCGACGCTGTCTTGGATCCTAATCAGCCTTGTGTACGACTACGATTGTACAGTGGTGTTTCCGCCACGTTGTGCCTGAAGAGTCCGTTGCGGCAGTCTGCTGGGATAGGGAGTCAGCAACCGTTTGGATTTATTTGCAAAACTGAAAAGTTGCAACAGAAAAACGTCGGCCGCGTGTCGCGAGGCTACCGGATGATCTTTTCGATCGCCCAGCGGCAGGCTTCGGCGACCATTTCGTCTTCGTCCTCGGCGCCGCGTTTGAGAGCGGGCAGCGCGTCGGGGTTGCCTTGATTGCCGAGCACGATGGCTGCGTTTCGGCGCATGCCCCGCAATCGCGTCCGCCAAAATGGGGACTTGCGATACCGGGCGCGAAACGTTTCTTCATCGATTTCAAACAGCGATTGGAGATCGATGCGATCGAGCACTCGCTGCTCCGCCGGCGTTTGGCTGCGACGCGATGGCTTGCGATTCCATGGGCAGACTGTTTGACAGACGTCGCAGCCAAACACCCAGGAGCCGATTGCGTCGCGCAGTTCCAGCGGGATCGCATCGCGATGTTCGATCGTCAAGTAACTGATGCAGCGACCCGCGTCGAGCACGCCGGGGGCGGGAAAGGCGTCGGTCGGACACGCGTCCAGGCAGGCCGTGCAGGTGCCGCAATGACTGGTGTGATGGGGTGCGTCATAGGGCAATTCGACATCGACCAAGAAACACGCCAGAAAGAAGTAGCTGCCGAGTTGGCGATGCAGCAGCAACGTGTTCTTGCCCCGCCAACCGAGCCCGGCCAGTTGCGCCAGTTCGCGTTCCATCAACGGCGCGGTGTCGATGCAACCGCGGGTGGAAACCTGCGGCGCGGCTTCGGCGACCAGACGTTTCAGTTGCTTGAGTTTGGCATGGATCGTGTCGTGGTAGTCGACACCGGGCCAGGCGTAGCGCGCCACCGATCCCTGGCCGTCCTCGCATGGTTGGCCGGCATCGGCCGGGTATGGATACGCCAGCACGATGATGCTCTTGGTCCCCGCCATCACTCCGTCGGCATGGCGGTAGGCGTCCAAACGGTCGGCAAAGTACTGCATCCCGGCGGCGTAACCCGACTCGATCCATTTGACCAGATCGGTGAAGCCTGCGGAATCAACCGCCGGGGCGATCCCGGCGTTGATGAACCCCAATTCCGCGGCCCGCTGTCGAAACAGCGGCAGCCAGCCGGCGGGATCGGGGGGCGATTCATTCACGGGCGTGGTTCACGATTGCAGCGTGAATTCGGGCAATTTGACGATCTCTCCACCCTTGGTGGCCGACTCATGAGCACACAACCCGACGCAGGTCCAGTTGGCGCTGGTGACCGCGTTGGGCCAGGGATCGCGATCTTCGCGGACCGCGCTGACCATTTCGTGAACCAGGTGCGGGTGTGATCCGCCGTGTCCGCCACCTTGGACGAACGACAAGTGATCGGCGTCGTGGATTTCCGAGGGCAGCGTGAACTTTTGGATCTCGGCAGGCAACAGATGAGCAAAGTCGGGCACTTCGATTTTTTCCGCGATCTCGGCTTCGGGCTTTTTGGCAGTGTGCAAGACATGCGGTTCGTTTTCGATCAACGTCCACTCGAAACTCTTTTTGGTTCCGTAGACGTCAAAGCTCTCGCGATACTGGCGGGCGACGTCATACAGGAACCGCCAGATGTGCGCCGAAACATCGCTGTCTTTCAACTTGATGTGACAGCTCTCCACGGCGAATCGGTTGCCCGACTTTTTCGCAATCGACTCGCGGACTTCACCGGACCCGAAACAACTGACGTATTCGGCCAGGGCATCGGTCAGACCCAGGCAGGGGCTGACGACGTGCGTCGCATAGTGCATCGGGATCATCTCCTCCCAATAGCTCGGCCAGCCGTCCATGTCTTGCGGGTGTGATGCGGCCAAGTGTTGGATCTTTCCCAATTCGCCTTTCTCGTACATCTGTTTGATGAACAGAAACTCGCGGCTGTAGACGACCGTTTCGGCCATCATGTACTTCAAGCCTGTCTCCTTAACCTTTTCAACGATCTGGCGGCATTCGTCGATCGTCGTTGCCATCGGCACCGTGCACATCACATGTTTGCCGGCATCGAGCGCTTGCAGTGACATCCATGCGTGATCGGGGATCGGGCTGTTGATGTGGACGTAATCGATGTCCGGATCAGCCAGCAGTGCTGCGTAATCGGTGTAACGTTTTTCAATCCCAAATTGGTCGGCCGCCTTGTTCAGTTCGACTTCGTTTCGTCGGCAAATGGCGACGACTTCGGCGCCGGCATGGGCTTGATAGATCGGAATGAACTCGGCGCCAAAACCGAGGCCAATCATCGCGACGCGAACAGGTTTGGACATGGGAAGCCTTTGCGAAGGGGAGGGAGTTGGGAAAACGAATCTCGATGCCGGATCAACGGCGACGCGGGGAGGCCGAGCCGCCGTTTCAAAACCACGGTGTTTGAGCGTGGCGAGCGACAAACTTAGCAAAAATCACGACACCATCAATGCAATATCGCGCATCATTGCTAAGCTATTTCACATGCAGCAACGAAGTGTGGCGCTTTTAATCGAATCCAGCAACGAGTATGCCCGCGGGCTGCTGCGCGGGGTGTTGCGATACCAGGAAGAGTTTGGCCGATGGAAGGTCGATTTGCCGGAGCAGCATCGTGGAGCGGATCCGCCGAGTTGGTTGCGTCGCTATCCGGGCGACGGCATCTTGGCGCGAATCGAAACTGACAAGATTGCCCAGGCGGTCCGAGCGACCGGGTTGCCGACGATTGATTTGAGTGCGGCGCGGCGTCTGCCCGACATCCCTTGGTTGGAAACCGACGACCAGCAAATCGCGGACTTGGCGGTCGAGCATTTCCGCGAACGCGGATTGCGGACGCTGGCGTTCTGTGGTGAAACCGAGTTCAACTGGGCGTGTTGGCGTCGCGACGCGTTTGTCGCCGCGGCGGGGGCACGTGGGTTGGAGGTTTCGGTGTATGACATTCCGCCGGAAACGCCGCGTACGACGTGGGCGCGTCAGCGGCCCAAGCTGCTGCGTTGGATCCGGGATCTGCCCAGTCCCTGCGGACTGATGGCGGCGTATGATTCCTTGGCCCGCCGGATTTTGGATTTGTGTGATGAAGCGGGGCGGAGTGTTCCCGATTCGATCGCCGTGTTGGGCGTCGATGATGATCCACTGCTGTGCCGGTTGGCTTCGCCTCCGTTGACCAGCGTCATTCCGGATGCCGAGCAAGCGGGGTACGTCGCGGCGGAGTTATTGGAGAAGATGATGGACGGTGCGGTCGTCCCCGCGACGGGGACCTTGTTGCCTCCGATCGGGATTTCAACCCGCCGCTCGACCGATACCGTTGCGGTGGACGATCCTGAAATCGAAAACGCCGCGCGCTACATTTTGGCCAATGCCTGTTCGGGAATCCGCGTCGGCGACGTGGTGGCCACGACATCGATGACGCGTCGCGCGTTGGAGTTGCGTTTCAAAGCGATGTTGGGCAAGACGCCTCACGAGATGATTGTCGCGACGCGGATCCAGCGCGCCGAACGTTTGCTGCGGGAAACCTCGTTCCCGCTGGATTTGATCGCGCGGCGTTGCGGCATCGAGCATGCGGAGTATCTGAGCGTAATGTTTCGAAAGCAGCGTGGGATCACCCCCGGCAAGTACCGCGATTCGTTCCGCTGAGGGTGGGATAGGCTTCCAGCCTGTCATTTCAGTGTCGACAGGTTGGAAGCCTCTCCCACTTATTCTGCTAACAATCCGCTAACGGACTTCGTCGCCGTGGATCCGCCACCAGGAACGCGCCTCTTCGACCGACCAGGGATGTGCCGCGATCAGCCGGTCCAGTTCCAACGCCAAATCGTCGATCGTCGCGAAGCGATCGTCCACGCTTTTGGCCATGCACTTTTTGACCAGCGCGATGATCGGTTCGGGGACGTCTTGGTCGCGATGCACGCCGATGCTGATCGGTTGTTCGGTCAGCACCAGTGCAAACAAGGATTCCGGGTCACACTCGATGAACGGCGGGCGGCCGGACAGCAGAAAGTAGGCGATGCATCCGACGGAATAGATGTCCGAACGGGGGTCGATGTTATTCGGTTCGCGATAGCGTTCGGGTGCCATGTACATCGGGGTGCCGGCCCAGATCGTTTCCGCGGTCTGGTAGGAATCCGCGTCGGGTTGCAGCGGTTTGGCCAATCCGAAATCGAACACGACCGCCCAGTCACCGACGGAAGCGTCCAGGGAGAGCATGATGTTTTGGGGTTTGATGTCTCGGTGCACCAATCCCAACTTGTGAGCCTCGCCGAGTGAGTCGCAGACCTGGCGGAGAATGAACAGTGCCCGCCCGATGGACTGGAACCCGCTTCGTGCCACGACATCGTAGAGCGTGATGCCCTTTAAAAATTCCATCACGCAATACGCTTCGCCTTCGTCGCCGCGGCCGTAGTCGTAGATCGTGACCGTGTGCGGATTGCTCAGCGACGCGGCCAGTTTGGCTTCGCGATCGAATCGCAGCCTGTCTTCCAAATTGTCTCGGTCACCGCGCAAGACCTTCAACGCCGTATCGCGACCGAGTTGTCCATGTTTGGCGCGATAGACGACTCCCATCCCGCCGCTGCCCAACTCGGCGATCAACTCATAGCGGCTCAAGGGGTGGACGGCGGCCTGTGCCAACGCGGTTCGTCTGGCGATCCGTCCGGCAGCCGTCAGCGCGGTGACGGTCAACAACATCCCCAACGCGAGGAATCCCATCCAGACGGTTTGCGCGGTTGCAAAGGCGGAGTCCGCGGTGCGTTCCACAACGATCCCCAATCCCCGTTGATTGACCCAACGCCACGCTCCCACCACGTCGACGCCGGCGTAGTTGCGATAGGGTTCTAGCTTGGATCCGGATTGTCCCGAGGAAGCCGCCGCGACGGAGTAGGTCAGCGGTTGCGTGCGTCGAAATTGGCTTGCCAATTCAGTGGCGGATGTCGCGGATGTGCCCGGATCGGAGACTCTTAATCGGCAGGAAACCGAGTCGTCATCGGACGCGTCGAGCGTCAACCAATCGAGCGCGCGGGGGCTGTTGGTGACCATCATGCCGTTGGCGTTGACGGCATACACGTCCAGCCCGCCCGCGCCTGAGGCTTCGCGAAAGATCTGGTCCAAGGCGTCGTACATGCCAAAGCCACGAATCGAGATCGTGGCGATGACGCGTCCGTTGTCATCGCGAATCGGCATGATCTCGGCCATCACCGGCAGGCGGGTTTCGGGTTGAACACCGCTGTCGTCGGCGGTCAAGATTTCGGGACCGAACAACACGGTTTCACCGCGCATCGCACGCGCCAGGTTGGCCGCCCCGTCGGGCGCGACGTTGCCGCCGATGTCGGCCCCGTCGGCCGACCAACTGGCGAGGATCTTTCCGGTGCGATCCCAGACGACATACTTGATGTCCGGTTGCTGAGACTGGGTGACCAGTGCCGTGCGGAGTTGTTTCGCGCCGGGGGCCTTGCGCAGCGCCTCGACCGATTCGTCCTGTTCGCTCGATTGAACCAGCGAGATGATCGCATCCCGCAACTCGCGGTGCCGCGCCCAGGATTCGGTCAGTCGCGATTGATCGTCGAGGAATTGATCGACGCTGACCCGAACGGCATCGGCCACGCCGGCCAATTCATTCGCGGCGGATTGGCGCAGGTTTGAGTCCACCTTCGTGTAGGTCCACCATCCGATCAGCGCGGTCGGCAAAATGGTGGCCAGCCAGAGCCATCCGGCATTGAAACGCCGGTGGCTTGTCGCCCGAGTTTGCCAGATCCCGGCGGAGGGGCGGCGGCGCGCCGGGGCGGCTTCGTCGCGATACCGGGGCGAGGCATGGGTGCGTTGTGAACTCTGTTGTGTGACTTGGGCGGATTTCGAAGGGGCGGGTTTGGATCCGGACCTCGATTTTCTCACCCCGCTCCTGTAGGTCTGACGCTGCGGTTGCCGCTCCGCTTCATCCGGCGTCGGTTTGGACTTGAGAGTCGATGTGTCGCTGGTTGAGTCGCGTTGGCTGGGTGGCAAGAACGGCGCGCCCGCCGTGGATGCACCACCGTCGGTTTCTTGAGCGGGGTGTCCGGGGGGCGATGAAGTTGCCAAGGCGGACGGGATCGCCGGTTGTTTGGCCGAGTTGCCTTCCAGCCGAGCCGATTGGTGGTCGTGCTCGTCCAGCAACGACATCACTTCGTCGATCAGTGTCTGGTCGTCGCCACACTGCGAGACCAGGAACGCGTGTTGCTGGTCAGCGGGAAGGTCGTCGACGGCTAGAAATAATTCACGGACCCGCGCGTAACGCTCCGCATTCATCAAGTCGTCTCGGGTTCCGATGCCGCGGGAGGAGGACTAGGGGAGTCGGTGTCGGGGTCGACGGAGGGATCGGATTCCTCGGCTTCTTCGCTGTCGCGTCGCAGCTCACGTCGCATCCAAGCGCGGCTCATGGCCCATTCCTTTTCGATGGTGCGGAGTCCCAGTTTCATTTCCGCGGCGATCTCGCGCATCGTCATGCCGCCGAAGAAACGCAGCTCGACGATTTTGGCTTGCCGGGGGTTCAGTTGGGCGAGCTGTTCGAGCAGGTCGTCCAACGCGACCACGTCGTCGTCTCGATTGAGTTCAAAGGTGACGTCGTCGTGCAATTGCCGTCGCTCCCAGCCACCGCCCCGTTTCAACGATTGGACCTTGCGGGCATGATCCACCAAGATCCGTCGCATCACGGTGGCGCCGATCGCAAAGAAATGCGTCTTGCCCTGCCAGTTGATTCTGGAGTGGTCGACCATCCGCATGTAGGCCTGGTGGACCAGCGACGAGCTGCTGAGTCGATTCCGCAGCGGTTCGTTCTGCAGGAATCGGCCTGCCAAGCGGCGCAGGTCGTCGTACATCACCGAGAACAGACGGTCGGTCTCGCCTTCGGTTCCCTGTTGACTGCGGCTGATTAAATCGGTGACTGAAGGCATGGTTCCGGATAAGGCATCAGCGACTCGAACGTCCGTCGCGGCCGAGCGTCCCCCTACAGCGAGTGAGCTCGATCATGCGACATCTTCGGCGGATGACCGCCCGCCCCCCAATGTAACTTATCCGAGTAGTGTAACTGCTCGGACGGCGAAAATGTTCTCAATTGTTTGCGGCCCGCCACTGGCGGGCCGCCGCCCGCCGCGGGACGTCGATTTTCCCGGTGACGGATTGGATCATAGCGGAAGGATCCAAGACTTCTGCAGCGTGGGCCCTCTGTGGCGTTTGCTTGCTGCGCAAACGCCGTCTCTGCCAGAGGAAGAGAATCGAAATCGGTTGCAAAAAGCTTTCGTGATGCAATCGGTGTCCCCCGGCGAGCCACCCTGGGCGGCGGTGTCAATCGTCTTCGGGTTTGTTCCGGCGGAACACCGCGACGATATCATCGACCGGGACGACAAACAGCTGATTGTCGTGTTCCAGATCGACCGGCACCGCGTTCTTGGGATGGAAAAGGATCTTGTCGTACTGACGCAACGGCAGCTCTTCGTCGTTTTCGACCACGGCGCTGATGGTCACGATGCGTCCGGTGATCGTCGGGATTTCGGCCGCATCGGGCAGCGCAATGCCGCCGCGGGTTTCGCGTTTCGGTTCGTCCTTGCGGACCAACACACGATCGCCAATCGGCTCCACGTATTCGAACGCCGCGTTTGCCTTTTTCTTCGCCATCACCACTCCGTAAGGATTCATTCTTTTCCGCCCCGACATCAGCGATCGTCGGGATCTGGGGCACAGGCAATAGTCTTGCGAGACAGGGCGTTTTCGTACACCCGGCATCGTGGGTGGGGCCGTGGCAACATGAGTAAAATCGGCAAGAATTGCCGATTAGGGCAAATCGACGGGCAAACAGCCATCATGGAGATTGGCGAGATTTCGCAGCACTTGGCAACCGCGCTGGACCGGCCAAAGTGATCTGGCCGATTCACAGCCCAGGCGGAAATGGAAACCGTACGCTTTTCTCTTTTGACCGATGGTCTTTCGATGCGCAAGGATGTGAAACGTTCCCTCGTGATGTGGCCGCTGACGGCGTCCATTTTCGTGACCGGACTCAGCTGGCTGGCGATGCAGGCCGATCCGGGGGCAAGAATGCTTGTCTCCGGTGCCGTCACGCTTTGGAAAACCTCAGGCTTGTCGCAGTCGATTCTGCCCCGGACCACCAGGCCGGACGCCCCCCGCGTCAGCGCCACCCCGGCGGGTTTGTCGTCCGGTCGGATGCCGGCGTCCTCGGGCAAAACCGCTGCCCAGACGACCGCCCAGACGACCGTTTCGGCGGGCCGCCCGGCCGGCGATGCCGTCGCGGATGCCTGGGCCGAGTTGTCGCAGATCGAATCCTGGAACGATGCGTCCTTCGAGCTTCAGCAACCTCGCATCGCGGGCATCCCGGCCCCCTCGCTGGACAGCCACAGCGACATCTTCGGCTTCGATGCGAATTTTGATGACGCCGCGGGCGAGGCGTCCACGGCCGACCTACCGGTCTTGGAGCTGACTCCGACGGTGGAGCAACGCGTCTCGGTCCAGCTGGATGCGGCGAACGTCGCCTCGGCCGACGAGATAGTGATTCGCATCGATCCCGATGTGTTCTTTGCCGATGAACGCCCGCTGTCGCAAGGACAACCGTACGCGCGTCTGGATGACCCCACGCCCCGCATGGCCGAACGCCCGACCTACGACGTCGCCTTGCCCTCGGCGTTTGAAGCACCCGCCGCGACGGTCGCCGATCTGGCTCCCGACGTGAACGAAATCGAAGCGACACCGGGCAAACCCGCCACGGATCTGTTGGGCGCCGAAGAGAAGTCGGCCGCGCCCGCTGCACCGCGGGGCAAAATCAACGGTTCACCCGACGATCGAGTTTCGCCCGAGGTGACGGAGATCACGCGGCAATCCGATGGCGGCGCGGAGGACTCCGGTTCGACTCGAAATCTGACCCAGCCGCGGTCGGCCGCGTGGCCGGTCCCGCATCGATTGATCGAACAGCTGGACATCCTTGAATCGATTGTCATCCGCACCGATCTGCCGGCCGACGATTTCGACCTCAATCCGGAAACGACGCCGCTCACAACGATCGGTCACCACGAACTGCTCGAATGGTCCAAACAGGTTCGTGATCTGCTCAGCCAACTTCACCAGGCCAATCGTCTCGGCCAGCGTGATGTCCAGCCCTTGCTGGATCAATTGAAGCAGTTGCAACAGTTTGCATCGGTCGAAGCGGAATCCTTGCGTTCGCGCAGTCGTCGGGTGGCGTGGCTTCAAGCGGCGTATTCGATCGAACGACGTTTGGCGGTCTGGGAACCGATTTTCAGAATCAATTCGGGCAGCTTCTCCGCGGTGCATCACGTCGGTGATGATCTGCCTTCGGTCGCCGATGCGATTGATCAATTGGAAAGCCGGCTGGTGGTGACCGGTGACGCGGCGGGCTGGTCCAAGTTCCTGTTGTTGGAATCGGTTCGTGACGCGTTCGGGGCCGGTGATGACAACGCACGCCGCGAAGTCGCTCAGAAATTCTTGTCGCGATTGACGTGGCCGAATTTGGCGGCACCGCATCAGCGCTTTCTCGCCGACCCCGCGGTCCGCGATGTCGCCGTCGCGATCAAGCCTTGGGCCAGCGGCGCGATCGACTATTCGGCGCTGTTGCACCAGATCGAACGGGCGGAATCCAACGCGATCGATCTGGTGACCGCCGAGATCGCACAATCGATGCAGGCACTCGGTCACGCCAATCATCCCCAGGCCCAACAATTGTCGGCCAACCTGGACACGCATTACCGCAATGCGAACGTCCGCTTTTCGCTCAGCGAAGAACTGTTGCGCGACCTGATGCCGCAACTGCCCACCCGCGAAGTTCCCCTGCGAACCACCATGCTGGGCAGTCGTGTGACCGGGGTCAGTCGCGTCAGCACCGATCTGCAGTTGCGGCTGATCCCATCGCCGTCGACGTGGGAATTGACGTTGGAGACCATCGGCAACGTCTCCACGCGAAGCATCGGGCGGAGCGGACCGGCGGCGATCAAGACGACCAGCGTGAATCCATACACCGCGGCCACTCCGATCACCATCAAACCGGACGACATCTTCCTCGGTGATCCCGCGGTTCACGTCGGCGGGCGATCGCGACTGCGTGGGATCAACACGACCTATGATTCCTGGCCATTGGTCGGAACGCTGGTCCAGAGCATCGCGGAAACTCAGTATTTCGAAAAAGCATCGTTGGCTGACCGTATCGGCCGCAACCGAATTCGAACGCAGGTTGGCGAAGAGATCGATCGCAGCGTGACCGAAAAGGTCGACCAGGCGACGGCGAAATTCAGCGAAACGATCCTCGGCCCGTTGAATCGGCTGCAACTGGAACCCCGCGTGATCGACATGAGTTCGACGGCGTCGCGATTGATGGCACGCTATCGCATGGCCGGCGATTGGCAATTGGCCGCCATGACGCCTCGACCCCGAGCACTCCGCGACAACCTGTTCAGCGTGCAATTGCACCAGTCGGCGATCAACAACACGCTGGAACAATTGGTCCCCCAGGATGAAACGTTGCCGATCGATCAGGTGTTGACGCAATGCTTTGAAGTGCTCGGTGCGGGCGACCGTCCGCTGCCGGACGATCTGCCCGAAGACATCTCGATTCAGTTTGCCAAGCATCGACCGATCACGGTGGAAATCGAAGACGGCAAGGTGTGGATCACGATGCGAATCATCCGTTTGCAGGGCGATCGTTTGCGACTGAGAAACTTTATCGTGCGAGCGGCCTACACGGCCCAGATCGATGGGCTGAGTGCCGCGTTGGTTCGCGATGGGCACCTCAGCATCAGCGGTCCCGGCATGTCGATGCGACAGCGATTTCCCGTCCGAGCGATTTTCAACAAGGTGCTCTCGCCGACGCGTCCGTTGCCGTTGACGTCCCCAGAGTTGTTGGCCGAACGATTGCCCGAGCAAAGTGGGATCACGCAGTTCGAATTGCGTGACGGTTGGGTCGGCATTTCGATCGGTAAAACGACCGAGAACCAACGCGTCGCAAGCCGCCCGGTCGGGATTCGGTAAGGAACGACGGGGACACGTGCCGGACACGTCAAAACCTCGTCCAGGCGGACGGGATGAAGTCCCTCGTTTGTCGAAACCCTCCCTGGTGGAGGTCGTGCAGTTTTCAAAGCCACTCTCTGGGCAGGAGGGTCGAGCGAAGCGAGGGGAGGAGCGACCGGTGAATCGCGGCGATTATTATAAAACATCATTGCCTGTGATCGCCGCATGGTTGTTCTTGGTGTTTGTCGGATTGTTGGTGGTGAGCGACCAACTGCCAACTCTGGTGTTGTGGTTCTACCTAGGCGCCAGCCTGATCACGTTTTTGGTGTACGCGATCGATAAGTCCGCCGCCCGGCGTGGTCGTTGGCGGACTCAAGAGAACACGCTGCACCTGCTAGCCATGATCGGCGGTTGGCCGGGGGCGCTAATCGCTCAGGAGAAGTTGCGGCACAAAACCAGGAAGCAATCCTTTCGTATTGTTTTTGGATTGACTGTGCTGCTTAACGGTGTGATGCTCGTCACGTTGTGGGTGTTGCGGCAGTAGTATCCCGAAAGGGATTGCAGCACGTAGCCGGCGGTCGAGCGCAGCAAACGCCGTCTCTCCCAGAGGGGGTTCTTCGCGGATTTTAGTGGGTGCGCTCGAATACTCGGGGAAGGTTTTTTGAGGGATGACTGCGATGTCCGATGGTTGTGTTCGGTAGGATGGCGAAGCCAGGTGAAGCGGAGGCGGGCTCTGCTCTCAAGGAACTTCCTACCCAGCTAGTTCATTGGGGACCACTCGCAGGTTGAGTGCAGCTGCCCGTTTCGCCAGATTTTCCATTGCTCGCTTCTTGTATTGCTGTTCGTAATAGTCGTTGCCGACATCGACATATTCCCTCCCGTACTTCAGCATCCCATAAACTATTTTCGCGAGCTTGTGGGCCGTCGCCGTGATCGCTTTGGGTGAACCAAGACGGGAACGGATCCTGCGAAAGAACGCTCCTAAGGCGCAGTTTGATCGTGCCAGGGACGCGGCGGCTGTTCGAAGTGCGGCGGCGGCTCGGTTCGCACTTGTACGTGTTTTACCACTGAGCAATTTCCCACCTGTCTTCTTACTGCCCGGACATAGGCAAAGCCAAGAAGTGAAATGCTTCTCTGTTGCCCACCTACTCATGTCGGTACCGATTTCAGAAATCAGTGTGATTGCGGATTGACCGCTAATCCCATCAATGGTCGTCATGTCGACGCCCAGCACCCGATAGAGCTGATTGCGCATATCGAACCGGGGGCTATTGCTTCCAGCTTTAGGAGCCTTCAGCTTCGGCAGAATCTCACCGTCACTTCGGTCGGAAAATGTACCCAAATGTTCTTCAAGCTTGGAATCGACTTCCGACAGTTTGGAACCGTAAAAACGGTACAGTTCCAGAGCCTGTTTTAACGCAAATACATGTTCTTCACGCCAATTGCCTTCCAGAGCTTTCGCGATCGTCGACTCGTCATTTTTGCACCTTGGATCGCGAAGTTTTGCGAGTAGGTGAGGGTCTCGACTGCCCGCAACAATGGCATCCAAAATGGCAAGGCCAGTGGTGCCGGTGATGTCCGAAATGACGTGATGGAGCTGGACATTCATTTCCATCATCGCCTTCTGCATCCGTTGGATATGCTCGCTCGCGTTGGCGACGAGCATGGCTCGTTGCCGCATGTAAGAACGCAGAACACAAATTGCCGCACTCTTCCAACCAATCTGCGAGCGACGCCAGATCGGATGTAAAGGTGCCGAAGCAGCGAACGTGTGATGAGTCGCGATCGGA
The DNA here is from genome assembly GCF_007754155.1 of Stieleria neptunia. Lineage (NCBI taxonomy): Bacteria > Pseudomonadati > Planctomycetota > Planctomycetia > Pirellulales > Pirellulaceae > Stieleria > Stieleria neptunia. Next base: position 6,444,674 of record NZ_CP037423.1, on the reverse strand, counting down.
GGGCACGGCAACATAGTGCTGGGTCGAACCAATATCGATGCCGGCAGCGTTCAAGTTGATTGTGTCAAGTGATTGTGGAACGGGTGCGTTGTCAATCGGAAACCCACCACGTGATCGACGCTTAGGTTTCCCAGAGGATTTCTTCTTGGCCATGGCGGAACTCCGAAAGGTGACTTCAACGGAAAAACGCGGCAGGCGCGGGAGTAGGGCTCTGTTATTCTCTCAAACGGGGTCAACGCCGTGAGGCGAGCCACCAATGTCATTTTCAAGCAAACTCCCGGGACCAGGCTGAGAAGCGGGCACGAAGCACCACGTAGAGAACGGCCTCCACGACCCGCCGCGTATCCGACATGATAATCCTCACACCCAGTTCCTCGGAATCATTTGGTCACTTGTGGCCTGCGGCGGCTGAGGAGCAACCCGCCAAGGAATCACCTGGTCTGCGATGCGCCGAAGAGGCTTCGTGCCCTCCGCCGGCCCCCGTGTCGGCGGAGGGTCGTTTGAACCGAGCGTTTGTCCTCGCTCTCCCCATTCGGACATCGCAGCAATGCCTCGAAAAACCTGGGGCCTGAGCGATTAGCCACTAAAATCCACGAAGCACTCCTAGAGGGAGAGAAGCTAAATTGAAGGCAAGACGACGTGGGGCTCAGGCGAGTTTAAGTTGTCTCAGCAGACGATTGACGCTTCGCCCCGGGGAACAGAGGCCGGACCAGGCCAAACGGGCGTAGCCGCGAAGACGGTGCCCGCCGAGTAGATCGATCGATGCCAATCGGTATTGCAGCAACGCATAGACATTGACCTGTTTTGCGAACCGCGACAGCAATCCCGCGCGGGCCCGCTGGGCAAAGTAGTCTTCGTAAGCAATTTCCGGCAGGTTTTCTTCACGCCGCCTGGCCAGCTCGCAGGCGAATTCAATGCTCGCCTGCAGCTTTCGCATGTGCTTGCCGTTGATGCTGCCGGTGTGGATGCGGTATTGCAGCAGCGGTTCGGGCAGGTTGGCCAGTTCACCGACTTCGCCCATCCGCAAGAACATGTCCCAGGCGTCGAACATGCCATGCTGTTTCCAATAGCCACCGATGCCCTTGAGCAGCGCGGTCCGCATCAGAATGGTGGGATGACACATGGCGTGTTGGCCTTTGCGCAACTGGCTGTAGATCGATTCATGATCGGTCGCCAACGGGATCACGCGTCCCGCTTTCTGGGCGCCGCGGGGAACGATCTGGGAACCGACCAGTCCGACGTTGGGGTGATCGCGCAAGAACGCGACTTGTTTTTCCAATCGCGTCGGGTCACAGATGTCATCGCTGTCCATGCGTGCGAGAAACTCGGTCTCACAGAGTTTCAGACCATGGTTGGAGGCGACCGCTGTGCCCGCATTGTCTTGATGGATGACCGTGATCCGCGGGTCATCAAGAGAATCGAGGTAGTCGCCGGATTCGTCGGTCGAACCGTCATCGACGATGACCATCTTCCAACGCGAATAGGTTTGCCCGCGGATCGACTCGACGGCGTCTGCCAGGTAGGGCATGCCGTTGTAGACGGTCATCAAAACGGAAACGTCTGGTTCTAGATCCGCGGACAAAACGGGGGGCTCCATTGTTCTTCTGCACAAGTCGTGACGTGGGAATCGTGACGTGGGACGCGGCGTGTTGCTCAGCATAGTTGATGCGGCGCGGACAGCTAGCAGGCGTGGTCCGAGCGGGGACGCGCGACTCGCCGAAGGATCAGAGATGCGTCACAACCACTACAACAAGGACAATCAAGACGCGGAGGCTGTCGCGAGTTCGTGGATTGCGGCCCGGAAGGCCAAGACGCGATAAATCGCCGTGACGTAAAATCCACTGACCAAGCCGATCGTCATGCCCAGAATGGTCATGGAGTGGACCAGCGCCGACGAGATCACGACGGTCGCGACCAGCCCCCACATCGCCGCCCAAAAGTTTGCCGCGGGACGATTGATCGCTCGCAGGCCACTGCCCATCGCATAGCTGACCCCCGATGCGACGGTTCCGAACCCGAGAACCGCAATGGCGACGCCGTGACCGCCGTATTGCTGGTCAAAGATCCACACGATCAACGCATTTCCAATGACTGCCACCAGCACGGCAAACAGCACTAAAACCGTGACCATCACGCCCGTAAACCGCCATACCAATCGGCTCGCCGCGGCGGCACCGCCGGCGGCGAAGGCGTGGGCCGCTTTGGGCGACAACACATTGCTCATCCCCAAGATGAACGGATTGGCGAGCATCACGACGGTCATGCAGGCCGCGTAGATTCCGGTCGCGCGTTCGCTGATGATCGCCGCCAGCAACCAGTGGGCAAAGTACATGTGCAGCACCGAGGTCAGATGCGCACCGACGACCCATTTGCCGAAGCTGCTGTTTTTGATCCAGTCCGACCGCAGGCGAGTTCGGTCCCATTGGAATTCGGATCGGACAAGATACAGCCAAGCCGATCCGGCGATGCCCGCGGCGCCCCCGGAAACCAGGTAGGCGCCGGTCGCATGCATCTGGTCCTGTCGCGCCAGCAAGGCCAGCCCGCCCAATTGAAGCACGCTGACCGCCAGATCCAATGCCATCGCCGTCGCAACGCGGAGGTGGGCGAAGGCGAAACGCCGCGCGAATTCACGCAGCATCAAGAATGGCAGCAAGATCACCAGCAGCCACAACAAACCGAGCAGACCGGTCGTCGGCCGCGTCATCTGGACGATCACACAACAGGCCGCCAACACGAGCATCGCCAGCCCATTTAATCCGATCGATTGTCCCAGCGAACTGGCGGCGTACTTGCGTTGGTCGTCCGCGGAAAGCCGTTTGACGAAAACGGTGTAGGGGACCGAGACCAGGGATTCCTGGAAACTGACCAACAGCACAAACACACTGAAGGCCAGTGAATAATAACCCAACTCGGATTCGGAGCCGAATCGTCCGACCATCACCGTGGTTGCAAAACGAGTCCCGCTGACCACGATCTGATCCAGCAACGACATCACCGTGTCGCCACGAGCGGTGCCTCGCAGACGTGCAAGAACTTCGGCCGGTTTCATCGGCGGTGTCCACGGAGGATCATGACAGGAAGCTGGCTCATTGGCGACAGGATCGGTTAGGATGTCGTTGACTGTGCAGAGTTTAGTTGCCGGCGGCGATCCGGTAACCCCGGCACCGGTGACTCTCAGGGATCAACTGAAGACGATCGATAGAAGACATGGAATCGACGAATCCCTTTGCCCCTCCGAGGCGAAATGCGGCCGGTCCCGAGCAGCGCGCCCGGGGCCGTGCGCTCGCTCGTCAACTCGCCGCAACCGGCGCGGCCAAGGGGGCGGTCGTCATCAAGCTGCGATCATTGGGATTCGGTGATGTCGACGCAGACGAATTGGCCGACGCCGCAATTCGGAATCAAACGAGAAAACGGCGCATCAAGGGGATGGGCGTGATCTTGACCGGGGCAGTGATCGTCGGGGGCGCGGTCGCCCTGTCCCCCTTCGTCGCCGCCAAGTTGGTTATCATCGTCGGGGTCTTCGGGACTTTCTTTTGCATGCTGGGTATCGCGCAACTGTTTGGTTGACGTTGTCTTGTGCGCTCTGGCATGACAAAAACGCTTTCTCACCAGGAACTCCATCGATGAATAATGACCTGCACTATTCGGGCGAAGGTTACAAGACGTTGGGCAAGCGGTTCGCCGAAAACGCCGTGCGTTTGATTCGCCAGCACGATTGATCGAAGCCGCCGGGACCGTAGGTTCTGCGGTCGATAGCCAACGTCGCTGGCGTCGTTAAACGGCGTCGTTGAACAGCGTCGCTGAACAGCGTCGTTGGCGAGACAGGGGTGGCAGAATGATACGGGGCAGAATGATGGGCAACATTGTGAAGCATTTTTTTGCGGTAGGACGCGAGCCCTCAACACGGGGGAAACTGCTTCACCGCGTTAACTGATCGGGTAGCCGGCTGGTTGAACTTATTCGAATTGCATTCCCCAGCGATGGTTGATGTGCGGTCGCGGTGGGCTGAGGTTGCGTGGGACCCCGGCCCGTAAGGTTATCGCCCACCCAACTTGAGTTCGCCTGGGCGTGCAACGCTGGCAACTGGATGTGGCGCTCTGACCTTATCTGGTGTAAATTCGCCGGCCGACGAGATTGGCCTCTGCAGCTCTGGGAAAGTCGTTAAAATTAAGATCGCTATCAGTGTGTTAGCCAGTCTCTTCACATGACCCATCAGGTGGGCACTATGACAACCTGGATCGGAACGAACCAAGCTGGATGGGACGGCAACGAGATTGGCTTCCACAGTATTCAGGGCTGCACGGGACTCGTGCTGCAAACCGACAACTGGATCGCCGGATGGCATGTCGGCGGAGGAGGCGGCGGCAACGACTACATGTATACCGGGCAAAGCAAGATTGCGTTTCTCGGTCCGGCCTTTCTGGCCTACGTCCAAGCGATCCACCCCAATCCTTGGCCCGGGGCAGGATTGATGGCCGGCACCAACAAGCTAAGGATCATCCATAACGGCCACGATGCCTGGGAAACGGAAGTGGAGGATTTCGCCGGTATCTTCGGGTACCATGGCACAACGAAGGGGCTAAATCTCCGAAGCAAGGTGGGGGCAGTCGACAGTTGCGATGTCGTGATCACCAAGGTTCGGAACGACTGTCAGATCAGGTACAAGCGGACCAGTAAGGTGCAGCACACACCGCAGACACCCGCTCAGCAACTAGCAAGCCCGGTAATGACGATCTACAAGAACGGTCCACTGGCAGACCGACAGCCCATCGCTGGACCTGAGTCTCACTCAGCGGCCGTCGTTCGGACGGACTCCAACGCTGGGCAATTCCACCGCGCACGTTGGTGGAGCACGTCCAGGCATACCGTTTGACGGGCTCGAAGCTTTGACGTACGGGGTCGGCAGACTAGTCCTGAATCAAATGCAGCTTGATTTGGAACATGATTCTGCCCCATATGATTCTGCCACTTCCATGCATTGCGTCATTTCGCCAGGGTGGCGTGTTTGGCGACGGCGAACCCGAGTGCGTCTTGCTTGGCGGCGCAGAAGTCCATGATCAGGTCATAGCCTGAGCTGTCGCCCGACTGGGCGGCGTGAGCGGCGATCTCGATCAGCAGCGGTACGATCGATTGCGACGGCACGTCTTCGGGAACGTGGCGGATCGCGAACTCGATCGCTTGCAGGGGGCGTCCGACGCGGTCGAGCAGATCGATGTAGGTTTCGATCGCCGCGGTGCCGTGTTCTTGGGGATCGACGTTGATCGCTTTTCGTTCGAACAGTTTCAATCCGGCGTCGACGTTTTCGCCCAGCAAGATCGAATAGAACGCGGCATAGGCGGGATAGAAATCGACGAACGGTTCTTCGCCGGGGTATTGGAACTGGTGGTGCAGCTGGCGTCCGTATTGTGTCAGTTCCCAAGCCTTGCGAAGCTGTTTCGGATCCGTCAGTGTGGACGCAATCCGCACGGTCGATGACAGGTGGGTTGTATCGAGGTGATAGCCACCGTCTTTCATCACCCAAGGCCGATTGGCCAGCATGTCGGACAGCGATTCATCATCGCCGGGGGCGGCATCGCGGGCGGTGATATCGTCGCGGACCAGCGTGATCAATTCGTTGTAAAAATGTTCCAGCAAACGTTCTCCGGCGGCGCGGCGGTCCGCTTTGCTGCGTTGGGCGATCGCCTGGTCAAACAACGTGATGCTGTTGCAGGTACCCTGATGGTCCAGGACGGCCTGGAATCCCCGTCCCACATCGACGCCTTCGTGCAACAGGACGCGTTGCATTTCGTCGTAGTTGTCGTCCGTGATTTCGACTTCGGCGATCAGGTTCCGGATCAGTTCGTTGTCGCCGGTCGGTCGCAGGTAGGTCCAGCCTTCGAAAACACGTCCGGCTCGGATCAGCATTTCGCCCGACTCGCGACAGGCTTCCAAAAGTCCCAGTTCCAATTGTCGCTCGACCTCTTCCGACCGCGTCGGTTCGTCTTCGCTGGTCAACAGCGGCAACCCCAGTCGGTCGCGGACGATCATTTTTCGGGCCTCGAACAACTCCATCGGCAACTGTTCTTGGCGGAAGGATTCCGCGAGCTGTTGGAGCAATTCCGATCCAGAGGTGTCGCAGTGGCGGAGGGTTTCAAAGATTTGGCTGGCAGATTCAGACATCGACAGAATGGGAGTTACGGTAGGAATCGTACAAGAGGGTCAGCATCGACGGGCTGGAAACCGATCCCACGAATCGCTTCACGGGGCGTCCGATGCGGGGGGATCCGGCGGAGGATCCGAAGGCGGACCGGTCGGTGACGCGAACGCTTCATCGGGTGACACGGGCAACTGTGCGGCGTCCGCGTAGCGATGAAGCCATTCCAGCAGCGTGCCGAGCTTGAGCGCCGCGGCGGGCAGAAGATTGTCGCTGTGTTCGGTCATGTCCGCTAGTGGACCGAGCAGTTCGTCACATTGATGGCGAATTTCGATCGCCAACGATTTGGCGGTTCGATAGCGATCGCGACACAGGTCCAAGCGAGCCTTGGCCGCCGCCACCCGCTTTTGAGCTTCCAGGGCGCTGACGCGATCACCGGCCCGCGCGGACGACTGTTTTTGTTGCAGATTGTCTTTCGCCTCGGTCAATTCACGCTCGGCAAGCTCCGTCTGATGACGCCAATACCGCGGCACCTCGTCGCCGAAATACTGATCCGCCCGGTGAATGGAAATCCGAATCTCCTGCAGCGTTTTCTCCCAGCTGTCGGCCATGGAGAGCACCCCGGTGCGGAGCCGCTGAAGCGAATCAATGTTTCGCACGTCGCTGGTCGACATGGGAGCGCCTTGCAGGGTGTGGGGGAGGAGATCGGGTCTGGAACGTCTGGACCATTGGACCACGCTTTGTCCCGCGCAGCTACCGTCGTTCGAGGGGGATGCTGGTGATCAAGTCGTCTGATCTTGCCACGCCGTCCGCAATTCTTGGAGTCCCTGGTCCATCGAAACACGAACTTTGTACCCCAATCGTTCCTTGGCCGCCGAAATATCGAAATAGTGATCTTTGGCCAATTGGGCTGCCACAAAACGGGTCATGACCGGTTCGGTTTGTCGGCCGGTCAAGCGAGACGCCGCCTCCAGCGCAGCCCCGACGGCGTAGGCGACTCGGAACGGGACGCGCCGGGAGGGGGCCGCGACCGAGCCGATTTGGCAAATCTGTGCGATCCAATCCCAACAGTTGACCGGTTCATCCTGGGCGATGAAATACGCCCGTCCTCCCGCCACCTCGGGACGTTGCTGCAGCGCGTCGAGTGCATCCAGGTGGGCGGCGGCGGCGTTGACCACGTGAACGGTGTCGATCCGGTTTTTGCCATCGCCGACAATTTTTAATTTGCCCGCCGCGGCACGGTCGATCACGCGGGCGAGCAAATGCGGGTCGTCTGCGCCCCAGATCAGATGCGGACGCAGGGCACACGTGTTCAACTCACCCGGCCGGTGGGCCTGCAAAACCGCTTGCTCGGCGAGCGCTTTGGTTTGCGGATAGGCGCACAGCCAGCGGTCGGGATAGGGCACCGATTCGTCGACGCCGCGCTGGTCGTCACCGGCGAACGTCACGCTGGGGCTGCTGGTGAACACCAGGTTGCCGATGCCGTGCTTGTGACAGGCATCGATGACATTCAGGGTGGCTTGTGTGTTGATCCGGTAAAACGTTTCATAGGCTCCCCAGACGCCGGCGACCGCGGCGGTGTGCACGACCGCATCGACGTCGCGAATCAGCCGTTCGCTGACGGCGGCATCGGACAGGTCGCCGCGATGGTACGCGACGCCCTTGTCGGCCAGTTCGGGGTAGTCACCACGCGAGATACCGACGACCTGGTCGCCGCGGGCGAGCAGCTGATCGACAATTTCGGCACCGAGAAATCCGGCCGGTCCGGTAACGAGAACGCGCATGGAGGAAAGAACCAGCAATGGGAAGAATCGAACGAGTCTCGTCGTGAAGCGGAAAAGGGGTCAGGCCCCAAAAACCAAATGGCCCGAAGGGTGCTCCGCAAGCGGAAAAGGGGTCAGGCCCCAAAAACCAAATGGCCCGAAGGGTGCTCCGCATTTTTGGGGCCTGACCCCTTTTCCGCGGTGACCCCTTTTCCGCGGCCGAATCTTCCAGGCTGACTCGCGGTTCGTCAAGCGGCGCGGGAGTGGCTCAGGGGCACACGGCCGCTGGGCGGTGAGGCCTTGGAGAAGAAATCGCGATTGTGAAAGGGCATCGAAATCTGGTCCACAAAATCGGTGTTCGTCTCGTCGCGCAAACGCTTCAGAAACCGGGCGCCGTCGAGGTGTTCGTCGTAGTGGCGGCAGACATTTCGGGACAGCCGTGATCGCTTTTCCGGCGGCATGGAATCGATCCGTCGGATCGCCGCGATCAAGCCCTTGCGGCCGCGAAAGCAGACCGCGTTGACTCCGTCGACCAGTTCGGGATGGAAGCGGTCGGCGTACTCGATGATCGGGATGGTGCCGACCGACATCGCTTCGATCGCATTGTGGCAGACCGGCTGGGACGCTCCCGGGCAACACAGAAAGAACTGGTGGGACGCCAAGGTCGCCATCCACTCCTCGGCCGGGATCGGGGCACTTGCGCTGTCGCGAAGCACGATCCGGTCAGCGCGGCCGTCGGCGTCACGCTCATGAATCCGAACATCAAACGTTTGGGGCAGCGTCGACAGGATCTCCAACCGTGACAGCACGCCGAACTCGCTGTGCATCGAGTCGCGTCCATAGCGCCGGTTCTGGTTTCCGGCAAAGAAGATGCCCGCTTTCATTTGCGTCCGCAGCGTATTGAACCGACCGTCGGCCGAATCCTGGATCTGTTGCGGATGCATCGGATAGGGCATGACCAGGGTTTTGGCGGCCGGCTCGCGTCCGACCAGCATGGCGACGGTACGTTGTCGGCTGAGGACTCGATCGGCGCGACCGCCGTCGACGTCGAGCAACACCAACGAGTGCGGCGGAAACGGACGCGATGGTTCGATCCAATGGACATGGGGCATCGCCAGAAAGCGACCGCCATGGGGCTTGTGGGCAATCGCCGCCAGCAGCACGCGGCTGCAACGCACCGTGACTGGCGAATCGATTTTGCCGGCCAACGCCGCCAGGCACGCCAAGTGCCGTCCGCCATCGAACAGCAAATGATCGGTGTAGAGATCCAACCCGATGGTGGTGGCAGAGGGTTCCAATGCCGATTTCGCCGCTGATTTCGACGCGGAGGCGAGTTGTTGTTCGGCCAGGCGAATGTCAAACGGATAACGAAGCAGGTGTTTCAGTTTCATCGCAATTGAATCCTATCCGGCCCGTCGAATTGACGAAGACGCATGATCGGTGATGCCCATTTCGAGCAGGGAGTTCTTGCCGGAGTGGTGCGCGGCGATGTGTTTGGCGTGCCGCCGACAATTGGCGGTAATGTCCGCCAACGTCGCCTCCGCCGTGCTCAGCAATTGTGGAATTTGGTCGACGGATTGATAGATCCAGCCGATCGAGCCGGTCGGTTCGGCGGCGCGAACTTGATCGGCCAGCCAACATCCGTCCGGGACCATCACGGGGACGCCACGGATCATCATTTCCAGCAAGACGCCGCTGCACCGCGCGACGTAACGCTCGGCGTCGTACAGAAACAATCCGATCCCGGCCGTGTCCAACCAGCCGTGGTAGGCCGCGCTGGTCAGGTTTCCACGCAAAATTTCCAGCCCCACACCGGTGTCCCGCTCGGCTCGGTCCGACGCCGATGGGGGGCAGGCGGGTTGCAGCGACAGCGGGATCATCCGTTGCCAACGTTTTTCAGGAAGCTGCATCGACCAGCTGAAACGGCCCGAACGCAGGTAAGGTTGCTCGATCGATTCCAGCAAGCCGCGAATCTGGTCGCGCCCCTTTTCGGCTCGCGGCATACCGGCCAACAGAATCTTGGTTCCGGCGGGCGAGGGGGGCGACGTTGACGGGCGGTTTTCGGCCCGGGTGGGGTAGGGAATTGCGGTCGCATGGACGCCGACGGCCGCCAACTGTTGACACAGCGATTCGGTGGTCGCATGCAGATGGATCCGGTGTCCGGTGATCGCCGCCACAGCTGCGTTGACTTGGCGGCCGAATGCGACCGCGCGTTCGGTCACCGTGGATTCAAACACGGCGAAATGGAACAGGACGTGAAGGGTCATCGGGGCCAGGTCGCCCTCGCGGTCCAGGGTTTCGATCGCGTGGGCCAATGCCAGAATTTGAAAGTCGCCGCCCGTGTTGATCACGATCCGATCGTTCGGTTGTGGGGCGAAGCGTCGAACCGAATCAACAAACGCCGATGACCAGGCATTCAGCATCGCGCGCGGGCGCCGCGACGGTCGGCAGAGAAAATCGTCAACGGATTGCCGGATTCGGCAGATCACCGAACCTCCGACCGGGACGGCATGGCAATCTCGCTGGACCATCGAAGGGCCGTCGACGCCGAGTGACCAGTTTTCCATCCGCCGCACGTCGAACCGCGGTTCGATATCCAGATGTTCCAGCCGGGAATCACCAGACAATTGCGGATTGCGTCGCGGTAACGATGCGTGTGTGACCAACTTGGGCCGATAGCCGAGCTGGCGTGCACCGTCAGCGAGCAGGCTGGCCAATTCCAAATAGTGACCGCCGATGTCGCGGACGTTGTCGTCCAGGAACAAAATTCGCGGTGAATTTGGCGGCGATGCGGACATGGGCGAGAAAGAGGGGACGCTGGGTGAACCGACCGATTCAGGTGAAAGGATCGGTCTTAGCAATTCCTGACGGTGGCGTCCATGTTGGTTCAAGCCGGTCGATACTGGTTCTTAAGCTCCGGCTGGGATCGATCGTCCACCCGAAAAACGTCGCTCTTGACGTCTGGGGTCGGGGTTTGATAGCCCAAGCGAATGAAAAATTCCCTTCCCTTGTTGGCATCCGTCCAGACCGCCGGGCTCGTCGTCGCAATCGCGATCGCGTTGGCATCGTTCTCGCCGTCGACTGCCGCTGAGTTGCCGCAAGCTGCACCGCAGACTGAATCCTGTGTCTTGCTTCGCAACGGCAACGTTCTGTCCGGTGCCGTCACCAAGATCGGCGGGACAATCTGCATCACACGCAGCGACCAATCAAAAATCAATCTTCCGAGCGACCAAGTCGAAACGGTGGGGCGATCGATGCGCGAGTTGTACGAATACCGACGCAAGAATCGTTTTCAAGGTGACTTGAAGCGCGTGCAGGCCGATGTTCGTTGGTGCTTGCGGCATGGGTTGGTGCGAGAGGCTGCCCAGGACGTCCTGGAAGCGAGATCGCTTGAGCCGTCGAATCCGCAAACGATTCAGTTGTTGCGGCAGATCGCAGCCGTGCTCAAACAGCAGGCCAATCCCACGCAGTCGCCCGCCTCGGACGAGCCGCAGGTTCCTTCGGTGAGAACGGTCTCGCACGAAACCGCGGTGGTAGATGATCGCGGGGGTGTCGAGTCAGAGACGGCGGCCGAGTCCAGCGGGTTGCCGGAGAGCTTGGTGTATGAGTTCACGGCGCGAATTCAACCGATCTTGATGAATCGTTGTACCAGTTGCCATGCCCGTGACGACCGAAACACGCGTGAGTTCCAGATCCACACCGCACTGACATCCAAGTGGGCTCCCAAGGATGTGGCCAAAGACAATCTGCAGGCTGTGATGCAGTACGTTGACCTGACCGACCCGGCGAGCAGTCTGATCCGTCGCCGTGCGTCGGACGGGCATGGCGGCCGACGGCATACCTTTGGCAGCCAGGGTTCGGCGATGATGACCAGCTTGGATCGTTGGCTTCATCAGCTTCCGTCAAACCATTCGGCGTCGCGTTGGCAGGCGGCGTTGGGGCAAGGCGATGGCGGCGAGACGTTGGTTCCGGCTTCACCGCCGCAGCTTGCGGCAATTGATCAGACCGGCCAGGCGGGTCAGACGGAGTCGGCAGCGGGGATTCCCGATCTGCCGGAAACGCTCCCGACGGAGTCGGTTTGGAAGGCAGGGCCGCCGGTGACGGAAACCGCGCCGCGGACCAGGCGCATGCCCAAGGTTGACAACCCGTTCGACCCGGACATCTTTAATCGACGGGTTCATGGTCGCTGACCAGATCGCTTTCGGCAACGCGTTCGAGTACCAGGACGAACGCCGCGGCGCCGACGACCAGCGCGATCAACAGGATCAGGCTTCCGTTCCACTCGCTTGGCGGAACCACTTGCATGATCCGCTCCTTCATCTTCAATCCGGCGGTCTCTGCGGTCGGGACTTGTAACGGCCATAGCTTTTCCACGCTGCCGATCATCAACCCGACCAGGACCGCCATCGTCTTGTCGCGGTGGTGATCGAGCATCCAGCTTAACAGGCGAGAGAACGCGAGCAGCCCGAACAGGCAACCAAACGCGAACACGCCGAGCTGGACGATGGAACTCAAGTCGATGTCCAGCTTCACCGTGTTCTTGATCAGTCCCGTGATCGGGTGATAGACGCCCAGCAGGAGCAGGATGAAGGCGCCGCTGATGCCGGGCAGGATCATCGCGCAGATCGCGATGGCCGCGGATCCGAACAGATAGATTAACGAGTCTCCGCCATCGGTGGGCGAAAGCCGTCCGACGAGCACGGCGACCAAGATGCCGAAAGCGCACGCGGCCAGGCTGGCCGGGCCCCAGCGTTTGACCTGCCGACGCACGATCAGCACGCTGGCCAAGATCATGCCGAAAAAGACGGCAAAGGTTTCTGGCATGTGATGGTCGAACAGCCAATTGATCAGCCCCGCCAGCGCGACGCTGCCGATCACAACGCCGCCGCCGATCGCAGCCAAAAAGCGAGCGTCGACATAGTTCCAGGCTTCCTTCCAACGACGCGAGACGACTTGCCCGATCAAATGAGAGTCGACGCGACTGACCGCATCGATCAAACGTTGGTAATGCCCCAAGACCAGCGCCACGGTTCCTCCGCTGACCCCTGGCACGATGTTCGCTGCCCCCATACAAAATCCACGCAGCAGATTGATGACGTCCATACGAATTGAATTCGACACAGGGGGCGATGCCGCATCCGGTGTGGTGGGTGTCGTGCAGGCGTTTGGAGTCGGTGGATTCGTTACAGGCCGGGCATCCGGATCGATGCACTCTGTGTCAGCGTTCTGGTTGTCCGGTGACATGATGGATGGTTCCCTCGTTCGCTGCGGCGATGAATACTGCGGCAACAGTTTGAGCGTGATGGTGTGCCGCGAGAAGCGGTCGATTTAGCGCTTTGTCAACTTCGAAGCGGAAAAGGGGTCAGGCCCCAAAAAACCAATGGCCCAAAGGGTGCTTCGCATTTTCGGGCCTGACCCTTTTTCCGATGCAGGCCCCGTGAATAACCAAATGGAAATAGTGGCGTGATCGAGACCATCATTCTGGCCATAGTGCAAGGGATTGCCGAATTCCTTCCGATCAGTTCATCCGGGCATCTCGTGATTTTGGGGGCGATGCTCAGCGACGCCCAAAGCGAATCGCCGACGTTGGAGATTATCTTGCACGCAGGGACGCTCGGGTCGATCTTGGTGATTTTCTGGCGTCGTATCTTAGATTTGCTGACCAGCGACCGGCGTGTGATCCCTTTATTGATTGTCGGAACGATACCGGCCGTGGTGGTCGGGCTGACGATTAAATCCCAATTCGGCTGGATTCTGAAAAACCCGATGCTGGCCGGCGCGATGTTGATCGTGACCGGAGTCATGCTGATCGTACTGGGCAAGCTGCCCGCGCGGCATCGCGCCTATCGCGACATGTCGTACTGGGGCGCGTTCGTGGTCGGCTGTTTCCAAGCCTTCGCCATTCTGCCCGGGATCAGCCGTAGCGGGTCGACGATTCTGGGCGGCCGCTTGTTGGGACTGAAAACCGACGATGCGGTCGTCTTCTCGTTCCTGCTGGCGATTCCCGCGATCTCCGGTGCGACGGTGCTGGCGATCAAGGACCTGGTGGACCAGGTGCAAGAGGGGGTGCCGATGGATCACTCGATCGTCGAGTTGGGCGTCGGGGCTGTGGTCGCGTTCGGCGTCGGGATCTTCGCGCTCAAGTGGCTGATCGGATGGAGCCGTCAAGAACGCCTGCACTGGTTCGCCGGATGGTGCATCCCGGCGGGGGTGTTGGTTCTGGGACTCTGTCTTGCCGGGCTGGTTTAGGCAGTCCGAGCGGGCGGTCGTTTTAGTCGGGAACTGCTGAGTCAATGGTGAGCCGCTGGCCGTAAGGCCTCGGGCGGGCGCCGGAATGCCCGGCCGCTTACGCGCCACGGCTCACAAAATCGACAGCCCGCGAGCCGTCCGGTCGCGTTTCAAAAACACCGTGCAAAACCGGAGGGCTCGCGCCCTGCCGCTAAAGAGCCAGTGACGCTCCTCAACGGCGTCGGCCTCGCCCGCGGCCTTTGCCTGACGGCGACTTCTTGTGGTTTTCAAGATTATTGTCGACCAGCGTGTTGACGACCTCTTGCCACGTCGGAACGACCTTGCGTCTGGCGGGCGCCTCGCCACGCGAATCCGAATCCGATTCGTCTTGGCGGTTTCGGGAACCGCGTCGTGGCCGCACGTCGTCGTCATCCGTTTCGGCGCTGCCGCGCTCGTCTTGGTCGGCCGATTCGGATTCTCGTGTCGATCGTCCGCGTCCGCCCCGGCGTCCGCGTCGTCGGCGACCGCGGCGGATCACATCAACTTCCTCGTCGTCTTCGTGGTCATCGTCAAAGGCCGAGGCTGGGATGGGTTCGTCGTCGAGATCGTCGTCCAGTCCGGCATCGTCGCGGTCTGAATCGCCGCGTCCGCGGGACTGCGGTCGGGCTTCTTCGGATTCGCTTGCACCGGCGCCTCGCGATTTTCTGCCACCGCGACCACGGCGTCCACGTCGTCGACGACGCGTGCCGGACTCTTCGTCTGTCTCGTCGTCGGAGTCGTCGGAGTCGTCGGCATCCAGGTCAACGCCCAGTGCGAATTCATCGTCGACCAGTTCAAATTCGTCGCCGTCGCCATCGACGGGGTCGAATTCGTCTCGGCTGATCGTTCGGCGGCGGGATTGTCCGCCGCGCTCGCGGCGTTTGGGAGCGTTTCGGCGTGAATCGTCTCCGTCATCGCCGCCGAACTTCTCGTCGTCGCGGCTGGCGACGGCTTCGTCCGTCTTGGGTTCCAGGTCCAGCGAATCTTCGCTCATTCGTTGGCGTTGGCCCCGGCGACCACGGCGTCCGGAGCGTCGTCGTGGGCTTTCGCCGTTTTCCGATCCGTCTCGGTCTTCCGTTCGGTCGCGGCCGGGGCGTGAGCTGTCGCGATCCCCGCGTTCGCCACGTCCACGCGGTTCACCCGCCGATGACGGGCGGTCGGTATCATCGGATTCGTCGCGGTCATCAAAACCACGTTGGCGTCGCGGTCGCTCTTCGCGTGCGGGCGAACGATCCTGGCGTGGCGGCTCTTTCTCCGGCACGGCCGCGGCTTCGACCGGTTCCGGTTCATCGAGGTCGTCCTCCAGATCGGAAAAGGAGCGGAACGACAGCGGGTCGGGCGGATCGAGCGGCTTTTCGGAATGGGAGACGGGTGTCGCCTCATCGTCGTCGCGTGTTCGCTTCGTCACGGGCGCGACGATCGGTTCGTCTTCCACATCGCTCGGCTCCTCGATCACTTCGGGTTCGGGGCCGAGGTCGATCCCCAGTCCGTCGCCGAAGCTTCGCGGTGCTTTTTTCGACTTCGACGATGCCGATTCTTTGCGAGCCGGTTTGATTTCCATCGGGGCTCGGTGGGGCGGCGGCTCGTCGGTGGCTTCGATCCCCAGTTCGCCGGCGAGTTCGGACCAGGCGGCACTGTCGGGCTCGGGGGCCTGCTCCGCTTCGGGCTCGGGTTGCGGCTCGGTGGCCGAAGAATCGGACGACGGCGAGTCGGCGAACAGCTTGTCAGACTCGCTGAGAGTGGCTTCGACGTGCAGCAGTTCTTCGACGACCGGCTCGTCTGTGGCGGGGGGGCCACCGGCGGCCAGTTCATCGATCCGCGGATCCTTGGCACGGACTCCGAATCCGGGCAATTGGTTGGAAGCGGTTTCGGCCGTCAGTGCTTGGAGCACATCGTCAGCCGAGGGGCCGTCGTCACCCAGATCGGATTCGTCAGGCACATCCGCGACCGCTTCGGCGACCGGGGGCATGTCTCGTGATGCCGGTTCGTCCGAGTCTTGATCGGAAAATCCGGATGGATCCGACGCCGATGGGCGTTCGTCCTCGTTTTCGGCTTTCGATTCGGCTTGTTTTGTCGGCTCGGATGCTTTGGGGGGGGCGGGCGGACCAGGGGTGCCAAGGAGCTTGGCAAGAAGGTTCCAATTGTCTGACATTCGGTCTAATAATGAGTTGTTTTGGAGGGGGCAGCAGTCAACCAACCCACGCTGCGTGACGGATAGGGGGGGCCCTCAGAAAAGGAGTCCGATCCACTCGCTCGATGCCCGCGGCACCCATCCAGAATCTGGTCGATGGGTCTTTCACGATGCGACTGTTCCTCTGCAAACCAAGTGTCAGCTTCGGAAGTGGTGTTGGCAGAGCGATGGAGTACTCCAACGAGTCGTTGTCCGGCAATTCCAAATCCGGCAAACCCAGATCAGGTGCGGATCACCGGTGGCTCGCACTTTCCCGACGGTGTGTATCCTGCCGCTGTCCTCGTAAAAGGGGCTGTCTGCTGTGATTGATGCCCGAATTGGCCGGCCGATTTCAATTCGGACGGTTCTGTTGACGGACGTAGTCTATATGTATAGCCGCGTACCTCCGGATTCCCAAGGGGATTCCAGGCTAATGAAGGTCCGGATCACCGATCAATCAGGTATTTCTGCCGTCTTCCCGAGAATCCTCGCTTGCGAATGCCTTTTCAAACCGCCCCGTCCACGTATTCTTCCGAGTCGTCACAGGTCATCCCCCGTCGCGAGGGCCCGCGTTTGCGACCGCTGATCGTCTTTGGCACCCGTCCGGAGGCGATCAAGCTGGCCCCGGTGGTGCGGGAATGCCAATCGCGACCGGACCAGATCGCTCCGATCGTCTGCAGCACCGGCCAGCACCGCGAAATGCTGGCGCAGGTCTTGGGATATTTTTCGATCACACCGGACATCGATTTGGGATTGATGCAGCCCGGGCAAACGCTCACTCAATTGACCGCCCGCTGTCTGGAAGCGGTCGATCGGGTCGTGGGAGAACAAGATCCCGACTGCATCGTTATCCAAGGCGACACGACGACCGTGATGGCCTCGGCGATCGTCGCGTTCTACCACCGGTTGCCCGTTGTGCACGTGGAGGCCGGTCTGCGGACCGGTGATTTGATGGCGCCGTGGCCGGAGGAGTTCAACCGCCGCGTGACCGGGATCGTCACGAACCTGCACTGTGCCCCGACGACGCGCAGCGAGTCCGCTTTGCTGGCCGAAGGCGTTCCCCAAAACTTCATCCGCGTCACCGGCAATACCGTCATCGATGCCTTGTTGCACAGCGTCGCGAAAGAACGCGCCGACGACACCCGATGGCGACAAAAGTATCCGATGGCGATGGCCGACCGAGTGGTCCTGGTCACCGGTCACCGACGCGAAAATTTTGGCGGCGGGCTCCAACAGATCTGTGCCGCGCTCGCGCAGTTGGCTGCCAGCCATCCCGAGACTCAGTTCATCTATCCGGTTCACATGAACCCGAACGTGATGGGGCCCGTTCATGAGCTGTTGGGGGCATCAACCAACATCCATCTCGTGCCGCCGGCCGACTACCCCGAGTTTGTCTGGTTGATGGATCGGGCGACCTTGGTGATCACCGATTCCGGCGGCGTTCAGGAAGAAGCCCCGTCGCTGGGCAGCGCGGTGTTGGTCACGCGGACGAAAACCGAACGTCCCGAGGCGGTCGAGGCCGGACTGGCAGAACTGGTCGGCACCGATCGCGATCGGATCATCCGCCGCGCAAGCGACCTGCTGGCCCAGCCCAAACGCAGCAGAGGAGCCAACGTCATCGACAATCCCTACGGCGACGGAAACGCATCCAAACGCATCGTCGATTGGATGCTCGAGGTAGGGAGTTGAAACTTCAACCTTGTTCCCAGGCTCTGCCTGGGAACACACGGTCCCGGAGCCTCCGCCTCGCGAGTCGGCCGGCGGGAGCCGGCGGCGCATCGCGTTCCCAGGCCGGAGCCTGGGAACGAGTTGCAACTCGGGACTGGAAACTTACTCCTTTTTCAGTGCCAACAATTCTTTCCGCTCGGGAAGATTTTTGTAGAACGGATCCAGTGGGTAGCAACCGCTGATGATGCCTTTTCTCGGCGCGGTGGTGCAGTCGCTGAAGGTGCGGCAGACCTTTTTTCTGGCCAGCTGGGTTCCTTCGAGCACATCGGCCGGTAGGTCGGGATAAGAGAGCACCATGCGGCCGAGCCCGATCGAATCGGCCCATCCGTTGCGGATGACGGCTTGGGCCACATTGGGCAGCCAGTCTTGCAGATAGGTGTACCCCGAGCCGACGACGAACATCGCCGGAAACCGTTTTTTCAGTTCGGCAGTGGCCTCGATTTGACGGTCCACCCCGATCAGCGGTGCTTCGGGCGGCTGGTATCCGTCGCTGGGCGGAAAGAAGGCGGGCCGCTGCAGGTGCGGTGTGTAGTAGGGGCTGCCCGCGGTCGTGCAAATCAATTTCATCCCCAGCGATTGCATCAAATCCAAAAACCGAATTGGTTCGGACAATTCCACGCCGTCGCCGCGTGAATTGGACCCAAAGACCAGCCGCGGGTCGCCGGCGGGATCGGGTTCGCCGACGCCCGATTCGGATTTTCGATAGGGAAGGAAGTCATAGATACTGAGCCGGACGCCCAATTCCAACTCGGGGGCTTCGGCACGGATCCCCGCGACGATCTCGCGCAGGAACCGCGTTCGGTTTTCAAAACTGCCACCGAATTCGCCCCGGCGGTCGACACCGCTCAGCAGCTCGTGGCCGAGGTACCCGTGACAGTGTTTGACGTCGACAAACTGATAACCGAGCTTGGCGGCGCGGACCGATGCGACGACAAAGTCATCGATCAGGGACTTGAGTTCATCATCGGTCATCACGCCCGAGTCGTCGTTGATGTTCAACCGCGGATCGAGCGCCGGGTTTCGCTGGGCCGCGCGCGGCTCGGCTTTCGCCTTTTCGTTCGGGCGGGCGAATCGTCCCGAGTGGGTCAATTGCAATCCCACGACCAAATCATCGGTGTTACCGAAACGTTCGGCGTGCGCCGCGATCAACAGTTCGCGCAGACCACCGATTTCGGAAAGATTGTTTTCGGTCAGACACAATTGGTTCGGGTTGGCCCGGCCGTCGTGCCGAACCGCAACCGCTTCACCGCCCCACATCAATTTGGCACCACTGATGCCAAAGTTTTTCCAACGCCGTCGGGTCAGGTCCGTCGGCTTGCCATCCTTGGTCCCGTCCCAGCCTTCCATCGGCAAGATGCAGAACCGGTTTCCGATCGTCAATTCGCCGACCTGGCCGGATTGTGCAAGCGGTGATGCGGGGCCCGATTCGACGACTTCATCGGCGGGGAGCTGCAGCTCAAGTTCGCGGAGTCGCGATTGGAAATCGTCAAACGTTTTCAGGCTGGCGATGCGTGGATAAGTAGGCATGGGAAGCGACGTCAGTGGTTTGCAAAGAGGTGAAGAGAGATGAATGGCGGCTGAGCGGTTTGATGCTCAGTTGTACGCCCCGTGTCGATGCCAGCGGGACGCGTAAGCGGTCGGTTGATTGAGTGAGCCGTGACGCGTAAGCGGCCGGGCATTGGGACGCCCGCCCGAGGCCTGACGGCCAGCGGCTCACCATGGACTCAGCAGATCCCGATTCAATCATCTGGCCGGTACGCGAGCGGCGTGTGCAAGTTTGGCGACCGTCACGCGCCACTGGCTAACGCCACGTGCTGGGATGGATGGTTCATCCGGATCGCTGGTGCGGTTAGGCGGTCGTTTCAAGTGACTTTCCGGCGCGATCCAGGATCGTTTCCAGGTCGCGGGCGATGTGGCCGAGCACTTCGCGGTCGCTGTCCGGGCGAGCCGGGGAGCCGGGGTAGGTTTGATCGGTTCGGATTTGCTCACGCAGCTTCAAGAACATCGCCGCGTCGTGCTTGTAGGCGGGTACCGGGGGGCGGAAGGCGAACGCGCCGAGGTATTGGAGCAAATCGTTCAGTTCGTAGAACGCTTCGTCACCGTTTTCCCACATCGCGTCGCGGGCGGCAAAGGCATCGGGCGCAAACGTACTGAGCCCCAACAGATAGTCGCTTCCGTACATCACCATGTCGATCGCCAGGTCGTTGCCGGTCATGACCTTGAATTCCGGGCGGATCTTGTCCCGCAACTGCAACCGTTGCCACTCCATGACCCGATCGAGTGATGAGTGTTTGGCACCGACGCAGTTTTGGATTTGCATCAGACGCTCGTAGACGTCCAGTGAATAGATGCAGCCAAAGGGGGCGAACACGGTTGCCAATTCAAACGCGTAAAACGAGTCGCAGGCCGAGGCCAGTGTTTCGTAGTTGGAAACGATCTGATCGTCACTGCCCTGGGGCAGCCCATAGGACTGGAAAAAAATCGGGGTTCCGCCGAGCGACTGGATTTGGTCGACCCCGACTCGGTAGGCGTCGGCATCGAAGGCGGCCCCGGGTTGGTCGGCGACGAAGGCTCCGGCGACATAATCGCGGCCCCCCGCGATCGCCTGCGTCCGCTCCAACGCCTGTTGGCGCGTCGCATCGTCGATCAGATTTCCGTAGCCGGTGTCCATGTTGATGGCCGGTGCCAGTCCGGCGTCGAACGTCCGTGCGACATGATCGTCAAAACCTTTCCAGTCCACCGCAAGGTCGCTCAACAGCGGCAACAGAATCGCCGAAACACCGGTGATTTTTCGCCGGGGTTTCAACATCTTGATCGGGTCAATCGATTCCACTTGGTTCATGGTCTTGGCCAGTTGCGTTTCGGGCAAATATGAATTCAGATTGGCAGAGAATAGACGATTCTTTTAAAGCTGTCTTGGAAAATCGGTTACGCCGCGTTTGGCAGATCGGGCACGCGTGCTGTCGCGGGACGTTTGCATGCCGGTGCGACCGATGCCGATGAGAACCTGGGAATGCCAAAACAAAGACTGACCGACCGAGCACTGCAAGAGAATCTTCCGGAGTGGGGCGTGCTGGTGCTGGAAAGTCACCATTCACCGCAATTCACGATGGAATGGCGCGAGCACCGGTTTCTGAAACTGGTCTACGTGTTGCGTGGCCGCGGTGTGCTGGAGTTCCAGGATCGTGTGTATCATTTTGAATCAGGGGACTTGGTGATCGTACCTCCGCTGACGGCCAACCGGATCACCGATGCACCGGATGCCGCCAGCAGTTTGTATGTTTGTTGCATCGATCCGTCGCTGTTCGCGTTCGACGGCGGGCTCATCGACCGGCTCCGCTGCGGCTTGGTCGCCGGAAATCCGCATTTTTCCAATCGGGTGGCAACACAGCTTCGTCGGATGCGGCATCACCAGGTCAGCGGTGATGCGACGCGACCGGTCTCGATGGTCGCCTCGGCGCTGCGAATCGTCGAATGGGTGATGCAGCTGGGGGGCTCCTCCGCGGAGGCGGATGTTTCGCGGGGCCGCCGCAGCAACGACCGCGAGCTCGTCGAAGATTATGTGGCGCGACTGGCGACGGAGTTCTATGAGGCGTCGACGATCGACGCCGCCGCAGCGTCGCTCGGGCTCTCCCGCCGCGCGTTCACCAAGCTGTTTCAGGAGGTCACCGGATCCACTTGGTTGACCCATGTCCGTCGGCTTGCCATCAACCACGCCAAGCACCAGTTGGCGCAAACCAATCTGTCGATCGCATCGGTGGCGTTCGAATGCGGTTTCAATGACCTGTCGACGTTTTATCGCCAATTCAAATCCCAAGTCGGTGTGGCGCCCAAGAGCTATCGTCAATCGATCGAGGCGGATTGACGTTTCAAGTCGCCAATGCCGCGGGGTTGGGGTATAACGGAACTCTTCCGATCCCCCTTCTGGTTGAGAAAACGCCATGTCTGTGATGCAGTCTGTGATTGAGAAACGTCGCTTCAGGTCGGCCGGGCTGGTCCTTGTGGCGCTGTGGACGGTCGGTTTCATCGGCGTCTCCTCGGCTCCGTTGTCGCGCGGCGACGATCCGGTGTTCTCCGGGCCACAACCTGGGGAGAAACTGACGCCGCTGAAGTTGCGGGGCGTTTACGATGACGTCGCCGGCCAGGAATTCGACGCGATCGCCGACGCCGAAGGCAAACCCACGTTGCTGGTGTTCGTCCACAAACTGACCCGTCCCGGACTGGGGTTGGCCCGTGGTTTGACCAACTATGCCCAAACGCTCAAAGAGCCGCCGTCCTACTCCGCCATCGTTTGGCTCAACGACGACAAGGCCGAAGCGGAAGCCTACCTGACTCGGGCGCGGCCGTCGTTGAATTTAAAAGTCCCCGTCGGAATCTCGATCGACGGCGCCGAAGGGCCCGGCGCCTACGGGCTCAATCGCAACGTCGAGCTGACCGTTTTGATTGCCAATGACAACAAAGTGCTGGCGAATTTTGCGCTGATCCAACCCTCGATGACCGACGGCGTGAAGATCGCAGGCGAGTTCGCCAAAGCACTCGGAAAGACGCCTCCCACCGCGGAAGAACTGCAAAAAGCGGCCTATCCCGGACGAGCCATGAACATGCGCAGACGCCCGAACGCCGGCAGGAAATGAGGGAAAGAGTCGAGTTTCTGAAATCTCAAGTTTCAAGTTTCAAGTTTCAAGTTTCAAGTTTCAAGTTTCAAGTTTCAAGTTTCAAGTTTCAAGTTTCAAGTTTCAAGTTTCAAATCTGACGACTGACGACTGACGACTGACGACTGACGACTGACGACTGACGACTGACCAACCCATTCGCGAGGCAGCTCCTTCGTGTTGACCATCCGACGCTTGTTTCGGTTTTCGATGATCGCGGTGGTGCTCTGCGCCGGCGGTGTGGGGGAGCGGGCGCGGGGGAACGGGCCGACCGAGGCGATTGATTTTGAGACCCAAGTCGTTCCCATCCTGACGCGGTTCGGTTGCAACGCCGGGGCCTGCCACGGCGCCGCGATCGGACGCCGCGGGTTCAAGCTGTCTCTGTTCGGTTCCCGACCGGTCGACGACCAGATCGCCATCGTGCAGGAATTGGAAGGTCGTCGGGTTAATTTGGACCGACCAACGCAAAGTCTGTTGTTGCGCAAAGCCACCGAAACGATGGAGCATGGCGGCGGGGAACGGTTTGACGATGCGTCACCCGCCTACGCGATCCTGGAACGATGGATTGCCCAAGGCGGCAAACGTCTGCAGCGGCGACAACTGACGGATCTCGCTGTGACGCCGACCAACGTCTTGCTGAAAAAAACCGACGACTCGGTCGCGGTGTCGGTCGTTGCCCGGTTCGATGATGGATCAACGCAGGATGTGACCGACGTCACGTCGCTCACCTCGGACGATTCCGAATCGGTATCGATCGACCGCGATTCAAATCGTCTGACGGTCCATCGTCGCGGCGAACACGTCGTCATCGCGCGGTATCTGGATCGGGTCCAGGCGATTCGGTTGGGCATCCCGCTGGGGACGCAGCAACTTGATCCATCGACCCGTGACGGCCGTCCGGGTTCCGTGGTGGACCGATGGATCGATGGCAAGCTGCGACAGTTACGGATTCCCGCCTCGCCCCGGGCCGACGATCATGAATTCGCGCGGCGGGTTTGGCTGGACCTGACCGGACATCTTCCCTCGCCGGATCGGTTGGATGCGTTTGTCGCGGACCGATCCGACGACAAGCGGCGACGGTTGATCGACCGCTTGTTGAAGACCGATCAATTTGCGGCCTATTGGGCGCTGAAGTGGGCCAATCTGTTGGGCATCGATAGCAAGTCGCTGCAGCCCGAAGGCAGTCAGGCGTATCACGGTTGGTTGACCGAATCGTTTCGCCAAGACAGCCCTTGGAACGCATCCGCGCTGGCGATGTTGACGGCCAGCGGGGATGGTTACGTCGACGGCAGCGTCAACTTTCTGCGATCGGGGAACGGTCCTGATGGGCTGGCTGAATTGGCGACCCGCGTGTTCATGGGGGTTCGCTTGCGCTGTGCCAATTGCCACGATCATCCGCTGGATCACTGGACCCAAGACGACTATCACGGGCTGGCGGCGATCTTTGCCAAACTGAAACGCGGCCGTGTCGTCAGCACGTCGACGCGTGGCGAGGTGACTCATCCGGTGACCGGGCAACCCGCGCTTGCTCGGATCCCCGGGACACGCGATCTGTCGGCCGACGATGACGGTCGGATGGAATTTGCCCGCTGGGTCACCGCGCCCTCCAATCCGTACTTCGCCCGCGCCGCGGTCAATCGAATCTGGGCTCAATTGATGGGACGCGGTTTGATCGATCCGGTCGATGACATCCGCGCGACCAATCCCGCCAGCCATCCCGAGTTGCTCGACGCGCTGGCAGACGAGTTTATCGCAGGAGGGTTTCGTTTCCGCCCGATCATCCGTCTGGTCTGCAACAGCGACGCCTATGGCCGCACGTCGCAAACACGCCCGGCCAATCAATCCGACTCGGTGTACTACTCGCACTTTCTTCCCCGCGGATTGGAAGCCGAGGTGGTTGCCGGGGCGATCGCGGACGTCACCGGCGTCGACATCGTGTACGGTGCAGACGATCAACGCGATGCCATCCGGCTGACCGACAACCGAATGGATTCGGAAACGCTGGACATTCTCGGTCGCTGCGACCGCGAAGCGGCCTGCGAAACGCCGGCGCTGAGTTCCGGTTCGCTCGCCAAGGTCCTTCATTTTCTCAACGGCGACCTGTTGAACCGGCGGCTGGATGATCGGCAGGGCCGATTGACAAAATGGTTGCAGACGTACCCGGACGACTTCACACTGATGGAGACGCTCTACAAGCAAACCTTGTCGCGTCCGCTCAACGATTCGGAACGTCGCTACTGGGCGGAGCAATTCGACTTGGCAACCGAATCGGGCGGGCGATGGCGTGATCGGCAGACGCGCCAGATGTTCTTCGCCGATGCGTTCTGGGGCTTGCTGACCAGTGAAACTTTCCTGACCAACCACTAGCTGACCAACCACACGCTGACTTGCGAGCGACAAAACCCATGAAAAATCGTCATCCCGATCGACGCTGTGATGGGGTTCACCGCCGCGAACTGCTGCACGTCGGCGGTTTGTCGGCGCTGGGGATCGGTGTCAGCGACTGGCTGATGGCTCGGCAGGTGCGTGCCGAATCAAACGCGACGGAGCAGATCGATGATTCGGCCACCGCCCAGTCGTGCATTCTGATTTGGTTGGACGGCGGCCCCAGTCATTTGGACCTGTTCGATTTGAAACCCGACGCACCGGCGGAGATCCGCGGTCCGTTTTCACCGATCCCGACCAACGTCCGCGGCATCGAGGTCTGTGAACAATTGCCACAAACGGCGGCGATGATGGACAAGGTCGCGCTGGTGCGATCGATGACGTCGCCGTTGGGCGAACACAATTTCGCCAGTCATTATTTGTTGACCGGATACAAACTGAATCGGGCGTTGACGTATCCGAGCATGCCAGCGGTTCAAAAACACCTTTCCCAGTCCCAGACGGCGATTCCCACCAACATCGCCATCGCGAAACCCAATGGGATGATCGGCAGCGGTTACCTGCCCGAGTCGACGATGCCCTTCATCGTCCAAGGCGACCCGTCCAGGCCGGAGTTTCGTGTCCAGGATTTGGAGTTGCCGGTCGGCATGACCCCCGATCGTTTGACACGTCGCCGTCGGTTTCGAAACGCCGTCGATGAACTCACGCGGCAGACCGAAACACGTCTGGCCGATTCGGCCCGATCTGAGTCGGCGCAATCCGATTCGGCCTTCGACCAGGCGTTTCGACTGGTGCAATCGCCCCAGGCGCGGGCGGCATTTGATTTACAACAAGAATCACAACGCGATCGAAACCGTTACGGGCGGCACCTGATCGGACACGGATGCCTGATGGCCAGGCGACTGGTCGAAGCGGGCGCGAAATTTGTGACCGTGACCGACCGCGGTTGGGACACACACGAAGACATTTATCTGCGATTGAAAGAGGGCTTTACCGGCGGGACGGCGGGCAAAATTCCGAAGCTGGATCAGGCCTATTCGGCGCTGCTGAATGATCTCTCCGAGCGTGGGCTGCTCGATTCCACCCTGGTGATCCTGATGGGAGAATTCGGTCGGACTCCCAAATTGAACCCGCGTGGAGGGCGCGATCACTGGCCCGGTGCGTTCAGCGTCGCCCTGGCCGGCGGCGGCATCGTCGGCGGTCAAGTGATCGGCAAAAGTGACGCGCACGGCGAACGACCGGCCGAGCGACCGATCAGCCCTGCCGATTTGGTCCGCACGCTCTATCATCTGATCGGAATCGATGGTGATTTGGAATTAAACACCGCCGACGGGCGTCCCGTTCAAGTCAATCGCGACGGGACCGTGATCGGCGACCTGATCGGGTGAATCCATGAGCGACATCAACAAAGCGGAGTTATTTGAGTGGCTTTCGGGAAACTGGAAAGGCACCTGTCGGACGTGGTTCGAGCCCGACGAACTGGCCGACGAGTCCGAGGTCCGGGGCGAAATCCGGTTGCTCTTCGGAGGCGCGTTCGCCAGACACACCTACGAAGGCGCGATGCAAGGAAAGCCTCGGCGCGGCGAAGAATTGATCTCGCAAAACGGTGTCTCGGAGCAATTTCAAGTTGCCTGGATCGACAGTTTTCACATGAGTGATGCGATCCTGTTCTCCCAGGGCCAGGCAAACGAGAGCGGATTTGAGGTGGTCGGCGAGTATGATGTCGCCAAGCATGCACCCCGATGGGGCTGGAAAACGCGGTACCAAAAAACCGGCCCAGAGGAACTGACGATCACGGCCTACAACGTCGTCCCGGATGGTACCGAAGCCAAAGCCGTTGAAACGGTGTATGGTCGAGCCTGATCGCCTGTGCGGCTCGATCAAATTTCTCAGTTCGGTTAAACTGACCGATCGGTTCTATTGAAGTTCACATTTGGCGGAGCGACGTGATTCGTTTACTCACATTCATTGCAGGTATCGGGATTGGGCTTGTTTCCTTTCTGGGGGGGCGTGTGCCCGCCGATGACAATGCCACGTCGCCACCGGTGGATTTCAATCGGGACGTGCGGCCGATCTTCAACCAGCACTGTGTTGCCTGCCACGGCGGAGTCAAGCAGGCCGGTGGATTGAGTTTTGTCTATGCCGACAGCGTGCTCGCGGTGATCGATCCGGGCAGTTCCGAAGACTCGTACTTGATGGAACGCGTGTTGCTTCCTGCCGAGGAGGAAGAGCACATGCCGCCGAGCGATCACGGCCGCTCGCTCAACGAGGCTGAAATCGACATTTTGAAACGTTGGATCGACGGTGGCGGCGAGTGGGGAAAACACTGGGCGTTCACCCAGCCCGAACTTGCCGAAGCCCAGCCTGCCGAAACCCGCTCGACCGAATCCGATGCGTGGTCGCGAACGCGGATCGATCCGTTTGTGCTCGAAAAGATGCAACAGCAAGGGCTCGCGCCACAAACCGATGCGAAGCCGGAAGAATGGTTGCGGAGGGCTTCACTGGATTTGACGGGGTTGCCGCCGACGCCCGAACAAGTCGACGCCTTCTTGGCAGACGTCCGCCGTGACGGCGAAGCTGCTTACCGGGGCGCCGCCGACGATCTTCTCGGCTCACCCGCCTTCGGCGAACGTTGGGCCAGCGTTTGGCTGGACGTCATTCGCTATGCCGATTCGCGAGGTCTGGGGTTGGATGGCCGCCGCACGATCTGGCAATTCCGCGACTGGGTGATCCGCGCGTTCAACGAAGACATGCCGTATGACCAATTCACCGTCCGCCAATTGGCCGGGGATCTGTTGCCCGATCGGACGCTCGAGGACTTGCTCGCGACCGCTTGCCACCGCACGACGCAGACCAATGAAGAAGGCGGAACGGATGACGAGACGTTTCGCACCGAAGCGGTGATGGATCGTGTCAACACGACTTGGCAAGCTTGGCAAGGTGTCTCGTTCGGATGTGTCCAGTGCCACTCGCATCCTTACGATCCGATCGAGCACAAGGAGTACTACCAGTTCCTGGCGTTCTTCAACAACACCGCCGACAGCGATCTGGGCAACGATCTGCCGACGCTGGCCGTTCCCGTGGATCACGATCAATTCGACAAAGCGTTCCGGTTGGACGAACAGGCCGACCAGTTGTGGTTGACCGAGTGGCAACTCGCACGCGAGCTGGTCACCGACAACGACCTCTGGAAACCGATTTCCGATCTGGAACTGTCCACCAACAACCAGACACGCGTCGTCGCCAAAACGGTCGATGGGGTCGCGGAGTACCAGACGACGGGAACGGTTCAAACCAGAACGAAGGTTCAAATCAGCGGCCAGATCGACGAGTCGATCGAACAGATCACGGCGCTGCGGTTCACGGGTTTCCCCAAGAACGAGCAACAGGCCCTGATCGATTCGGAA
This sequence comes from Stieleria neptunia, assembly GCF_007754155.1. Classification (NCBI taxonomy): domain Bacteria; kingdom Pseudomonadati; phylum Planctomycetota; class Planctomycetia; order Pirellulales; family Pirellulaceae; genus Stieleria; species Stieleria neptunia. The sequence goes on along the minus strand of NZ_CP037423.1, from coordinate 6,416,169 downwards.
TGGGGATTCATCGTCACCCACCTGACGGCCAAACTGGTTTCCCAAGACGGGACCGAAACGGCGATTCAATTTGAACAGGTGATCTCCGACGAACCCGATCCGCTGTTGCAGCCCAACGAAAGTTTGAACCCCAAATCCAACCATGGATTCGGGCCTTATTCACGAATCCATCACCCGCGCACCGGCGCCTTCTTGGCCAATCCGCCGGCCCAAGTCAAACCGGGCGACCGACTGGACGTGGAGATCGTGTTCAACGATGTCGAATTGGGCGCGTTTCCGCTGATCGCCCATCGCGGCAGGATTGCGGTCAGCCAATCCGGTGGGTTCACCGAGTGGCTGACGGATCCCGAACGCGTGGCGGCCCGCGAACAGATCGCGGCGCTGCGTCGCGAGCGGTCGTCGATCCGTTCGATCAACACGCCGATTCTGGTCGAACGGCCCCAGCCGTTTGCTCGACCGTCGCGGGTCTTTGATCGCGGCAATCAGACCACAAAAACCGATCCCGTCGTCCCGGCGATTCCAGCGTTTTTGGCCACGCCGTCGGTCGAGCCGGACGCTTCGCTGACGCGACTGGAGATGGCAAAATGGCTGACCAGCCCCGAGAACCCGCTGACGGCGCGCGTCGCCGTCAACCGATTCTGGGCGCAACTGTTCGGCACCGGCATCGTGGAAACCCAAGAGGACTTCGGGATTGCCGGAGCACCGCCGACGCATCCGCGGTTGCTGGATGATCTGGCCGTCCGATTCCGCACCGAGATGGGATGGAGCGTGAAGACGTTGTTGCGCGAATTGGTGCTCAGTTCGACGTATCGTCAAAGTGCGGAAGTCGACGCGGAACGATACGAAATCGACCCGGCCAACCGCTGGCTCAGCCGCGGCCCGCGGGGGCGTTTGCCTGCCGAGACGATTCGCGATCAAGCTCTGTTCGTCGCCGGCCTGTTGAGCGAAAAAACATTCGGACCGCCGGTTCATCCGCCGCTTCCCGAAGGCGTTTGGAAACCGTTTCAAGGTGGTGACAAATGGGCGACGGTCGACCCCGACAATCCGGACCGCTATCGACGAACGATCTACACGTACACGAAACGAACGATTCCCTATCCGATGATGGCATCGTTCGACGCGCCGTCACGCGAGTTTTGCTCGATGCGGCGATTGCCTTCCAACACGCCGACCCAGGCGTTGATGACGCTCAACGACGCGACGTTCGTGGAAGCATCACAGGCATTGGCCGATCGCATGATCGCGGCCGCCGACGACGTCGACCAACAGCTTCGTTACGGTTTCCGATTGGCGACCTGTCGAAAGGCCAAGCAAGCGGAATCGGTTGCGATCCGAGAACTTTATGATTCGATCTTACAACAGCATGACGGCGAAGAACCGGACGAGCGGGCGGCGATGACCGCGGTCGCCAGCGTCTTGTTGAACTTGGATGAGGTTTTGACGAAATGAGTAGCATCGAACAACGACTTGCCGGCGAAGTGTTCACCCGCCGGCTGCAATTTGAAACGCGACGACACTTTCTACAGCAATCCGCGGCCGGATTGGGCGCGGCGTGGTTGGCCAGCCAGGCCGGTGCGGCGTCGGCCAGCCCCAGCGCCGGCGGCTTGGGAACGATTGCCGCGAAAGCCAAACGCGTGATCTTTTTGCACATGATCGGGGCGCCCAGCCAATTGGAATTGTTTGACCACAAACCGGCGTTGCACGAGGTCGACGGAAAAGACTGCCCCGCCGAATACCTGGAAGGCAATCGATTCGCCTTCATTCAAGGCACGCCAAAAATGTTGGGGCCCCGTTACCCGTTCCAACAATATGGTGAGTCGGGCGCGTGGGTGTCCGATCGGCTGCCACATTTTTCCAAAGTCGTCGACAAGGTTTGTTTCGTCAAATCGATGCAGACCGACCAGTTCAATCATGGACCGGCACAGTTGATGGTGCAGTGTGGCCAGTCTCGCGTCGGTTACCCGTCGATCGGTTCCTGGGTGACATGGGGCTTGGGATCGGAGAGCGAAGATCTGCCGGGATTCATCGTGCTGCTGTCCGGCGGACGGCAACCACGCGTGGGAAAAGCGTTGTGGAGCAGCGGTTTCCTGCCGTCGGTCTATCAAGGGGTTCAGTGCCGGTCCAAGGGCGATCCGGTGTTGAATGTTTCCAACCCGACCGGCGTCTCACGCGACGAGCGACGCCTGGCGCTGGATACGCTGGACCGTTTGAACCAGATGAACTACGAAGCCTTCGGCGACCCGGAAACGTTGACGCGAATGAAGCAGTATGAGCTGGCGTTCCGGATGCAAACGTCCGTGCCCGACGCGATGGACATCAGTCAGGAGACGAAAGAGACGCACGAGGAGTACGGTACCGAGCCCGGTCAAGAATCCTTTGCCAACAATTGTTTATTGGCGCGGCGGCTGGCCGAACGTGGCGTCCGCTACATTCAGTTGTTTGATTGGGGGTGGGACTCCCACGGAACCAACGAAGGTGAATCGCTGGGGAAGGGTTTGTCGAAAAAGTGCATGCAGACCGATCGTCCGATGACCGCGCTGTTGAACGATCTGGAACGCCGCGGCATGCTGGAAGACACGTTGGTGGTCTGGAGCGGTGAATTCGGTCGAACCTCGATGGCCGAAAACCGTGGCGGCCAAGCAACTCGGTTCCACGGTCGCGATCACAATCCCAACGCCTTCACCCTGTGGATGGCCGGCGGTGGTGTCCGTCCGGGCATGACATACGGCGCGACGGATGAACTGGGGTACCAGATCGCCGAATCGCCGGTCCACCTGCGTGATTTCCACGCGACGATGCAGCACCTGTTGGGAATCGATCACCGCAAGATGGTGTTCCCCTTCCAGGGACTGGATCAAAAACTAACGGGTGTTAAACCGGCGCGGGTGGTCGACGAGATCTTGGTCTAGTCCTCGGTCGATTCATAAACCAACGGTGCCTGACACAAATGACGCGGGCACAAGCGTTGGTGTGTGCAGGCTTAAGCCGCCAACTGTCGCTGCATCGCAGCGACCGGTTTTTCGAGTACGATGGCCCTTCCGGGCCGTCGTCCGTCGGACTCCCGACGACGCACTAGAAAGGACGTCGTACATCGGTCCGTGTAGCCGCCTAAGGTCGCTGCGTCGCAGCGACCGGGAATCGCCTGAAGGCTAGACACCAACGGTGCCTGACGCCGCTTTCGCGCTCTACCCGGGGACCGTGTGCGTCTGCACGACGTCACGCAGCAGCTGTTCGTAGCGATCGACCATCGAGTTCCAACCGAATCGATCGACGATTCGGGTTCCCGCCTGTCCGAGTGCTTCACGCTGCTGGGCGTCGTTGATGAGCTGCGCGATGCCGCGGCGAAGGCCTTCAACCGACGATTCCACCAACCAGCCGTCACGGCCGTGGTCGATGATCACTCGCGGTCCGCTTTCGCAATCGACACTCAACGAGGGAATGCCCAGCGACATCGCCTCCAACAAGGCCGACGGGAATCCTTCATAGCGGCTCGGTAAACAAAACAGCGTGGCCTGGGAGAGTGGTTCGGCAAGCGGGCGCACCCAACCGGGTAACTCGAATCGATCGCTGATGCCGAGGGATCGGGCCTGGGCGAGCAACGCGTCGCGCCGTGACCCTTCGCCGTAGATCACCAAACGCCATTGCGGATCGTCCGACGTGGCTTGGGCAAAGGCGATCAACAGGCGATCGAATCCTTTTTCGGGTTCCAGTCTGCCGACGCCGGCGATTTGTTTTCGCGCGCACGCCGGTTCGCGGTCAGAGGTCAACGGGGGCGGGTCGACGGCGGAGGGAACCACGGCAACCGATCGGGAAAACGGTCGCAGGTAGCGTGCCGAGGTTTCGGTCAACGCGACGACCGTTGCCGCCGTTTTGTATTGGCGTCGACGCACCGCATTCCAAATTGGTCCGAGTGACTGACGCGCCGGATCGCTGCGTTCGCAAACCACCACCGGCGGTCCCGATGGATCAGTCGCCAACAAGACGTCGACGTTGGTGCGATCACAAAAGGACAGGATGACGTCCGGGGAAAGTCGGTCCACTAAGTCGGCGATGGCGCGATGCCGCGCGCGAACCTGATGGAATTTGGCCAACAATCCCCTCGCATCGCTCGACAGAGCGAGCGGCACGCGATGGACGCTCTCGGTGACCGCGTGTCGATCGGAGGATCCATCGTCAAAGGTGATCAAGCTGACCCGATGCCCGCGCTGGGTCAAACGAGACGTCAAGCCTGCCATCACACGTTCGGCACCGCCGCCGTCGAGCGAGTGGATGAAACAGGCGATCGACAGCCGGACCAATGGCGCGTCATCGGCTGGCATGTCTAAAGATCGATTTGTCCGTTTGGTGCCGGCAACTCTTCCTCGGTTGGTTCAGGTGGTGGCGGTACCGGCAGTGACAAACCGTTCTTTTCCGCTGGCTGATTGTCAGCCTCGGCGGGCTGATTGTCAGCCTCGGCGGGCGCGTTTCGGTCGAGTTCGATCCACGTCCCCAACAAGTCCAAGGTCCGTTGGAATCCATCGATGCGAGTCATCACCACCAGATCAGGGTTCATCGTCACGCCGAGAAATCGGGTGTGCAATTCGTTGATCGATGGGGAGAGCTGGCCAGAATCAACCGCGGCGATGATGCGTTCGGGTTGCAAATACTTCAACCACACATCGCCGTCGTCGGGACGCTCGGCCAGGGCGCGGTACAGGGTTTCGGCGGCGTCGCGCAGTGCGGGCAGCGAAAACTGGACCGGTGACGTCAGGTCCGGAACGCCGCCTCGGCTGCCCGGTCGATACTGGCCGTACGACGGATTCGCACCGGGCCCGACTGGTGGGTACTGGGATGGCGGCGGCGACCGGTAATCCGGGACGGACGATCGGGGCTCGCTGTAACCCCGTTCATACGGCGATCGATAACCAGGATCGTAACGTGAATCGTAACGGGGGCGGTACGACTCGTACCGATCGACATAACCGGCATAAGGCGGCGGAACGATCGAACCGGGGCCGATATTGAGCGAGAAGAAAGGCGTCTGCACACGGACACGGCTCGGCGGCCCGACGACAACCGGGGCCGTCGCCCAGCCTCCCTGGTAGTACGGCGCGGGCAAAATCGGCGGTCCGACGATCACCGCTCCGCGACCGCGAAAGCCTCGGAAATACTGCGCGTTTGCCTCGTTGCCGGCCACCAGGATGGACAACATGCCGGCGACCGCGATTCCGACCGGAAGCCTGCGGAGGACGGTGGAATGAGCCGCCGTCGAAGTTCGTTTGACGATACCAATCATCTCGGGGATCCCAGTGGAGGAAACGTTCCTATCGACGTTGATATTTGAACTGCATTCGCAACGCATCGTCGCCGATCTACCCAGTCTACCTCCGAATTTGTGCCCCAAAACCCACATAAGGCCCTTCGGAAGCTGTTAATATGTCGTTCGGCCGTCTTTCGGCCTCCGTCCCCCCCTGCCAGTCATTCCCTCCCGAGATCGAGAAGGCTTGTTTGCCATGAGCAACCCGAATCCCCACCCCAGTACCCGCCGCAGCTTTTTGAAGAAAACCGGGTCGGCTGTCGCCGGCGGCAGTTTTTTAGCTGGCAGCAGTTTTCTGATCACCGGCACCAAAGCCAGCGGAGCGATCGACGGGGCTAACGACCGCGTTCGCATCGCCGTCGCAGGACTCAATGGCCGCGGCCAAGCTCACATCGGTGGCTGGATGGGCGCGCCCAACGTGGAACTGGCCTACGTCGCCGATCCGTGGGAAAAGGCGCTGGCAAAAGGGATCAGTGGCGTCCAGAAACGCGCGAAGGGCAAGATGACGACCCAGGGAATCGATGACATCCGCCGGGCGCTGGATGATCCGACGGTCGATGCGATTTCGATTGCGACGCCCAATCATTGGCACTCCTTGATGACAATCTGGGGTGCCCAAGCCGGCAAACACGTGTACGTCGAAAAACCGATGAGCCACGATATCGCCGAAGGTCGCGTGGCCGTCGCGGCTCAGAAGAAATATGGCGTCGTGATCCAGCACGGCACCCAGCGACGTAGCAACGCGGGAGTCGCGGGGCTGCACGAAGCCTTGAAGTCCGGCAAGTTGCCGCGGTTGAAAATCGCCTACGGTTATTGCTGCAAACCACGCAACGGCATCGGTCACGAGCCGATCAGTGCTCCGCCGGCCGAACTGAATTGGGAACACTGGAAAGGCCCCGCGGTGATCGACCAGTATCACGCCAACTACGTCCCTTACGACTGGCACTGGTTCTGGGAAACCGGCAATGGAGATTTGAACAACCAGGGCACGCACCAATTGGACGTCGCGCGATGGGCGATTGACGACGACCAAACCCACCCGACGCGAACCATGGCCATCGGAAGCCGTTTTCAGTGGGACGATCAGGGCAAAACCCCGAACACGATGTTCGCGATGGCCGAGTATCCGAACGGGCAAATGGTTTTCTTCAACGTTCGCAACGTCAACTACAAAGGCTACCAACGGCAGGTCTTCAACGAGTACTACCTCGAAGACGGCAGCGTGATCACCGGCGAAGGCAATTACCAGATCCTGCGTCCGGGGGCCTCCAAGGCTGAACCGCTCAAGATCGAGCCGGGCGACGTGACTCCGGGCGGCAATTGGAATGCCTTCATCGCCGCCGTCCGCGCCGGCAATCCCGAGATGGCCAACGGGAACGTGATGGATGCCCATTACGGTTGCGTGCTCGGCCACATCATGAACAACTCCTACCGCTTGGGGGCGGAAGTCCCGTTCAGCGAAACGGCCAGCGATTTTGGCGGCAACGAAGACGCGATCGAGCACTTCGGGCGGTTGCACAAGGTGATGTCCCAAGGCGTCGGAATTTCCGGCAGCGACGCGAAATACAAACTCGGACCGATGCTCAACTTCAACGCCGACACCGAACGCTTCGAAGGCGAACGGGCCGACGAGGCCAACGTGTTGGTCAAGGACGCGAACAACCCGGGTTACGAAGTCCCCTCGGTCGACGCGGTTTGATGCCCTCGTAAGCCCTCGTTCCCTGGCGCCGCCTGGGAACGGGTTTTGCAATAGGCTCCGCCTGGGCTGCGCAAAATTGCAACTCAGAAGGATAGCAGATTTAGGCCGTATCGGTTCCTGGGGATGACGGTAGTACGCTGCGGCGGAACATCGTCATGGTTTGTCTGAGGTTGTCCTTCACCCAATTGCATAGGGTTTTGTGGGTAACGGAGGCGAGGCTCGTTTCAATGGCTTCCGCACTGACGTCGGCGACGCTGGCAGCCATTGATAAGACGTTGCGGGTGAAACCGCTGCGAGAATGTTGTCGACCCATCTGCTTGCCCTTACCGATCAAGGATTCAAGGATTTCGCTGCTCGCCGGCAACCTCTCCCCGGGGGCAAGAATGCTTGAATTCTCTTCGATCGCCGAGACGATCTCGTCGCGAAACGCTTGGCTCTGCCAATCGCCTACATCACACGAAAGTTTTTCAGCCAGGGAAGCAGCCGAGTCTGCGTTAAAACCGACTGTTCGTGAGTGCTCTAACGTCTTGTCGACCATCCGCATCAGACGTGCCCAGACTGCGATCGATTCACGATAGTCAAGCACCCAAGCGAATTTCTCTTCCAGGCGACCAAGTCGATCTTGTTGCTGACGTTCTTCATGGGGGGTGTCAAGCAGACGCAACATCCGCTCTGCCCACCCGATCAGACTGTGCAGATTCATGAAGCGTGCCTTGACCTTGAGTTTGGGAGGCAACAACGATCCCAGCTCAGTCTGTTTGGCTTTCGGTTGTGTCTTTCCACAGTGCCCGAGAAACGAATCCCATTGAGGGTCTTTCTGCAGGACATGTTTGAGTGCCGTCGCAGTTCGGTGACACATGTCGGTCAATGCGATCGTCGACTCGCTTTCCTGTTGAAAACCAGCGATTCCGTTGACCAAGTCGGAACCTTGGTCGGAAATGATGGCCTTGACCTGACCGACTCGGTCAGCAGCTTTCTTCAGTTGCTCGGCAACAATCTTGCCGTTGGATGTCTGGACAATCTCGATCAGGATGGCCGAGAGATCGCTCAGTCGGATAGGCCGATCGAGATTGAGCCAATGTTCAAGGCGAATCCCAACGATCAAAAGACATTTCTCGTTTCCCAATTGGATCGTGTGGTCGACCAGGAGAATCCAATCGTCGGCCTGTTCTTTGGGACGCGTTAATTCATGCAGCCCCCGTCGCAGCGTCCAGTTCTGAATCGTGTTTGCCGTAGGGGCGTGAGACAATCCAGAATGGATGGTGCCTAGCGTGCGGGCAATTTTCTCACAAGCTCGATAGCTGATGGTTGCTTGGAGCACCCAAGAAATCGTGAGTACAACGAGACTCAACGAAAAAGAATGTTGGGGGGCCGGCGGCAGCAATTGAGTCGACGGCTGCGTCGGGCGATTCTTCAGGGGCTGCTCCGCGTTTTTAACTGCTCTAATTCACTCTGCAGCTCGGCGACGCGCCGCCGCAGTTGGCTTGCCTCGCCTCTCCATCGCTGGCGGCTCTCTCTCGCATTGCAGAGGTTTTGCTTGAGTTCCTTAATCAACCGCTTGGATTGCATGGCGTTGTTCTTCCATTTCTCTCGTCCACGGCGTGCCGAACCAAGAAGTTTGGAAACAGGTGACTTATACTCAATCGTGGCTTGAGACATGACTGAACCTCCATGACGCGGAAAAACTGCATATAAGAGAACCAATTCCGTCAAATTCTCAAATAGCAATTTCAACACAAAACCGGTCGGTTTTGCGCAGCCCAGGCTCCGCCTGGCGTAACAACGGGGGCGTAGGGCATGCTGTGCATGCCGGGTATCACTGCAACGGAGAACACCCACGGATGGCAAGGCGTACCCACGGATCCCAGGCTGCTTTTCATCCGTGGGTACGCTCTGCCATCCGTGGGTTCATTCAAATCGGGCATTGGAGGCTTTGGCATTGCGTTCCCAGGCCGAGCCTTGGAACGAGTGGTTGAGTGGTGGCCAAGGGTGCATCAGCGAGGCAAACCCGGCTCACGTCCCGCGGCGGTTGCCGAACCAGCGGATTTGCATGCGGTCGCAATACTGGTAGCCGGCCGATTCGGCCAGCGGACGGAGCCAGCGCTGGGCGGCGTCCATCTCGGCGTTCGTCACGCCCTGCGGCATGATGAAGACGTCCTCGTTGTCGACGTCGAGCGCTCGGGAAACGTCTTGAACCTCGCCGAATTGCGCCGCGTCGCCGACGACGAATTTCAGTTGAAAGCCGATCGCGGCGTCGATCAAGTTTCGCATCGTATCCAGCGGCATGCGGCGCTGTTCGTGCAGACGACTCCAGCGCGGATGCTGCTGCGGGTCGGGCGTGCTGTCGGCCAGTTTGGGGCTGAGCGAAAGCAGGTCACAGGGGATCGGTTTGTCGATCGTCCCGGCGGTTTCAATCGTCAGGTGAAACCCGGCCTGCATCAGCGCGTCGGACAATTCAGTGACCGCGGCCGGTAGCAGCGGTTCGCCGCCGGTCAGCACGACGTGTGCGACGCCACTTTGCCGAGCCGCTTCGACCAGCGATTGGATCGTCTGGCGGTCGCCCGACGGGTCCCAGGACGCGTAGGGCGTGTCACAGAACCAACAGCGCAAATTGCAGCCGCTGGTGCGGATGAAAAAGCTGTCCGTCCCGGTCAGCCGGCCTTCGCCTTGTCGGCTGGTAAAGGTTTCGCTGACCAGCAATTGGGCGTGACCCGGTCCCCTGGTGGATTCGGCCGGTGCGTGCGAAAATTGTGATTTACCCAAGGGAGAAAATAGCGTTGAGTGATTCAGAAAACTTTAGTGACATCCTGGAAGTGTTCGACAATCCCAACACGTCGCGCAATTTTACCATCGTGCACCATTGCCCCGAGTTCACTTCGGTGTGCCCCAAGACCGGTCAGCCGGACTATGGGAAGATCATTTTCAGCTACGTTCCAGACAAATTGTGCGTGGAACTGAAGAGTTTGAAAATGTATCTGCAGCGATTTCGGAACGAAGGCATGTTCTACGAGGCCGTGACAAACCGCATCATGGATGACTTTCTGGCGGTTGTACAGCCAAAAAGTGTGACGGTGGAGAGCCAGTGGACGCCCCGCGGGGGCCTGCACAGCAATATCATTGTCCAGTATCCAACGCCCCAAGCGTAGGATAATGCCAACGCATGAGCGTGATCCGACGCCGGCCCTCGGCCAATGCCACTTACTTTGACGCCAAACGCGGTGTTTTGTTAGCGGTAGGGCGCGAGCCCTCCGGTCTTTCACGCCGATACCGGACGGCTCGCGCCGTTCCCCTAACACGTTCAAACCCAAAGTAAATGGCATTGGGCGTTCGCCCCCCCGACAACTTCCTTTCAACCCCAGCTTGCAATTTGATGACTGACAGAATCCCCGTCCTTTTGAGTGGTTTTGCGGACGAAGCCGCCAACGAAAAACTCGCCGTCCAGCAATATTCGGCGTTCGCCGCGTTGGGGTTGCGCTACTACTCCATGCGGTTCGTTGACGCCGGCGAAGGCATCAAGAATGTGATGTTGCTGAGCGACGCCGAGATCAATCATCTGGTCAAGATGCAATCCGACTATGGGTTGAAGGTCAGCAGCATCGGTTCGCCGATCGGCAAGGTCAAACTGCAAGATGTCGACGACGGGACCGCAAACAAGTTCATCCCGTTCGAAAAGTACTTGGCCGAGGACGTTCAAACGGCCTGCGATCGCGCCGAAGCCTTCGGTGCCAAATTGATCCGCGGGTTTGCGTTTTATCATCCCAAGGGCTCGGCGCCGGAAGACCATCTCGATCAGGTCGCCGACCAGCTCGGGCAGATCGCCGAAGCCTGCGACAAACGCGGGTTGACGTTTGGGTTGGAAGTCGAAGCCAATTTGGTCGGGCAAACCGGACCGCTGCTGCAAGCCATCGCGGCGAAAGTCAACCATCCCGCGATGCTGACGATTTTTGACGGTGCCAACATCGTCACGCAAGGCTTCACCGCCGATGAAACCTTCGCCCAATATTTGGCGATGAAGGACAGCATGGGGTGGATGCACGTCAAGGACTATCACGATCCCTCCCCCACCGGTCGGATCGACCACGTCGACGAGGCCAGCCTGGAGAATTTCGTGCCCGCCGATCGCGGCGATTGTGGTCACGAAGCGATCTTCCGCGATTTCAAAGACTTCTTGCCCGAGCTTCACCAGCGGGCGACCCGCCGCGGCGCCGATGGCGTGTTCCTGGATCTGGAACCGCACGTCAAGGGCGGTGGTCAGTTCGGCGGATTCAGCGGCCCCGACGGATTCGGTGTCGCATTGCGAGGCCTCTGCCGGGTGCTCGATTACGTCCAGATTCCGTACGAGCTGCGCGGTTTTGCCGACATCAAGGAATCGCTGTAACGCATCGATTTCCCGCGTCTGACACCGTGAACGACCGGAGGATTTGCGCCCTACCGCTAACACGTGCTTGGCAGCGTTGACATCCAGGGCTGATTCGCCGGCGGCTCAATCGGGCTGGCGAATCGGGTTCCAGTCGCGGCCGGCACGCGGCAGCGTCGCCACCCGCGGTGCGGCACGGCCTGCCGTTGACGGGGCCGGCGGTTTTGACGGGGCCGAACGCATCCCGGTACCGAGGAACGGATTGGAGCGGACCGGCGGTGTATTGATTTCCGGCGACTCGACCGCCGGCGTCTGCGACGGCTGCGGGGAGTCCATCTGAACCGACGGCAATTGCACCGGCAACTCCGCCTCAGGCTGCTCTGCTGCTGGCGTCTCCACAACTGGCACTTCAAGATCGCCTGTGCCGGGCTGGTCCAATCCCAGGTCGTCGTCGCCACGGAAATAGGCGGCCGGAGGCAGTTGTTGTTCGACCGCTTGATCGTTCAACAGATCCGGCTCGCCGCCAAGCGGTTCGACGGTGTCGGCGGATGCGGCGTTCGGGGCGGCCGAGGCGAAGGGCAGCTGGTTCGGGCCCGAAAAATCGAGCAGCGGTTCTTCCACCTGTGGCGCGACAACGGTGACCGGCATCGATTGATCGCTCGGCGAAGCCGCTTCGCTGGGCAGGTCTTGGTCAACGGGCAGGTCTTGGTCAACGAGCCAGTCTTGAGGCAGTTTCATGGCGTCATCGGACGCAGCCGACGACTCGGCAGGGCTTGCCGGGCCGGCATCGGCAGCCGGATTCGCGGTGTCAGAGAACTCGTACGCGTCCAGACCGGCATCGCAGCCCGCATCGTCACAGGATGCCGGGGGACGGCTGCCCATCGGTTGGGGAGTTCGGTGCAACGTCGCTTCGGCATGGTTGAACCCGGCAATGGGCCTGTCGCAGCCGCCGCTGTCGCAATCCCCAGCCTGGCAGGACGCGACGCCGCTCGAATACACGGCGGGGCCCGACACGGCCGGCAGACTGGGCAGCCCGGTCAGCAGATGGGGCAGCCCGCGGTGGACTTGGGACAGTCCGGTGCCGGGCGGATAGATCTGGCCGCAGCCGTCGCGACATCCGGCGTGGCCGAATCGGTCGGCATAGCCATGCGGCGGCAGATCCGCCCCCGGCCGAAATCCGCCGTCGCGACAGACGTGGTATCCATCGCCCCAACCGACCCCCAGCAATCGTCCCACACGCTGCATCGTGGCGGGATGATCGGCCTGGGCGTCGGGCAGCGTTGGGTTGCCCGCGGACAGGGTCAGCGCGGCCAGTGCCAGAGCAGCGGTGGTGGCCAGACGCTTGCGTCTGGTCGCTCGACGCGGATGGGGCGGGTCGAGAGGCGTGGTTCGCGGTTGATTTGATTTGCCTGGCATGAGCCGACTCGTCATCCGTGACAGGGTCGCGAAGTGAAAATCGGGCGACGACGCTCCGCCGATCCCGTTTTCGGAAATGCAGTACACAGGACGATTAATCGGCAAATTCCTCGCGATTTCTGGTCGTCGAGCGAGTCGGAGCGTGCAATTTGCGGCGGACCGGATCCGTCTGATTCGGTTGTCGGGGCTGCGTCGAGTTTTCCGGCGACGAATTCTTGGATGGCCTTTATCCCTCACGGGGATTTGTGCCGGTTTCGGCGCGGGGCCGCCCAATGCGAGCTAGCGTTGGAAAGTCTCGTCCCCAAACCACACCTCCGTACGCCCGTCGCACCGCCCGCGAACCGGAAATTCACTTATGTCTCAACGCAACCGATTCCTGATCGATCCCCCGGTCCAGTGGTCCATCATCCGCCGCATGTCGATGCATTGGTCGCTGACCATTTTGGCGTTGCTGGCGATCGGGATTGGCGTCCAAATGGTTTACGCCCCCGGCAACCAGACGTTTGGACAGGCGATCGCGCGGTCATTCGGCGCCCAGGCACCGCTGTTGTGCATCATGCTGATGTTGTATCCCGTCTACGTTTGGGACATCGTCAAACTCAGCCATCGCTTCGCCGGCCCGATGTTACGCTTGCGCGGCATCTTGAATGAATTGGCCGACGGCGGACGGGCGATGAAGCTGCGGTTCCGGCCCTGCGATTTCTGGCAGGAAACGGCAACGGATTTCAATCGATTCTACGAAGAACACATCCGTTTGAAGAATCGCTGTGAAGAACTTGAAAACGAATTGAAGTCGATGAGAGAGTCGGTGGAAAAGTTGGAGTCGGCCGAATTGTCGGCTTGATCGGGCGATTCTTGCCAAGCTCATCTACGCATCGATTCGCCGGCACGGCATAATAAAGGGGTCTAACCTCAACCCCGCACGAGCCCACGCCGATGATACGATCGTCTTCCCAGCACCTTACGCTGCTCGCCTTGCTGTGCCTGAGCGGCGCGGTTTTGTTCGCTCCTTCGCCCGCGTTGTCTCAAACTCCGAGCGAGGAATCAACGCAGACCGCTGATCAGCCCGCTTCGCAGGACGCCGAGACGCCGCAAGCCGAGCCCGCCGACGAGACCGAGGCGACGAGTGATGCCGCCGACGCAAGCGCCGACGAAATCGACGCCGGCCAGGATGAATTGGACGAGGCCGCCATCTTGCGTTTCGACGCCAAGAGCCCACGCGAGCTGGAGGCGGTCGAACGATTGCTGCAAACGGCGATCAAGAAAGGACTTTCCGGCGAAAACGCGTCGTTCGCAAAAAAAATGTTGGGCTCGGTGCTGTTGCAGAAAAGCCAGCAGCTGATCGCCGCGATGGGACAAACCGCCGGCAATCGCAACCGCGCCATCCAGTTGCGCGACGAGGCGCTGCGGACGCTTGAAGACGCCCTGGACAATGACCCCGAACTGGTCGAAGCCTACCTGCTGGTCGCGCGACTGAACATGCTGCCAGGTGGCGACAAGGACGCCATCACCGCAGCGACCTCCAGCGCGATCGATCTGTTGGCCGACAATCCCGTCGAACGCAGTGCCGCCTATGTGCTGCGTGCGTTGACCTGGGGACCCGGAAACGAAGACAAGCGTCTGGCCGACTTGGATGCCGCCATCAAGGACGATCCCAAGAACCGCGAAGCGTTGCAGGCCCGCGCGGCGGTTCGATTGCAAAACCAAGACGTCGCCGGGGCGATCGAAGACATGGAACGGGTGCTCGCCGAAGACCCGACCAATTTGCAAGTCGCTCAAACCGTCGTGCAAAAGTTGGCCGATTTGGACCGCGTCGACGACGCCCTGGAATTGCTCAGCAAAACGCTCGAAGCAAAACCCAGCGAAGGGCTGTACCGGATGCGGGCGATCCTGTACCGCATGCAGTTAAAAGAAGAAGAGGCGCTGGCGGACCTGAACAAAGCCCTCGCCATGCAACCCCAAGATCCGATTTCGCTGCTGCAACGCGCCGAAATCTCCGTCGCACGCAACAACCTGCAAGCCGCCAAAGACGACCTGCGGGCCGCCGAACGGATCGCACCCGGCGTTGCCGCCGCCGAACAGGCGATCTTTGTCCGTTGCCTGATCGCGATCGAAGAAGGCCGCATGGCCGACGCCATCAACGAAATGAAAACGTTGATCGATCGCGATCCGACCAACGACGGCCGCAAACTGCAGCTGGCCAACCTCTACTTGCAAGACGAACGGCCGCGGCAGGCGATCGAAGTGCTCTCGGCGATTTTGGACCGCGATCCGACCAATGTCTCGGTCCTCCGCTCACGAGCCGACGCCTACCTGTCGGTCGGAGATCACGACAAGGCGATCGAGGATTACGAACGTGCCATCAAAGTTGCGGGTGACGATTCCACCAACTTCGACCTGTCGGGAATCCTAAACAACCTCGCTTGGGTCCTGGCCACCAGTCCTCAAGACAGCGTCCGAGACGGTGCCCGCTCGGTCGAATTGGGGGAACGCGCCGTCGAACTGACCGATGGACAGGAACCCCACATCCTCAGTACGCTCGCGGCGGGCTATGCCGAGATGGGCAACTTTGAAAAGGCGATCGAGTGGAGCAGCAAGGCGGTCGACGTCGGCAAGGCACAAGAGCACGAACAGCTCGAACAACTCGAAGAGGAACTGGAGCAGTACCGTGCCGGAAAACCCTGGCGAGAAAAACAGGAGACCGAAGAAAACGCCGTCCCGATTTTGTCACCGGAAGATTTGATCGACACCTGACATCAACCTTGTTCCCAGG
The DNA here is from genome assembly GCF_007754155.1 of Stieleria neptunia. NCBI lineage: Bacteria > Pseudomonadati > Planctomycetota > Planctomycetia > Pirellulales > Pirellulaceae > Stieleria > Stieleria neptunia. Next base: position 6,400,628 of record NZ_CP037423.1, on the reverse strand, counting down.
CTCTCGCCTGGGAACACGCTGTCTTGGAGGCTCCGCCTCCACCGGATGCAAACGCGAGGCGGAGCCTCGCCGGCATTGCGTTCCCAGGCAGGAGCCTGGGAACGAGTCGGTGTAGGTCACACTTGGCATGCACAGCATGCCCTACTTTCCTTGTTCCCAGGCTCTCGCCTGGGAACACGCAGTCTTGGAGGCTCCGCCTCCACCGGATGCAAACGCGAGGCGGAGCCTCGCCGGCATTGCGTTCCCAGGCAGGAGCCTGGGAACGAGTAGGTGTAGGTCACACTTGGCATGCACAGCATGCCCTACTTTCTTACCCCAAACACTTGCTGATCTGTCGCACGGCTTGACGCAGGCGGTGTTCGTTCTCGACCAGGGACATCCGCAAGTAACCTTCTCCGGCGGTGCCGAACCCGCTGCCGGGGCTGACCGCGACGTTGCCTTCTTCCAGCAACTTCATCGCAAAATCCATTGTGCTCATGGCACTGCGCCACGGTTCGGGGACTTCCGCCCAGACGAACATGCCGGCCTTGGGGGGCTCGACTTTCCAGCCCAGTCGACGCAAGCCGTTGACCAGCACGTCGCGGCGTCCTTGGTAGATGGCGGATTGCTTCTCGACATTCGCTTCGGTTTCTCGCAGCGCGACGATCGCGGCAATTTGGATCGCCTGGAACATCCCGTAATCGTAATAACCCTTGATGGTTCCCAAGCCACGAACCATGTCTGCGTTGCCCGCACAGAATCCGACCCGCCAGCCGGCCATGTTGTAGCCCTTGCTCATCGTCGTGAATTCCACACCGACGTCCTTGGCACCGGGGGCGGCCAGGAAACTCGGCGGGACATAGCCGTCGAAGGCGACGTCGGCGTAGGCGAAATCGTGGATGACCATGAACCCGTATTTTTTGGCCAGCCGCACAACTTCGACAAAAAAGTCGGGCTCGATCACCGCCGAACTGGGATTGTGCGGGTAGTTGACGATCAACACTTTGGGCGATGGCATCATGTTCTCGCAGGTGTACGCCACGTTCCGCAAGAATTTGTCCGGGTCGGCCACGTCGAGGGCGACCACATTGCCCGACGCCAGGATGACGCCGTACATGTGAACCGGAAAATAGGGCGACGGGATCATCGCGGTGTCACCCGGACCCATCAGGGCCAGGCACATGTGTGAGAAACCTTCTTTGCTGCCCAGACAGGAGATGATTTCGTGATCGGGGTCCAGACGCACCCCGTATTTGCGATAGTATTTTCCGGCAACTTCACGCCGCAGGTTGGCGATGCCGTTGGATTTACTGTAGCCGTGGTTGCCGGGATCCGAGGACGCGTCGTGCAGTTTTTGGATCACGACCGGATCGGGCGGGTCGGAGGGGTTTCCCATCCCCAAGTCGATCACATCGTCGCCGGCACGCCGTTTCTGGTACAGCGAGTTGTTGATGCGGCCAAACATGTACGGGGGCAAGCGATCGACGCGCGAGGCGAATTTGACCTCGAACGGGGCTCGGACGGGATCGGTCGTCGGCGCATCAATCGCGGGTGCGTCGATATTGGGAGAATCATCGAGACTGGAATCATCGAGACTGGCTGTGTCACTCATTTTGGCCAAACCGTTGCTGCGCCGGAGAAAAATGGACGATCGTCCTATTGTCGATCAGAAACGCGTTTCCTCCCAGGGGTTCGCCAAGATTGTTGACAAGATCGCGGCAAACCGTGTCCGAACCACGCCGTTTAGGAGTTCTTGTCGTTTTTGTGAGCCGCGACGCGTAAGCGGCCGGGCACTGCGACGCTGCCCGAGGCCTTACGGCCAGCGGCTCACCATTGACTCAGCAGATCCCGACTAAAACGACAGCCCGCTTGCGTCTTACCGCAAAAAGATGCTTCACAGCTTGGAGACTTCCGCATTCTCAACGAATTTTCGCTCATCCTGGCAGCAGATGGCCACGCTGAACAAATCGGTCGCGTTTCGTTACTATACTGACCACGGTCACTCGTCTGGTCCCCGCTTCCTCCATCCCGATCGCCCCTGATTCATGACTGTCGCACTGTTTGTCCCCTGCTACATCGACCAGCTGTATCCAGACGTGGCGATCGCGACGCTCGAATTGTTGGAACGATTGGGGGTCGACGTGGCGTACCCCGACGGCCAGACCTGTTGCGGCCAGCCGATGGCCAACACCGGATGCGAAGCCGACACGGCGCCCGTGGCCCGACGGTTGGTCGATCTGTTCGCAGATTTTGAAGCCGTGGTCTGTCCCTCGGGATCGTGCGTGTCGATGGTCCGCAATCACTATGGCGCCTATTTTGATGCCGATGACGCGAGGTTTCAGCACGTCACGTCGAAAACCTACGAATTGTGCGAATACTTGCACGACGTCGTCGCGGTCACCCATCTGGACGTCAAATTCCCGCACCGCGTCTCGCTGCACCAAAGTTGTCACGGGTTACGCGAGCTGAGGCTCGGCCAATCGAGTGAATCGATGACGCCGCGGGAGAACAAAGTCCGCAAGTTGTTGAATCTGGTCGAAGGCATCGAGTGGGTCGAACCGGATCGTCCCGACGATTGCTGTGGTTTCGGCGGCACGTTTGCGGTCAACGAAGCGGACGTGTCGGCCGAAATGGGCCGCGCCCGGATCGCCGATCACTGCGGCAAGGGCAGCGAGGTGCTGGCGTCAGCCGACATGAGCTGTCTGATGCATCTGCAAGGTCTGATTCGCCGCGAAAAAAATCCGATTCAAGTCATGCACGTCGCCCAAATTCTGTCCGGACGGCCGCTCGGCGCGACGTGAATCGATGTCCCGTCTGGCAACCAACAAGCCGCTACGCGAAACTTTTCCCAAAACTACTTCAGCCACTTGCCACCATGCTCCCGATCATCCAGCATCCGGCTGCCGCCAAGGAATTTGTCAACGACCCGAATCGGTCCCGCTGGCATGACCAAGCCCTGTGGTTCGTTCGCAGCAAACGCGACAAACAAGCCGCCTCGTTGCCCGAATGGGAATACCTGCGCGAGACCGCGTCGGGGATCAAAACGCACACGATCGCCAATCTGTCGCATTACCTGCAAGAATTCGAACGCAATGCGACCGCCCGCGGAGCGATCGTCCACTGGGCACGCGACGCGGAACATCACAACGAGATCGTGCTCCGCATTCTTCAAGATCACAAGACGCATCGGATCGTCAAGAGCAAATCGATGCTGACCGAAGAATGTGGGTTGAACCACTACTTGGAAGACAACGGCATCGATGTCGTCGATACGGACTTGGGAGAACGGATCGTCCAACTGCGTGGTGAAACCCCCAGCCACATCGTGTTGCCGGCCATCCACATCAAAAAAGAAGAAGTCGGCGACACTTTTCACACGCACCTGGGGACCGACGAAGGGGCGTCGGATCCGAAGTACCTGGCCGAAGCGGCGCGGGGACATTTACGCGACAAGTTTCTCGCCGGCGAAATCGGCATCACCGGTGTCAACTTTGCGATCGCCGAAACGGGTGGCTTGGTCGTCTGCACGAACGAAGGCAACGCGGACCTGGGAACGTCGCTGCCGCGGGTTCACATCGCCTGCATGGGCATCGAAAAACTATTGCCGCGGCAACGTGATCTCGGCGTGTTCACCCGCCTGCTCGCTCGATCGGCGACCGGCCAGCCGATCACCAGCTACACCTCGCACTTCAACGGTCCCCGCGACGAGAACAGCGAACTGCACATCGTGCTGGTCGACAACGGCCGCAGTCGATTGCGGGAAAGCGAAACGTTTCGCGCCGCGATGCATTGCATTCGTTGCGGCGCGTGCATGAACACCTGCCCCGTCTATCGGCGCAGCGGCGGGCACAGCTATCGCGCCACCGTACCCGGCCCGATCGGCAGCGTGCTTTCGCCGACCCGCGACCAGAATTCCTACAAGAGTCTTCCCTACGCCTGCAGCTTGTGCGGATCGTGCAGCGATGTCTGTCCGGTCAAGATTCCGCTGCATCACCAATTGTTGGCGTGGCGTGGGGAACTGGTCGGCAAAAAACTGTTGCCGGTCTCCAAGCGGCTTGCGATGCGGTTTGCGTCGTATCTGTTTCGCTTCCCCGCACTGTTTCGGATGGTCGGAAAAGTCGGACGCTTCACGCTAAGGGTGCTGCCGCGTTGGGCCACCCACCATCGTTTGAACACTTGGACGATCGCCCGCGAGCTTCCCGAGGCTCCGAAAGAGACGTTTCGCGATTGGCATCGACGTCATCGGGATCACTGAGAGCCATCGGGATCACTGAGAGCCATCGGAACCACCGAGAGCCATCGGAACCACTGAGAATCGAGATGATGAAACCGACACCCGCCGACACCGACGCGCGGCAGGCGATCCTGGATCGCATCAACACCAAACAGGTCGACATCCCGCCGTTGCCGGACGTCGATGTGGATCGTGTGATCGAGTTCGATCAACCGATCGACACGTTTATCGAGATGCTGGCGATGGTCGGCGGTCAGGCGCACCAGGTCGATTCGCAGCGCGACGTCCGCGCCTTGCTGGAGGAGATCGACGTCTTCCGCACCGCGACCCGCATCGTCTCGTTGGCACCCGATTCGGTCGCCGGAACCATCGACGCAACGCAAATCGACGATCCCCACGACTTGGCAACGGTCGATTGGACGATCGCCCGTGGTGAATTCATGGTCGCCGAAAACGGGTCGATTTGGATCGACGGGAACAGCCTTCCGCATCGCGTGTTGCTGTTCATCGCCCAATACCTTGCGATCGTCGTGCCGCGATCGCAAATCGTTTCCAACATGCACCAGGCTTACGAGCGGATCGAAAACTTTTCGGCGCGATTCGGCGTCTTCGTCTCCGGACCCAGCAAAACGGCCGACATCGAGCAGTCGTTGGTGCTGGGGGCACACGGTTGCCGCAAACTGCAAGTCTTCATTGTCGGCGATTTGTAAGCCTGCGTCGGCCGATCGTCTCCAACCCTTGGACATCCGGAATCGTGATATGAATGCACTGACGCGCACCGTCGTGATGCTCGCCTTGGTTTGCTGCGCCACTGCGGCGCGGGCGGACGAGCTTTCCGGGAAGCAGCTTCCCGGGAAACAGACCGATTTCCATTCCTTTGCCCGCTATGACTTTCAACACAACGATCGAAAGTGCATCATCGTGGCACCCCAATCGCCCGCCGCGGGCAACCCGTGGATCTGGCGGGCACGCTTTTTCGGGCACCAGCCGCAGCTTGACGTTGCGTTGTTGAAGCGGGGGTTTCACGTCGCCTACATCGATGTGGCGGGCTTGTTCGGGGCACCCCAGGCCGTTGAAATTTGGGACGATTTTTACGACCACCTGACGGAGACGTATCAATTCCATCCCAAACCGGTGTTGGAAGGGATGAGCCGCGGCGGATTGATCATTTTCAACTGGGCGAAAGCGAATCCCGACAAGGTGCAATGCATTTATGGTGATGCACCGGTGTGCGACATCAAGAGCTGGCCGGGCGGCAAAGGCAAGGGGGCCGGCAGCCCGGGCGAGTGGAAACGTTGTTTAAACGCGTATGGTTTGACCGAGGCCGAGGCGATGGACTCGCAATCGCCAAAGTCGCATTGCAATCCCATCGATGGACTGGGACCATTGGCGGCGGCTGATGTCCCGGTGCTGTGCGTCGTCGGCGATGCCGACGTGGTCGTTCCGGTGGATGAAAACACCGCCATCCTACAGCAGCGGTATCGCGATTCGGGTGGGCCGATCGAAGTCATCCACAAACCCGGGGTCGGGCATCACCCGCACAGCTTGAAAGACCCGGCGCCGATCGTCGAGTTTATTTTCCGCCACCGAGCGATCACCGAAGAAGATCATGCAAATTGAGTTCGTCTATTTTGATCTCGGCAACGTGTTGGTGTCGTTCGACCCCGAGATCGCCTGTCGTAATTTTTCCGAGCTGGCGGGCATCTCCACCGACAGGGCCCGCGAAGTCCTCTATGACAGTGGGCTGCAAGATCAATACGAGAGCGGCCAGATCACCAGCCGCTCGTTCACCCAGACGCTGCGGCAAGTGTTGGATTTGGACGCCAAACGGTTACCACAAGATCTGGTCTTGGACGCGATCAGCGACATGTTCACGCCCATCGATTCGATGGTCGAGGTCGTGGAGCTGGCCCGACGCAGCGCCGGGCGTGTGGGCGTGTTGTCCAACACCTGCCCCGCCCACTGGCGCTGGGTGCGAAAACAGCCCTGGCCGGTCTCGCAGATCGACTATGACGTCAAGATTCTGAGCTGCGAAGTGATGTCGATGAAACCGGACACCAAGATCTACGAGGCTGCCGAAAAAGCCGCGCGGGTGCGTCCCGAACGGATTCTGTTCATCGATGACAAGCCGGAAAACGTCCAGGCGGCAGCGGAGCGAGGTTGGCGCGCCCACCAATGCCTGGGAGGCGAGCAAGCCAAATCCGTGATCGAGCAACATTTGGGCGTCAAGTGAAGTGAAGTAAGCATCCTGCTTGCCACCCCGGCCGGCACCGCCGGCGGACCCCTGAGGCGGAGCCTCCGAGCAATCCCGTTCCCAGGCGGAGCCCGGGAACGAGTCGCAAAGTGGGGTAAGCATCCTGCTTGCCACCCCGGCCGGCACCGCCGGCGGACTCCGGAGGCGGAGCCTCCGAGCAATCCCGTTCCCAGGCGGAGCCCGGGAACGAGTCGCAAAGTGGGGTAAGCATCTTGCTTGCCACCCCAACCGGCTCCGCCGGCGCGTGCCGTTTTCCCGGTGGACAAGTGTTGATTCTCGCCAGTTTTGCGATGACAATGCAGGGGGGCTCCCAATCGGGGTAGTGGCGCATCGCTGTTGAGTTCAGGCGGCATCCGCCGCCACCCCTCAACATCATTGCCGAGTACACCATGTTCCAGTGGCGCAAGACCGAAGGCGTTCGGTCCAAGAAGAGCCGGAAAAAGAAACAACAACCTCGCCGAAGCCACCTTGAAACGCTCGAAGCCAGACGGCTTCTCGCTCGCGAAGTCTCGGGCACGCTGGCCGGAGACGACACCTGGTCGGGAACCATCCACGTCACCGGCGATGTCACGGTTCCGTCCGGATCCAAACTGACCATCGAGTCTGACACGGTCGTCAAGTTTGAAACGGGGAAATGGCTGACCGGAAACGGTGCAATCGAAGCGGTTGGGCTAGCCGGACAACCCGTCATCTTTACCAGTGCCCTGGATGACACCGTCGGCGAAGATCTGACGCCCGGCGTGGACGGTGTTCCGTTTCCCGGTCACTGGGAATCGCTGTACCTGAGCGGTCCCGACACGTCGCTCGATCACGTCGAAGTCCGTTACGCCGGGGACACCGATGGCAATGGAGCGTTCTCTGGTCAAACCGGTTCGATCGAGATGTACTTTGACTCGGATGAACCGGCCGAACAAACACAACTCTCCAACGTCGTGATCAAGCACGGCTATTCCAACGGGGTCAACGTGTTTGCCGGTAGCCCGAACTTGGTCAACGTCAACGTCAACGATTCGCTCGGGGTGCCGTTCTACTTCGATATCGATGCCGATCCAAGCGTTTCGCAAAGTGGCGGAACCGGCAACGCGGGCGGCGATCGGATTGCCGTCCAAGCGGGAACGTTGACCGAAGATCGGACGTGGGATTACGGCGCGTTGCCTGTCGCGATTATTGGCAACGATTTGGTCATCGGGCAAGACGACGCCAACAATCCGGTCACCTTGACGGTCGCCCCCGGCACCGTCGTCAAGGTTTCCCAGGCTCAGTTCCTGCATGCGAATCAGGGAAAGATTCATGCCGTCGGAACCTCGACTGAGCCGATTGTCTTCACCGCCGCAACGGATGATTCGATCGCTGGAGATTCCAACGGTGATGCCGACACCACCAGTCCATTCCCCGGCTATTGGGAATCGATTTATCTGGACAGCCCGGGCAGCGTCTTTGAAAACGTCGAAGTCCGCTACGCCGGGGACACCGATGGGAACGGTGTTTTCGGCGGACAGACGGGTTCCTTTGAAATCCGTTACGACAATCGCGATCCTGCGCTGCAAAACCGACTCACCAATGTCCGCATCTCGGACGGCTATTCCAACGGTGTGAACGTGCGTGCCGGTGCGCCGGACCTGGATACCGTTCACGTCGAAGATTCGCTTGGCTATCCGTTCTACTTTGATCTCGATTCCAATCCATCAACCGATCAATTAACCGGTCGCGACAACGCATCCGGCGACCGGATCGTGTTGCAGAGCGGAACATTGAGCGAAGATCGGACGTGGGACTACGGCGACCTTCCGCTGCACATTGCGCCGGGCGATTTAACCGTCGGACAAGATGCCGCGAGCAATCCGGTCACGTTGACGATTGCCGCCGGTACGGTGATCAAAATGTCGAATGCGCAATTCCTGCATGCCCGGCAAGGAACGATCGCGGCAAACGGCACGCCGTCGGATCCGATCGTGTTCACGGCGATCACGGACGACTCCGTCGGAGGTGATTCCGAAGGAGACGGTGATGCGACGATGCCCTATCCCGGTTTCTGGGAAGCGGTCTACTTGGACGGTCCCAATAACGTTTTTGAAAATGTTGAAATTCGCTACGCCGGCGACACCGATGGGAACGGGATTCTAGGCGGGCAAACAGGCAGCATTGAATTGCGATACTCCGGCGACGATCCGACAGAGCAGACGCGGCTGACGAACGTTCGCATCTCCGACGGGTATTCCAACGGAATCAATCTCAGCAGCGGCGATCCCGTGCTGCAGAACATCCATGTCGAAGACAATTTCGGCATCCCATTTTATTTCGAACTCGACACGGATCCACAAACGACGGGATTGAGCGGCCGCGGCAATGTGGGTGGCGATCGGATTGCGATTCAATCGGGGACGTTGACCGAAGATCGCAGTTGGGACTATGGCGATTTGCCGATTCACGTGACGTCGGGAGATTTCACGGTCGGTGCCGATGCCGACGGCAATCCGGTGACATTGACGATCGCCGCCGGCACGGTGATCAAGATCCCGAATGCACGCTACTTCCGAGCGCTACAGGGCACCATCAACGCGGTCGCTACGGCGGACGATCCGATCCTGTTTACCGCGGCAACCGATGACACCGTCGGCGGAGACTCCAACGGCGATCGAAACGCGAGCACGCCGTTCCCCGGTTATTGGGAATCGCTGTATCTGTATGGACCATCCAATGTGTTGGAAAACGTCCACGTTCGCTACGCCGGAGACACCGATGGCAATGGGATCTTAACCGGACAGGTCGGTTCAATCGAACTCTACCACGGCGGCGACCAACCCGAAACCCAAACCCGTCTGACCGACGTCACGGTGTCCCACGGTTACTCAAGCGGCATCAATGTCCGAGAGGCGAATCCGACGCTGGAAAACGTCCACGTGTTCAAGAACGTGGGTGCCGCGTATTACTTTGAACTCGACGCGGATCCCGCCGTCACGAATCTGACCGGCCGTGACAATCTTGGCGGCGATCGGATCGGCATCCAAGCGGGGTCGCTGACTCAAAGTCGTGTTTGGGATTACGGCGATCTGCCGATTCACGTCATTGCTGGCGACCTCACCCTGAGAACCGATGCGGAGTCCAACCCGGCAAACCTGGACATCGCAGCGGGAACGGTGGTCAAGCTTGATTCCGCCCGCTACATCTGGGCCCGCGACGGAGCCTTGCGTGCCGTTGGAACATCAACCGAGCCGATCTATTTCACCGCCGTCAGTGATGACACGGTCGGCGGTGATGTGACCGGCGACGGCGATGCCAGCAGTCCCTATCCCGGTTTTTGGGAAACGATCGCCCTCGACGCTCCGGGAAGTGTGCTTTCCAACGTGATCGTACGCTATGCCGGTGACAGCGACGGCAATGGAGCGTTGTCCGGTGAGCGGCAGGCGATCGAAGTCAGCACGGACATGACGCTGACCAACGTAAACGTCGAATCGTCTTACGGCGGCGGATTGCGAATCGAGGGCGGAGCGACCGTGACGTACACCGGGGGACGATTGGATTCGACCACCGAATCGACCAATGCCGCCCGTTCAGCGATCGCCGTGGTCGACGGAACGCTGTCCGCGACCGATTTGGATTTGATCGCCAACGACGGCCCGGATGACATCGGTGTCTATGTCCTCAACGGGCAATCCGCCAGTGTTTCCGGCAGCAATTTCATCGGCAACACGATCGCCGTGCGACACGACGGGACCGATCCGGGACTCGCGTTCTTTCAAAACAACTGGTGGGCCAGTTCGGGAGGCCCGAATGATCCTTCCGCGCTGGACGGAATGATCAATGACAATCCGGCCGGGCAGTTCGTCACGGACTACGCCGACTACGGCAATTTTCTGACGTCGCCGGTCAGTCGAGCCGTCGGGCCCCGCGTGGTTGCGTTGGAAAAATTGCCGCCCACGACCGAGCCGATTCATTATCGTTACGAAGCGACCAACAACGCGCTGGACGATAGCGGCACACGCAACGGAACCCCGGTGGGCGACGCAACCTACGGCGCCGGGCGAACCGGTGGTTCCTCGTTCTTGCTCGACGGCGATGGCGACTATTTCAATCTCGGCGCCTGGGCTCCCACGGACGACTGGACGCTTGCCGCCTGGGTCAACCCGAACACCGTTCCCGCGACCGGGCTGGTGGGGCTGGTCGGCAGCCAATCCTCCGGCCGCGATTGGTCGATCTCGATCAGCGATGGCAATTTCGTCGCGATCTATGGAAACGGCCAAACGCTCGACAGCGGCGTCGCGGCGTCGGAGAGCGTTTGGACGCACGTCGCGGCGACGCTCCGCGATGGCACGTTGCACCTTTACACCGACGGGGTGCTGCGGAGCAGCGTTGCCGTCGCCACGCCCTATCTGCCGTCGGTCTCCGGTGTCCGGCTGGGAAGTTCGACCTACAACAACGCCGGCTTCTTTGATGGACGGATCGATGAAGTCTCGATCGTCGAGCGAAGTGTTAGCGATGGCGAGATCGTTTCCTTGCGCGACTCGGGAACACTCGATCCATTCACTCCCCAAGACCGATTGCTGGTGACATTTGATCGGCCGATCGACACCGCCAGCTTGGGAGTGGATGACATCGGCATTTCGGGACCGTCGTCCGTGTCCGCCGTCAACGTCCAAAGCGTGACTCAGTATGCGGCGGTCGTCACCCTTTCCGGGCGACTCAGCAACGCCGGAACGTACGTCGTTTCTGTTGGGCCGAATGTGTCGGGATCCGCGGGCACGCTGATGGACCAGGATGCCGACGGCGTAGCTGGCGAAGCGGTCGAGGATGTCTTCCAGACCTCCATTCTGATCGACACGTTTGGCCCTCGCGTCACCGGGCAGTCTCCCGCCGGATCCACCGGCACGGTTCTCTCATCGATCGACATCACCTTTAACGAGTCGATCGATCCCGATTCGCTCTCGGTCGACGAGATTCAATTGATTGATCCGACAACGCTGGCGGCATTGGACGCCTTTGACCCCGATGCCGTGATCGATGGGTTCAGCGTCTCGGTGACCAAATCCACCGACGTTTTCAGTGGACTCAGCGGCGCGCTGGCCGTCCTGGACGATGTCTCACGTCATGCCTCGGTGCAGTCCGTCAATGAGCCATTCATCAACTACGGTTCGTCGGTCGGCAATTATTCGGCGGATCGATCGATACCGCTGCTAGGTACAGACACCAACTATCTCGTGTTGGATGTCGAGGCAACCATCACGATTCCCACCGCCGGCAAATGGACCTTCGCGATCGCCAGCGATGATGGATACCGATTGGACATCGACGGCAGGATCGGTGAATTCCCGGGGACGCGCGGCATCACGACGGATTTGCACGTATTCGATTTTCCCGCGGCGGGCGACTATCCGTTGCGATTGGTGATGTTCAATCAGACGGGGGGACTCGGATTCGAACTGGCTGCGGCCGAAGGCGAGATTTCAACTTTCGATTCCGGCACGTTTGCGTTGGTCGGATCAGACGGCGGATTGACTGTGACGACCCATCCGGTCCGTCCGGTCAGCAAGATCCAGATCTTGTCCGCGGAGTCGATCGATCCGTCCAACACGACGTTTCGAATCACGTTTCCGCCGCAACCGTCCGACGGCGAATACCAGTTGGTTGTCGATCCCCGCGTCACCGATCTGCAGGGCAATCGGCTGGATCAAGACAATGACGGGGTCGGGGGCGAGCCGGTCGAGGACCGATACATCAGCCGGATCACCGTCGCGCGTGATCCGCTTCGTGTCGTTGGCCAATCGCCCTCCACCACGATCAATGGCGCGTTTGAAGAGTTCACGGTCACCTTCAATGTTCCAATCGATCCCAACAGTTTTGCCACCACCGATGCACGTGTGATCGGACCCGGCGGCGAAGTCACGGTGACATCCATCGAGCAGGTCGACCCGACGACCTTCCGGGTCAACGTCCAGCGGACCACCGAAGACGGTGACTATCAATTGTTCATCGGCCCCGACATCACCGATCCGGTCGGAAACCGAATGGACAGCGACGGTGACGCGGTCCCGGGCGAGTTGGAAGACCGATACGTGGGCGGCTTACAGGTCGCCGGCGGTGGCCCCTATGTCACCAGTTTTTCACCGACCGGTACCCTCGGACCGGGCAGTGACACCGCCGAGATCTCGTTCAGCGAACCCGTTCGGCTGAATAGTTTTTCCACCGACGACGTTGTGTTCACCGGACCGGCCGGCGTGATCCCGGTAACGTCGATTCAGGCGATCGGGCAGCGTTCCTATGCGCTGTCGTTTCCCGCGCAGTTGGCCGGCGGAACGTACACCTTCGCCATCGGTCCGGACATCGATGATTTTGCCGGACTGCCGATGGACCAGGATCGTGACGGCATCGCCGGCGAACCGTCCCAAGATGTGTTCAACGCATCCTTCACGATCGACGCCGCCGGACCGACCGTCACCGCCTACACCCCCGATTTCGTCACCAAACCCTACGCGTTCATCGACTTTACCTTCGACGAAGCGATCACAGCGGGCAGCTTCACGCCCCAAGACGTGAATTTTTCCGGACCCGGCGGAGTGATCCCGGTCAGCCAAGTGATCACGATGGATGTCAACAAGGTCCGCGTCTCGTTCGGCACCCAAAGTGCGCAGGGCACCTATTCGTTCGAGGTCGGTCCCCAAATCACCGACTTGGCCGGCAATCCGATGGACCAAGACGGCGACGGGACTTTTGGCGAACCGATCGAGGATCTGTTCAGCGGAACGGTCACCTTTGCGTCGCCGGATCTGGAAATCACGTCGGCGATCGTCCCGACCGAAGTTCAAAACGGCGACACGGTGACGATTCAGTGGATCGTCGAGAACAACGGCGGCGCCGCTGCGGCGAAACCATGGACCGATCGCGTCGTCTTGTCTGCCGACAATGTTTACGGCGGAAGCGACGACCGATTTCTCGGTAGCGTCACTCAGGACGTCGACTTGGCCCAGGGCGAAAACTACACCGCGTCCATCCAAGCATCGATTCCGTTCGGCATTGGCGGAAACTACTACGTTTTCATTCGTAACGACCATAGCAACCAGGTCTTCGAAGAAGACGAGATGAACAACACGTGGTCCAACGCCATCACGATCGCCGAAGCCGATCCGCCGGCGGACCTGATCGTTGATGCGATCTCCATTCCGTCCGGCGCGTTCATCGGTGACACCCTGGACGTGACCTGGCGGGTCCGCAACGACGGCACGGCGACGACGGTCGTCGACAGCTGGACCGATCGCCTTTATTTGAGCAGCGACAACGTCCGCGGCGGTGACACCTTGTTGGGCAGCTACACCCACACGGGAAACCTGGCTTCGGATGCGTCCTACACGATGTCGGCCAGTCCCGTGATTCCGTCCCACGTCGCGATCGGCAACTACTACGTGCTGGTCGAAACCGATGCGACCAATCGAGTCGACGAGCCGACCGCCGAAGGCAACAACGTCTCAGCGAGCAACACCCAAGTCGACGTGGCACTGACACCGCTTCCCGACCTGGTCTCCTTCGGTGTGGCGATCGACGCGGGAGTGACACCCACCAGCGGCGAAAACCTGACCGTCAACTGGACGACGCGCAACGACGGCGACGCGACCGCAGCTACAGCGTGGATCGATCGCGTTTATCTGTCGGGCGACCCGACGCTGTCCAGCGACGATGTCTCCTTGGGCCAGCAATCGGTTGCAAGCAGTCTGGTCGTCGGGGCCGAGGTGCAAAACAACTTGACGGTGAAGCTGCCCGACGGCGTCTCCGGAACGAACTATTTGATCGTCGTCCCCGACGCCGACAATGCGGTCAACGAGGGCGCTGGAGAAGCGACGGGAAACGCCAGTCTGGAGATTGACGTCACCAGTTTTCCCTACGCCGATCTGACCGTCAGTAAAGTCGTCGCGCCGGATTTGTTGATCGGAGATCCCGTCGATTTGACGGTTTCTTGGACGGTCGATAACGTCGGGACCGGCCCCGGGCGTCAAACCGGTTGGACCGACCGCGTGGTCTTGTCCAGTGACGGAATTCTGGGCGATGCTGACGACAGGGTGCTGGGCGAATTTCAGCATTTTGGCGCCGTGCCGGCGGGAGAGTCCTACACCCGTACGGAAATCATTCCCCTGGCCGCACGGACGAGCGGTCGGTTTACGTTGTTTGTTCAAACCGATAGCGGCGATGTCGTTTACGAACTCGATGGCCACGCCAGCAACACCGGTTCGCCGGCCAACAGCGTCGATATCACCACCGCAGCCTACAGCGACTTGTTTGTCGATTCGGTGTCGGTGACCGGTGGGCAATCAGCGACCTCGGGGTTGCCCTTAGAAATCAATTGGACGATCGGCAACCGAGGCATCGCGACGACCGACCGCGACACTTGGACCGACTACATTTATGTCAGCAAAAATGAGAACGGCAGCGGCTTGCGCTTGATCGGCAGCAGCACCCACGGCGGGGCGCTGTCGGTCGGTGACTCGTACACGCGAACCGAATCCTTTGATCTGCCCCGCGATCTGGATGGACAGTATTACGTCTTCGTTCGCACGGGCGGTCCCTACGAGTTTCTGTACGCAGGCAATGACGCGAGCGGAGGCAATCAGGGACGCAGCGACGCGGTTGACGTGTTGTTCGTCCCGCCGACCGCCAATCTGGTCGTCCAAGAGGGATCGATCACGGTCCCGGATTCCCCCGGCGGATTCCAGGACGGGACGCAGATCGAAATCAGTTGGACCGTGCTGAATGATTCGATCGACGCCAATGGGACCACCGAGAATGGCTGGACCGATCGCGTCTATTTGCAATCGACCGACGGGGCACAGATCTTTGAATTGGGCCGCTACTCCGTTGCTGATCCGCTGGAACCAGGAAAATCGGTCGCGCGTACCGAACTGGTGCAGTTGCCCCGCGCCGTCGGTCAGTTTCGCTTGTTTGTCCAAACCGATGTGACGGGCAAGGTGCTCGAAGCGAACGAGCTGGACAACACCTCGTTCTCCGATCCGTTCCAGTTGAATTTTCAACCGCGTCCCGATCTGCGGGTCGATGTGACCAGCGACTATCCCTCGGGCGTGACCGCGGGGACGTCAATCGATGTCGCGTTCACGGTCCGCAACGCCGGCACCGCCGACACGCCCTCGGCAGGCAGTCGCTGGTTCGATCGCGTCTGGCTGTCGTCTTCATCGAGCAGCACGTCGGGGGCGATTCTGTTGGGCGAACTGCAAAACGGATCGGCGCTCGGTTTTGTCGGAACGACCTCGGGCCAGGCAACCGAGTACAGCAGTTCGGCGACGTTTTCCATTCCCCGTGCTCTTTCGGGCAACTGGTTCGTGTTGGTCGAGACCGATGCCAGGAACGCCGTCGATGAGTTTCCCAACGACGGGAACAATCGCGACGCGCAAGCCATTGCGATCGATGCCAATCCCGTTCCGCCGCCGGATTTGGTCGCCGATTTCGTCGCCGGTCCCGGCGATGCGTTCGACAATTCATCGTTTACGGTTCGCTACAAGGTCACCAACCGCGGTGCGGGCGTGACCGATCCGGGGGCCTGGACCGATCAGCTTTGGCTGACCCTCGGACTGGACGGCCCCAATTCGGCACGCGGCGATCGATTGATCGGCAGCTATCGGCATGGCGGTGTCTTGCAGGTCGGTGAGTCGTATGAAGCCGAGGCGACGGTCAACATTCCCAAGGGTTTGACCGGACAGTATTTCTTGACGGTCTACGCCGATGGCTATCGCAGTGTTTATGAAGCGTCATTTGCCGAAAACACGAACCCGGACGCGCCCAACGATCTGGACGGAAACAATTACGCCAGCACGCCGATCAACATTCTGTTGACACCACCGTCGGATCTGCGTGTCCGCGAACTCAACGTCAACACGGACCAACCGATCGTGGGCGGACAAAAGGTGTCGCTGGATTGGATCGTTGACAACATCGGTACCGTCGCGACCGACCGCGAAAACTGGGCCGATGCCGTCTACCTGTCCGAGGACGGCGAGTTTGATTCCTCGGACCAACTGGTGTTCGCCATCCCCCATGACGGACGATTGCATCCCGGCGACTGGTACTCGCAAGACGTCGAATTCACGCTGCCGCCGTCGGCCGAGGGCAGCCACTTCTTTGTCCGGACAAATGTTGATCCACGAATCGCGCTGACCGAAGAAGCGAAATTTCTCGAAGAAGTCGCGGCGGTCCTCAAACGGGTCGAAGTGGCCACGGGCAAACCGATCGGCGAAACCGAAATCGGCGATTTGAAACAATTTTCGCGAAACGAGTTGCTGGCGATCCTTGCCGGACCGACCAACACGCTGGTCCAAGTATACGAAGGCCCCTTTACCGACAACAACGTCGGGTCGGTCGCGGCCGAGGTGGTCGATGCGATCGCGAATTTGGTGGTCGAGAACGTCACCGCAACGCCGACCAGCAAATCCGGCGAACCGATCACCGTTTCTTGGACCGTTCGCAATGCCGGTGACTTTGCGACCAACGAAGTGACGCAATCGATCAGGCAATACGTTTATCTATCCAAAGACCCCGTGTTCGACGCCAGTCGCGCACTGTTGGTCGGATCACCGGTAAAGGTGTTGAACGCTCCGATCGAAGTCGATGGTTCGTACAACACCAGCATGGTCGTTTCGTCACCGCCGGGCAGCAGCGGTAACTGGTACGCCCACGTCTTTGCCAACGTCGGACTGTCCCGTGGCAAACCCGTCTTGACCGCGTTCGGAAAGAGCAGTTTCCCGAATTGGCCGAAGTCTTTTGTCGACAAGACCTGGGAAGCCGGACAAAAGTCAGACAACTTTGCGTCATCGCAGATCATCGCGATCGAGTACGCCGAACCCAATCTTGTGATTTCCAATTTGTCGGGCGTTCCCACCAGTCCCGACAGTGGGTCACTGTTAGACGTCTCGTTTACGGTCACCAACGAAGGGACTCGGGCGACGCGCGTCGACAAGTGGGCCGATCGCGTGTTCCTGTCGACCGACACCTCGACCGATGCGTATGACATCGAACTGGGCGGGGCGCAACGTGACGAAGTGCTGGAGATCGGCGAGAGCTATGCTGTGGCGCTGCAAGTCCGCGTGCCGAACAATATCGGTGGCGAGTTCCACTTGATTGCCCAAACCGATGCCACCTTCGCTGATCGAAGCGCCGCGTTGTACTCGTTGCCCTATCCGATCGCCGAGGGCTGGCCGCGACTGCGCGGCGTCAGTGACGAAGTTTTGGAATTCAACGACGAAGGCGACAATCAGGCTTCGGTGCAGTTGGACGTGCAATTTGTTCCGGCGCCGGATTTAGTGGTCGATTCCGTCGATTTCGTCAATCCCTCCGATCCGTCGTCCAACGTGGTGGAGGTCGGCAACGATTTCACATTCACCTACACATACACGAACGACGGGGGCGTGATCCCGGATTCGCAAGTGCCGTTCGTTGATCGCGTGTATCTGTCGCGAGACCGATTGCTCGATGTGTCAAGCGACCACTACGTCACACAGATTCGCCGTTTCGACGCTTTGGCATCGGGACAGACCGGCACGATCACCGAGACCGCTTGGCTGCCACGTGGGATCACCGGCGACTACTTCATCATCGTTGCGACCGACTTTCCCAATGCGTACCATCCCGACGGCGAGGTCATCGAAACAAACGAAGACAACAACATTACCGTCGCGGCAACGCCGATCTTGATCGTCCAGCCGCCGCCGTCGGATTTGCAGGTGATCGACATTTCCGCGCCGACCTCGGGCAGCGTCGGTGACGTGTTGTCGGTTTCTTGGACCGTCGAAAACCGTGGTGACGAAAAGGCTCAAGCTCGTATTGCCGACTCGGTTTATCTGTCCGCCGACAGCGTGTGGGACATCGGCGATCGTTTCCTCGGCCGTGTGGAACCTTTTTCTGCCCGCACGTTGCAACCGGGTGATTCTTATTCGGCGTCGCTCGATTTCGAAGTCCCCGTTGTCCTGCCGGACGGCTATCGGATCATCGTTCGCACCGACATTTTTGATGACGTCGTCGAGGGAGAAAATAATCGCAACAACGCTTCGGCATCGGCCGACGAGGTCAACATCACGGTGCCGCTGCTGCGATTGGATATCCCGCTGGAAGACCAATTGGCGGTCGGTGTCAGTCGGTTGTTCCAGCTCGACATGACGCCGGGACAGACAATACGAGTCGATTTGGACAGCACCACCGACACCGGACGGCACGAATTGTACGCGGCCCACGAACGGCTGCCTTCGCCGTTTGATTTCGATGCCGCCTACGAAGGTTATCTGTCGGCCGATCAGTCGATGATCATTCCCGAAACTCTCGGCGGCCGCTATTTCGTGCTCGCGCGCGGCGGCGTTCGGATCGATGTCGAAGAAAACGATCCCCGCGCCCGTTCGGAATACCCCGTGACCGTGAACGCCACTCGGATTCCGTTTGGCATCACCGATGTGACACCGGATTCGGGCGGCGACGATCGCTACGTGACGGTGACGATTCGCGGAGCCGAGTTCCCCGAGCAAGCGGCGGTGCGGCTGGTACGACCGACGTTGGCCGAGTTGGCGCCGGTTTCGGTTTCGCGAATCGACGCCACCAAGATCGTTGCTGTGTTCGATCTTCGCGATGCACCCCGCGGGTTGTACGACATCCAAGTCTTGCACCCCGACGGGCGGTTGGCGGTCGATCCGTATCGTTTTCAAGTCGAATCCGCGGATCCTTTGGCGGTGAACGTCGGCGTCGGTGGACCCAGCCAAATCGACCTGGGCGCCACCGGTGCCTATGGATTTGCAGTTCAAAATCTGGCCAATGTCGACACGCCTTACACGTTGCTGGAATACGCGTTCCCCAATGCGCCCAACCGTCGCCCCGATCTGATCCCCGGACCGGCGATCGAATTCGCCAGTGGCTTGCGAGGCGATGCGTCGACCGTTGCCCCGCTGTTCGATTCGATCAGCACGTTCGATTTTGCCAGTGTCGAGCCGGACTTGAATCTTGCCGGCGTGTTGACCGCCCGCGGCGTTGCAATCGATCTGCCCAACCAAGGGGTGACGGAAGTCGGTTCGGCGGTGACGATCTATCCGGGTTTGCGCGAAATCTTGGAAACCGATCCGAATTTTCTGAAAGAACTCAGCCCGTTCGAATTGGAGGATCTGGGATTCGACTTCTACGTCGCAGCCGCGGCGACGCCGATGACGTCGGCCGAATACTTGGACTATCAACGAGACGAAGCGGCGAAGTTGCGTGACGCGATCTTGGCAGCCAACATTGAGGATCCGACTTCGTTCTTGGGCAAGGCTCAGTCGGCGCTGGTTGCGGTCGCTCGCGATGCGGATTCCTTTTCGGACCTGTACCTGCAAGCCTTGCTCGATAGCGGACTGCTGCGCGACGAAGACATGCCGCCGATCGCGGACGGCCAGGCACAGAACATCAACGCGTTCTTCAGCGTGATCGGTGGCTTGATGGGCGGTGAAACGGGATCGGGAATCGTCGACGAGGCCGGCGTTTCGCTGGCGTCGGCGAGTGACAATCTGACTGCGTTTGTCGAATTGATCCGCGAGTTCTACGGTCACACGCCCGACGTGACGGGGGGCGGGGATGTCGCCGATTTCGATGACTTTGATCGTGGACTTTCCAGCCCCACCTCGTTTGTCACGTTCACGCTGCGCGCCGGCCCCCCGCCGTTGTTTGAATTTGGTGAGATTGCCGATGAAATCGCCTTTGACCTCGATGACCTTGGCAATCAACTCGGCGATTCGACGTCGTTGACCGGACCGACCGGCTATGGAGACGAAAATTTTGTTCCGGTTGCGACGCCGCTGCCGTACACCGTTCGCACGAGCTATGACGGCGAAGCGGTGGACGCGGCACGCGAAATCCGAATCCTGGTTCCGCTCGATGACACGCTCGACGAACGCAGCTTCCAAGTCGCGGACATCCAACTCGGTGGCCGATCGATTTCGCTTCCCGCGGGACGACCGAATTTTGTCGGTGAATTTGATTTGACCGATACCGACGGCTACGTCTTGCAAGTCACCGCCGGTGTGGATGCGAATACCCGCGTCGCGTCGTACCTGCTACGCGCGATCGATGGTCGCGACGGATTGCCACCGGTCGACCCGGCCATCGGTCTGTTGCAGCCGGGCGAGCAGGTGACCGTCGGTTTCTGGGCGGCAGCCAATAACGTGGTTGCGGCGGGCGATGATGATCCGCTGGCAACCGGCGACGAGATCCAAATGACGGCTCGGTCGATCATCGATGGCGGAGCCGAAGTCGATAGCCGGGTCTCATTGGCGACGCTAGATGCCTTCGCGCCGACCAGCACCGTCACCACGACCGCAATCGGCGGAAATCAATTCGAAGTCTCCTGGACCGCGACCGACGACGCCGGAGGAAGCGGTGTCGCGGCGTATTCGTTGCTGGTCTCGCGTAACGGCGGCACGCGCTATCGCAGCGTGTTGTATCGGACCGATCTGACGTCGTATCTGTACCAAGCAGAATCCGGTGAGCAACCGTTGTTCCTGGTCCGCGCGATTGACCACGCCGGCAATGTCGAGCCCGTCGCCCAAGGCGTGCGCGTGCCACGACTGGTGCCGGAAATCAATCTCGGCAGCGCCCCGTCGGTCAGTGTGATCCAGCCGGTGGTGATCCCCAAAGCGGAGGCCCGCCCGGGGACCGTCGCCGATCGCTTGTTCGCCGAAGCCGCCTTCGGAATCCCTTCCCAGACCAGTGCGACGCAACCGAGCAAATTCACTCGGGTGATTCGCCCGTTGGCGGCGGAACGTTTTGCGACGATCCCTGACGAAAGCGGTGCGGGGATCGGGGCACTGGCGATGGCGGTCGGACCCGATGGGACGATTTATCTGTCCGGCGGTGCCGGCAGGAATGAGTTGTATAAAGTGGGACAGGCTTCTAGCCTGTCATCCAACGCGCTCGACAGGCTGGAAGCCTATCCCACGACCACGCCGATTTATGAACTGGTGTTTGATGCGTCGGGACAGCTGTGGGCGTCGACCGGTGGCGAAGGGCTGTTGCAATTGGATCCCAATACCGGTGCGGTGCTGGATCGGATCGGGGCGGGGATTGCGTTGGGGATCGCGGCGATCCCCGGTGAAACGGCACTCTATGTTTCGACCACCGGTGGGATCAGCCGGTTCGACACGGCGACCCGCAAGTTGACGCCGTTTAGCGAAATCCGCGTCGATTCGTTGGCCGTTGCCGCCGACGGGACACTGTACGGCACAGCCTGGCCCGAAGGCGGCGAGGTGTTGCGATTTGATTTCCGCGGTCGCGCCGAACGCATCGCAACGGTCAGCGGCGGCGCCGAATCGATCGCGTTTGGTCCCGTGGGATCGATCCTGGAAGGGGCGTTGCTGGTCGGCCATGAAACCGAAGGCAGCGTCACCGTGCTCGACCCACTGTCGCTGCGGCAAACCAAAATCGCCACCGGTGGCCGCGGACGTGTCGAGGGAATCCAGCCGATCAGCGACGGACGATTCTTGGTCACGCGGGGCAATCAAGTCGACGTGTTCTTTACCGTCGCGGCTCCCCGTGTGATCGAAACAAGGATCGGCGACGGCATGAATCGAGCCGAGTTGGTGTTCGATGTCGCACTGACCAACAACGTTTCCGATCCGGCCGGCGGCAACAATCCTGCCAACTACACGCTCAGGAACAACGAGACGGGGGAGACCGTCAACATCGGCGCGGTCCGCTACGACAAGGCGACACGATCGTCACAGTTGCTGTTTGAAACGCTCTCGCCGGCTGAATACGAGTTGACGGTGTCGTCGACGGTGGAAAGTGAACAGGGCATCCCGATCGGGGGCAGCGGTTTCACCACCACCTTCCGCGTGTTCGAAGACGTTTCAATTTCGACGCGCGTCTCGTATTCCAACACCCGCATCAACCGCGCCGACGGCACGTTGTTGTTTGACGTGATGGTTTCCAATTCGGCCGATTTTGATATTGCCGGTCCGATCAATGTGGTCTTCGATGATCTCGGTGACAATACCGTCGTCTTTTTTGACCACGACGACCAACCCGCCGGCGCCAATGGCTATCAAGTCTTGGCGGACGGAACCGTGCTCGGGGCCCATTCGAATTCCCAGTGGCACACCGTCACGATCGCGAACCCGAATTTGTTGGACCTGAATTTCAACCCGCGGATCCTCGCCACGTTGCCGCCGAACCAGCTGCCCATCTTCGCTTCGGCACCCGCCTTGGCGGCGACCGCCCAGACGCCGTACGAGTACGTCGCCGAGGCGGACGACCCGGACGGTGCAACGATCACCTACGTCTTGGCCGGCGGACCGAAAGGTGCCACCATTGATCCGAACACCGGGGTTGTCGATTGGAATCCGGGCCGCGACGCAGCGCCGAAAGCCGAGTTCGAATTGCGAGCCTACGACGCGAGGGGGGCTTACAAACGCCAGACCTGGATCGTGGACGTGACGGGCGCCAACCGCGCGCCCGTCATCGCACCGGTTGCAGATGTCTTTGCCACCGAAGGCGACTTGATCGAAGTCCCCGTCAGCGGATTTGATCCCGACGGAGACGACCTGTTCTACTTTGCCGACAACTTACCGCCGGGGGCCGTTTTCGATCCCTTCGGCCAGGCCCTGCGTTGGCGCCCCGAGGGTGATCAAGCGGGTGTCTATGACGACGTGACCTTGATCACCAGCGACGGATTCGTCGAAACCAGTGTGTCGTTCCAAGTCGTCATCGCCAACAACAACGTCGCGCCGACGGTGGCACCGGTTGCGTCGCGGACGATCAATGAAGGCGACGAAATCACGTTCACCGTGTTCGCTGACGATGCCGATGGGGACGAACTGCGCTACCTCTCGCCGAACTTGCCGCCCGGGGCGTTTTTGGATCCCAATACCGGGATCTTCGAATGGACGCCGGGGTTTGATCAACACGGCGTTTATGAGCTGAACCTGTATGTGGATGATGGTACCGTCCTGGCCGAAACGCAAACCGTACTGACGGTCAATAATCTGAACGGTCCGGTTCAATTCCCCGCGATGGATCCCTTTGAAATTTTTGAAGGCCAATCGTTTCAGTTGCGAGTCGCGGCGTTTGACCCCGAATTCCCCGTCGCGCCAGTGACCCCGTCGGCCAACACGGAAGACTTCTTCGTTGACTATGGAAGCTTCATTCCCGATCTGACCTACGTCGTGACGGGATTGCCCGCCGGGGCAAGCTATGACGACACCACGCAGTTATTGACTTGGACACCGGGCTTTAATGATTCCGGTCAATACGACATCACGTTCCAGGCCAGCGACGATGGCGATGGGACCGGTGTGCCGACGACCGATACGGTCACGCTGTCCTTGACCGTTGCCGACGCAAACTTCCCGCCGCAAATCGTCGATGTGGCTGCGCAGTCCGTGGCGGTTGGTCAGACGCTGGACATACCAATTTCCGCCAGCGACTTCGAAGGTGCCCCGCTGGCACTTGGAGTCACGTTCAGCGGCGCCACGCAATTGCCCGACTTTGCGACGTTCACCGACAACGGAGACGGAACCGGAGTGTTGTCGCTTGCGCCGCAGCCTGGTGATCGAGATGACATCTTGGTTGCGGTGACGGCCACCGAAACCACCGGACCGCTGCCTCTGAAATCGACCGTCGAGTTTACGCTGCAAATTACCAGCCCCAACGAGCCGCCGAGATTCACTCCGTTCTTCGACTCCGTCGCGCTGGTCGATAGCCAGTTCTTGATCGATCTGCTGATCAGCGACGACGATCAAGATGACTTGACCGTCACCGCGACCGGATTGCCGGCCGGAGCGTCATTGATCGATACCGGTGTGTACGGACGACACCAATTCAACTGGACACCGACGGCCGCCGACAATGGGACGCATACGATCTCGTTTACGGTCACCGACAGCGGCAACGGCGACGACGCGCTGAAGCTATCCGACACGCGGACGATCACGCTGAACGTCCGCGACAACAACATCCGCCCAAACTTGGATCCGATCGGACAACAAACGATCGCCGAAGGCCAGACGTTGCAACTCACCGCATCGGCGTCAGACCCCAACAACGACCCGGTGTTCTTCAAAGCCGGATTGGCCGTCGGCGGCGTGGTGGGACAGTTGCCCGGCGGCGCGACGTTTGACGGCCAGTCGGGGCAATTTCGCTGGACGCCCAGCCAAACCCAGGCGGGGACCTATCGGATTCGCATCACCGCCAGCGACGGCGCGGGATCGCGCAGCGAAGACGTTCTGGTGACGGTGACCAATACCAATCAGGCACCGACGCTCAGTACGTTGCCGCGGTTGTTCACCCGCGAAGGCGATCAATTGGTGTTCACGCTTTCGGCGGGCGATCCCGACGGCGAGACGCTGATCTACAGCTTTGACGGTGCGGCACCCGACGGATTCAATTTCGATCCAGCCGGCCGGACGGTGATTTGGGACGTCGACTTCGATTCCGCCGGCAACTACACGTTCCCGTTCAGCGTGACGGATCCGTCCGGCGCGAAAGACTCCGTCGACGTTTCCGTCACCGTGTCTGGAACGAATCGGGCTCCGACGATCGACGCTCCCCAGTTGCGCAACGCCCAGATCGGAACCTTGCTTGAAATACCGATCACCGCGACCGATCCGGATGGCGACACGATCACGCTCGCCGCCAACGACTTGCCCGCCGGTGCGACGCTGGATGCCGATGACGTGATCCGCTGGACCGCGGCCAGTTTCCAAGCCGGCACGTTCACGGTGCGATTGACGGCGGACGACGGAGAAACGTCAACGGTTCGTCCGCTGACGATCGTCGCCTCGTTGGAGCCGGCCGGTCCCAAGGTGCAAGTCATCACCACGCCCAGTTTCCCGGCCACGCCGGGGCAACCGATCACGATCGAGCCGATCGCCGATAGCGATGTCGAACTAACCAGCACCACGTTGTCCATCGACGGCACACCGGTTGTGCTCGACTCGCTCGGACGCGGAACGTTCGTCGCCGACGCGCCGGGACGCTTCACGGCAACGGCGGTGGTGACCGATGCCGAAGGCCGCACGACGACGATCACCAAACCGGTCTATGTGCGCGACCCGAGCGACTTCGCCGCTCCGGTGATCGAAGTGCTGCAATTGGCGCCGCCGGTGTTCACCGAGCCGCGGGATCTGATCGTCAGCATCTCCGACACGGGACTGGCCGACTACCGCATCGAACTTGTGCCGCGAGGCGGCGGGGCGGCGCGATTGATCGGTGCGGGCACGACCAGCATCACACAAAACGTGGAACTGGATCCCGCAAAATTCGCCAACGGTTTTTACACCTTGCGAGTCACGGCCAGTGATTTCGGTGGATTGACTTCGACGTTCAATCATGACATCGAAATCAACTCCAGCGATAAATCGGGATCGCTGTTTGAATCGGCGACCGATCTGTCAGTGACGCTCGGCGGGATCAGCGTTCCGATCACGCGGGTTCACGATTCGTTGACGATTTCAGATGAAGATTCCGCGTTCGGCACCCGTTGGACGCTGCCGCTGCTCGATCCGCGATTGTCGCTCGACTTGGGGGGCGATTCCGATGACGCATTTGCGGCGATGACCGATGACGCGCGGGTCTACTTGACGCTACCCGATGGACAACGCGTCGGATTCAGTTTCGCGCCGATGGAGACCTCGTCAGGCAGCATCACCACCTTCGCACCCGCCTGGCAAGCCGACGCGGGAGTCGATTGGACGCTGGAAAGCTTCAACGCCAACCTGCGCCAAGCGGGTTCGGGTTACTACGTGGTCGGCAGCGGTCTTCCCTACAGCCCAACGCTCGTCCCCGCCGGCGACACCGTCTTCACCCTCACCTCCCCCAGCGGCACACAGTTTGCCTATTCTGCCAAAAAGGTGTCGGACACCTTTTTGCTGGGGCGGATCACGGCGGCCGATGGCAGTGTGTCGCTGCGGGTGACCGACAGCGGGATTGTCGCGCCCAGCGGGGAGCGGTTGACGATTGTTCGCGACAGCGACGGGCGGATCAGCGAACTGGTCGGGCCGACGGGTGAGCAGTTTGTTTATCGCTACGATGATCAAGGCCGCCTGGCGATCGTGATCGATGCGTCGACGGGCGACCGGACGTTCTATGGATATGACACGAGTTCCAGGCTGACGACGATCAGTCCGAAGTCGGGCGCCGGTCAGTCGATCACGTACGACGTCGACGGCGCGGTCGATTCGGTCGCGACGATTCAACCGCACCTCGGCGGCACGCGGCAAATGCTGTCCGTCCCGATCACGGGCACGCTGGGAAGCGGGGACGACACCTACGCGTTCACGATCACCGCAGGCGAACTTCGCAGCAGTCCCAGCGGTGCGATTACGATCGGCGTGGATGTCGATGGTGCGGTGGGCCAGATCGTCGACTTAGTGGCCGGCACTTCGGTGGACAATGGTTCGCGAGCCGTTCGCACCTACAGCATCCAGGATCCCGGCACCTATTCCTTGTTGATTTCAGGTGCGGCGTCGGCAGCGTACACCGTTAATCTGTATGCCGCAGGAGACCTGAACGGCGACCGACAAGTTGACGGGTTGGACCAGACTCTTTTGACTGCCGCGTTCGGATCGATTCGTACCGACGCGAACTATTTGGAATCCGCCGACGCGGACCGTGACGGCGATGTCGACGCGCTGGATCGTTCGGCACTGGAAAGTGCATTCGGATGGATCGCCAACCAAGCGCCCGTCATCGTGTTACCCGCCTTGCCGATCGAAATTCGAAACGGGCAATCGGTGCCGCTTGATTTAACGGCGTTCAGTTCTGATCCTGAGAATGATCCGTTGTTCGCTGTAGCTTCGTCCGTCGCCGGAGTTGATGTTCGCAACCTGGGCGGCGGATTGGCGGTGGTCAGTTCCACCGGATCCATCGGTCAAACCGGAAGCATTGACGTCGCCGCCAATGATGGAATTCTTTCTTCAGCCGCGACCTCTATGTCAACGTCGGCCGTGGCTGCCGGCTTTGTCAAATTGGAAATCGGCTCGCGCGAACGACTCATGTCTCCCGGCGATGTCGCCCTGATCAGCGTCCAAGGGATCCGACCCGACGGTTCGGTGGTCGAATTGTTGCCGGGCGAAGCATCGTTTAGCAGCACCGCCGGCGACGTCGCTTGGGTGACCGACCGCGGACTCGTTACCGCCGGCATCGCAGGAACCGGCGTCATAACGGTGACCGCTGCCGGGTTAGCGGCGGCTTTGGCGGTTGAAGTGGGGGCGCGTGCCGAGCGATTGGTTGAAGTGTTCCCGACCAGTTATGCGATGACCGCAGGCGAAGCGAGAGAGATCGTCGTTCGTGAACGTTTGCTCGATGATATTATCGACATCTCACCCTCGGTCACGGGCACCGTTTACGTTCCCGAGAACGCCTCCGTTGTGTCGGTTGACGCCGAAGGAAACCTGGTCGCCGTCAGTGAAGGCACGACGCGGGTGACCGTCATCAACGGCGGACGGGCAACGGTCATCGACATCTTAGTTGCCTCGGCGGCAACCGGTACGGTTTCGATCGGTGCCGACGGCGGCTTGGTATCCGACGGCACCGGAGTCGTGGTCGGCGTTCCCGCCAGTGCCGTGGATGCTGCGAGAGACTTTTCGGTTCAGCGGGTCCAGGAAGGCGATCTTCCGTATTCCGTTCCCGGTGGATTCAAGTTTGCTGCGGGGGTAACGATCACCGGCGACGAAGTGGCGACCGATCTGCCGCTCAGCTTGGCGATCCCCGCTCCGCCGACGGCTTCACCGGGCGACGAGTTTTTCCTGATGCAACCGGTCGATGTCGTTTTGGAAGGCGGTGTTGTGGAACAGAGTTGGCGTTACGTCGATTCAATGGTTGTCGGTGCCGACGGGATCGCGCGCACAACCAGTCCTCCGAACATCGGCGTCGGGGCGCGTACCTGGAACAACGGTTCGTCGGCAATCTTCAAACCCAGCCCGGTAGCCGCCTACGCGATGACCGCACCGGATTTGTCGGGATACTTGGCCCTGCGAAGCGATATTCAAATCCGTGAAAAGCAATACAACGACTATTCGGCACAACGGTTCCCGGGAGTGGTCAGCTTTGATCAAGCGACCGGTCCCGATGCGGGCGATCCGGAGAAACGGTTCTATGCTTCGGCCGGCCCGTTCGGTGACATGTTCCTGCCGGTGGTAGCCGAGTTTGACTATGACATGAAATACCACGCAGCCCAGCCGGAAGGTTTGGTGTTGCTGGAAACGAATCGCGTCCGCGTCAGCGAGGCAGAAATCCAGCAGGGGTTATTCCCGCTGAAGCCTCGATTGATCGCAGCGACGCTGAAGGCACCGACGATCACTTCGGCCGAGATTGTGATCAGTTCGAACAACGAAGAACCACAGCTAAAACTTACCGGCAAGGACTTTTTGTTCCAAAGTCCTTACGCGGATGCAGGGCCGCTAGGAACACGCGTGGCCGACTTGTTCGTGACCTTTGAAATCGGCGGTCGTGACACCTTCGATGCCGACGGCAATGTGTTTCCGGTCGGCGGATTGGATTACACCGTCGACGGTTCCGAACTGACCGGCGACGCCACAAGTTTGACGGTACCGATTCCGCAAGGCGTGTTGGTGGGGGCGAGTACGATCACGGTGACTCGCCCGAACAACGCACCGCTGGACGGTAAATTCGGCCGCCAGATCTTTACCAGTAATCCCGTCACCCCCGTGACGCAGGGCCGGTTTGCCTTTGTCCCCGCCGGCGGGGCCGATACCGTCACCGTCTATGACTTGTTTGCAACACAGCCTTATCAAGGCAACGACAAATTGGTGCCGAAAGTCGTCGCAGTGATTCCGCTGGGAGCCGGCCGCACCGATGTGGATGCCAATGGTCTGGCGCCGCGCAAAAGCGTTGTTTCGCCCGATGGAACCCGCGTCTATGTCACGCTGCAGCGATCCGGCGAAATTGCAGTCATCGATGCGGTCGCGCTTCAAGAAGCCGATATGATCACCGAAGATGATCCGAGAGTTCCGGACGATGTGAATAAGGACGGCGTTCAACCGATCGATCTGCCCTCCGGCGCACAACCGTTTGATGCCGTTGTCGATCCCCAAGGTCACTATTTGTTCGTGTCCGACTTTCGGCATCCGATCGTTTACGTGATCGACATCAACCCGTACTCGCCGACATTCCACGAACTTGTCGATTCGATTGACTTGCCGGAGATGGAAGTCCCCCGCGGATTGCGCGGACTGGCTGTTGAAACCGACGGAAGTGCGTTGATGGTGACGGCGCCTTCGGGAACCATCTATGAAAGCGCTCCGGCGGACCGGCCCGGCAAGGTATTACGCATCGATTTGAACCCGCTTCGCGACGCAAACACTCGCAAGTTGGTTTCCGGATCGGGGGAACAAAGCAAGGCACCGCCGATCGACGGACGTTTGATCTTTGATAAACAGTTGCCCGATGCGATTACGGAGGTCGGCCCCAATCCCTACGACATTACGGCAACCGATGAAGTCGGGGTGTTCCTGATTGTCGATCGCTCGGCAAGCGGAGAAGGGTTCGGGGTACTACGACGCGGAACCGAAGTCTTTGATTACCAATTCGTCGACCTGAATCCGTTTGGACGAATTCCCAGATTGGTCGAAGGACGCGATACCCAGGCCTTTGGAGTCCGCAATGCGCAGAGCGTGGAATTTGTACCGGCCAATCTGTTCAAAGACGCGATTGGCAAAGAACACCCCTCCTACGCTTTAATTACGGGGTTCAAAAAATTCACTTCGGGCGATCCGATGAGTGACCCCAGCCTGGGAGTGTTTGATGCCTACAACCCATTGTTCGAACACTGGATCAACGGTGTCCCGGTATCTCGTTCGACAATCAATGAATCGATTGTCGCCGGCGGCAACATCGGGATCATTCGAAAACCGACCGGCGACTTTGATAGCTTGGTCGATGAGCCTCGGTTGGTTGCGGCAACACGACCGATCGAAGCCGGTTTCCCCGACAACGTTGCCGTGTCCGCAGCCACGGGGATCGCGTTGGCATCGTTCACTGCCAAAAACACCGTGTTCGGGTACGACACGGCTTCGGCGATTTCACTGATCGAAGAATATTCCGAACGCGGCGTTTTGGATCCGTGGGGCCAATATCCCAACGGCGAACCGCCGGAAAATTCGATTGCGGAACTATCGACGATTCTGCGCGGGCCCCTGTCGACCGTTCCCATTGATGCAGTCTCGCCCCAAGTCGGCATCGCCGCTGATTACCGATTCTTTGCCGACAACGAACCGGGCGAACGACCGTCGGTCGGCTATGGCGTTCCGCCGATCGATCCCTTCGGTAACGGACCTCCTAACCTTTACGCACCGCTGGGGACCGATCGCGGACCGCGCGGCATCAGCATCCAACCGACACTCAAAGGCAACTTGATCGGCCTTTCGCCGACGCCGTACAACCAGACCCCGAGTCTGCAAAGTTTTCCGAATCAAGCGGCCGATGTCGAAACCGGAATCCAATCCTCCGCAGAAATTCAAACCGGCGCGTTCCACGAAACGCATTCACTGGTTACCTATCAATCGCAGGGTCAAATCCGCGGTCTGAATCTCCATTACGATTCGTTGCGCGCCGAAACTCGATTGATCCATTACTTTGCGATACCGCAAGCCGACAAGATTGACACAACAGGCGATCCGCGAATTGCCGTTTCGTTGTCCGCACGGAACGCTGATGCTGTTTTCCAAGCCGACTCAAAACCGAACGACGAAGTATTGGAACAATTGCGCGATGCGGGACTGTCCGAAAATACGTTCTTTACCAAACTGCCCAGTAAGGTCGAAGGGGATTCGCAGTATGGGCTCGGAATCCCGTTTGACCTCAGTGAAGCTGCCAGCGGACTGTACACACTGTCGATGGATTACCAAATCGTGCGCGAGCAGGGCGGACGTCTGGTTCCCGAGCGTGTTCAAACCCAAACCGAACCGCTGTCCGTCGTCAACTCCCGCAAGGGCGCATTCGGAGCGGGTTGGGGATTGGAAGGCTATTTGGAATTGTTCGAAGGCGACGGCGGAGTGTTGCTGGTCGACGGCAACGGAACCGAACAAATCTTCCTGGCGCCTGAGGAGTTTGGACAGGCCTACACACCGCTGGCACTGGACTACTCCGAACTGAAACAGGACGCCAACGGTCGCTTTACACGGCGAATGCTGGACGGAACGGTCTATCAATTCGACGCAGACAATCGTTTGTCCGTGGTCCGCGATCGCCATGGAAACGAAACCCTGTTCACTCACCGAGACGGCCGTTTAATCTCCGTTACCGATCCCGTCGGACTGGTAACGACGTTCGGCTATTCGGGCGATCAAGTGACATCGATTACCGATCCGGCCGGGCGCGTTACCCGGTTTGAATACACCGGCGATCAATTAACCAAGATTACCGATCCGGACCAAACGTTTCGAACGTTCAATTACGATTCTTTGCCGTATGAACCGGATCGCGATGCGCGGCCGCTGACCGGATTGATCACGTCCCAAGTCTTTAAACGGGGCAACGCCAACGATCCCCTGGATGACGAATTCAACGAAACGGTTTCCTACGACGGAATCG
This sequence comes from Stieleria neptunia, assembly GCF_007754155.1. Taxonomy (NCBI): domain Bacteria; kingdom Pseudomonadati; phylum Planctomycetota; class Planctomycetia; order Pirellulales; family Pirellulaceae; genus Stieleria; species Stieleria neptunia. The sequence goes on along the minus strand of NZ_CP037423.1, from coordinate 6,368,616 downwards.
GACGAGTTAACGGCGGTGAACGAATCGACGCAAAGACATTCACTCTGTCTCCATCACAATCCTTTGCCGTTCTAAAGGTTGCAGACGCGTCGAACTATGATTCCGCGCCCAAACTGGAGATCGTCGCTTCACCGGAACGTCGTGCCGAACCCGATCGACCCGAAGCTGAAAAGTGCGGCATTGATCCGGATCACAACAATGACGAAACGTTAGGTTACCGCGCCGGTGCGACGTACACCGATTTCCGCGGCAACAAAGTCGAATACGAAGTTACCGGGTTCGGTCAACTAACCAAAGTCGAAGACGACCTTGGTGTCGTGCGGCGATTCGATCGCTCCGCCGCGGGCGGACAGATGATCGCGGAAATCGACGCACTCAGCAACGTGGTCTGTTTTGTCTACGACGCCTTTGGGAACATCATCGAACGCACCGATTTTCCGGGCGGCCCCGATTCCGGTGTCGCCGTCAAGACGGAATACGAATTCGATCTTGCCAAGAACAATCAACTGGTGCGCATCACCGAAGGGATCTCTCAGGGAACCTACGGACGCGAAACCATTCACACGCTCAACGCGGTGGGCGATGCGATCACCGTGACAACCACCGTGCCGGATGCCCCTGAAGGCAACCCGACCAGCACCGTCAAGAAATTTTCGTTCACCACCAGCGGACTGCCATCATCGGTCGAAGACGGCTTGGGCAACGTCACCAGCTATACCTACGATACGCTGGAGCGTATGAAAACGACCGTCTTTACCGACGGCACGATGACCTTTGACTACGACGGACTGGAAGGCAATCTGGCGCGCACGGTTGATCCGGCCGGCGACGTCGTTGAAATGACCTACGATCCGATGAATCGTGTTTTGACGACCACCAATTTCCTGCAGGATGTTCAATACACCAGCACCAGTGATTACGACGCCCAGGGAAACCCCATTCTGCAAACCGATCGCAATGAAACCCAAACCACCTTTGCATACGGCGTGATGAACCGGCCGATCGAGCGAAGTGACGATGCCGGCGAGCTGAACTACGTGTCGCAATTCGCATACGACTTAACCGGCCTGACGCCGGACTACAGCATCGAAAGAAATCCATCGTACAGCTACCGCATCATCAAGAACCCGCGCGGATACTACACCACGGAAGTTTATGACAAGCATAACTTGTTGATTCATCAATACGATGAACTTGGGCGGCAAACCACGTTTACCTACGATGCCGCACGGCGACACGAGGACGATCTGTTGCCCGGCGGAGTATTCATTGACCGAACGCTGGACGGTCGCGGTCGGATTGAATCCGAAACAGGTCCGACCGTCGAAGTCAGCTATTTTGAACACGACAACCTGGATCGATTGACGCAAGTTGTCGAAGAAAATGATGCCACCGAAGATCGCATCACACAGTATTTCTACAACGTGTTCGACTCGGTCGGTTTACAGATTGACGCCGAAGGACATTACTTGCGGACCTACCACGACCTGGCTGGCAATCCCACGCAGACGATCGAAGCCGCCGAATCCGACGATCCGTTTGCGACTGTATTCGGCTACGACACCCGCAATCGCGTCGACTCCATCACCTACAACGGTGCCGCGTCCGAGTCGTTCACGTATTTCCCCGACGGCAATATCGAAACCCGAACCGATCGTCGCGGATTTACAACCCTTTTTGAATACGATGCGTTGGATCGACAGATCAAAATCACCAACGCCGAAGATGAAATCACTCATCTATTCTACGACGGCAATGGAAACGTTATCGCAACCGTCGACGGCCGCGCCGACGGCAATCGCGACAACACGGAATTCCGGTCCGAGATGGATTACGACGGACTGAATCGGATGATTGCGTCGACCGACCCGCTCGGTAACATGACCACCTACACCTATGACGCCGTCGGCAACCTGCTGACCGAAGTCGATCCGAGAGGCAATGAAGACGGTGCCGATGCGGCTGACTATACCAGCACCTATTTCTACGATCCGATCAACCGCATGTTCCGGGCCGAATACCCGACCGGCGTTATCAAAGAGTTTGATTTCGATGCCGTCGGATACCAATTCTACGAACACACGTTCGGCGGTCAAAATTCAACCAATTCCAATTTGACGATCAATACCTATGACAAATCGGGCCGATTGCGAAAGGTCGTCGACGGTGAAGGCAACACCACCCGCTACGATTATGACCAGATTGGAAACCTGGTTCAATTGATCGACGACCGCGGCGCCGACCACCGCACGGAATTCAAATACGATCTCTTGGGCCGTGAAATCGAACGTAAGATTGCACCGGGTAGCGACGAAGAAGCAATTTGGGGAACCGATTACAACCCGCTGGGCTTGGTCGAAACCAACATCGATCCCACCGGTCTGCGCATTGAATTCGGCTACGACGATCTGAAACACATGGAGACACGGACGCGAAATGGATTGGTCGATCGGTTTGTCTATGACGCCGCCGGAAATCTGATGTCCCAGACCGATCCCCGAGGCGACTTCTATACAACGAATTACGATTACGACAAAGTCGGTCGCCTCGTCAAGGAATTTGGTCCAAGCGGCACCTCCGACAATCCGGTACCCTACGAGATCGTTACCGAATACGACGATGCCGGAAACATGACCTCGGTTTCCGATCCGCGAAACGTCGAATGGAAAACGACCTTCACCTATGATGCCGCCGGTCGTGTCACAAGCGAAACCGACGCTTTGGATTTCACAGCCTACTACGAATACGACGCTGTCGGCAACCGAACGGAAATTCGTGGGCCGGAAAGTAGTGGTGAATCCGACGACACCTACCTGGTGACACAATACTTTGATGGGCTGAATCAGCTGATCGGCATCACTGAACCGGCCGATCCCGATGCGGCGACGACAGCGGGTTACACGACCTGCTTTGCCTACGATGCCTTGGGCAACGTGATCGCGACGGGGGATCCACGCAACGGCGCCTCCAGTTGCGACGGTTCAATTCCCTCGGGCGAAATTATTACCACGCGAGTCTACGATTCGCTGAGCCGGCTGAAAGAACGCACCGATGCAGCGGGTAATGTTGTAAAACGCGACTACGATCCGGTCGGCAACTTGACGGAAATGATTGACGCCCGCGGCTATATGACAACCTATGACTACGATCGGCTGGGGCATCAGAAGCTTGAAACCCGACAGGCCGGTGAACAGGGAGAACTCTTTGCCGTCACACAGTTCAAATACGATGCAGTCGGAAACCTGGTACGCCAAGTCGACCCGCGCGGTGACCGCTATTGGACGGAGTTCAAATATGATGACCTGCACCGGTTGATGGAAACTCATGTCAACACATTCGATGCCGCCGAAAGTGAACAAGTTCTTGTCACCAAGTACACGCATGACGATGCGGGAAACGTCGAATCCGTCACGGATCCCCGGGGTGACTTCTTTAAAGTCGAATATACCCACGACGCCAAAAACCGCGTCGTCAGTCAGTCGATGAACACGGGCGCCGAAAACACACCCGGGCCGCGCTCCGTACGCACCTATGTGTATGACGCTGCCGGAAACCAGACATCGGTCGTCGATCCTCGTGGTGCCTACTACACGTCGACCATGACGTATGACGAGCGAGGGATGCTGCGGGAAATCTCTCAACCGACCGGCAGCGAAAACGCACCGGGCGCACCTGCGGTTACCACTTACGACTACGACGCGGCCGGAAGAACCAAAACGATACAGTTGCCTTGGGTGAACACGCCCACCGAGCGCGGTATCGTCAGCTATGAATACACGCCGCGGGGGCTGTTGTCGGCGGAAATCGATGCGGAAGGCAACCGCATCGAATACTCCTATGATGCGGCCGGAAACTTGGAGGTTACTACACGATTCGGGGATGAATTCTCCGAAACCAAGATTGAAACCGTATTCCCCGATGCTTTGGGGCGTACGGAACGCGTGATCGATGCCGACGGACGGGAATCTCGCCTGTTCTACGATGAAAACAGCAACCTGATTCGGGTGGTTGGCCCGACACTCGACCAAGCCGGATTGCCGCACGAGCAATCTTGGACCTACGACGCACTCAATTTCCAATTGACGCATACGGACGCCGAAGACCACACCACGGCAAACCAGAACGACTTTGTCGGCAACGTGATCGCCACCACCGACGGTCGCGGCGAATTCTTTACGACCTTCATCAAATACGACGCGCGGAATCTGGTTTTGGAAACACGACGTCCGGCGGGCGAATCGATCGATTCAGGTCAATATCTGGTTGATCAGTACGACTACGACGGCGTCGGCAATCAAGTCCGTCACATTGATCCGCGCGGACCGGCCTACGCGACCACCGCGATTTATGACACCATGAACCATCCGGTGGAAACGTCGCGAGCCTCGGGTGAATTTGGAAGCCCGAGTCAGCACGTCGACAAGTTCCAATACGATGTTGCCGGCAACCGAATCGCATATATCGATCCGCGAGGCGAGCAATTCATCAGTCGTTACACCGTCGACTTTGCCGGCCGCACGCTGACCTCGGAATACCCCAGTGGTGACATCGGAACAACCGACACGGTGATTGACCGAAAAAGCTATGACGCGATGGGCAACGTCGTCCAACAAGTCGGGATCGGCGGCGAAGACTACGTAACGACCTATCGGTACGATCTACTGGGACGGATGGTCTTGATGACCGATCCGATCGGTGAGAGCGAGGAATCCGTGTACGATGCCTTCGGCAATTTGATCACGCTAACAACCACGCTCGGACAGACACAATTCCGCTATGACAAACTGGATCGTAACGTTCTGACCGTCGATGCATTGGAGCACGAATCATTTAGTCGCTATGAATCCGGCGGCAGCAAACGCATTGATACGAACCCCAGAGGTTACGAATCCACCACCGTTCTGGATGGTTTGGGACGAATCGTTGAACACACCGATGAAATTGGAAACACCGCCACGACTAAATACGACGCGGTCGGTAATCCGATCGAAGCGGTCGATCCGCGCGGTATCAAAACGGTTAACCGCTTTGATGCGCGAAACCTGTTGATCGCGTCCACCAAGGCTGCGGAAACAGACGAAGCGTTGACCTACACGATGCAGTATGACGTCCTGGGCAACTTGGTCGCCGAAACCGATCCCCGGGGTCAGTATTTCACCGTTAACTATTTTTACGATAATTTAAATCGACTGACCGAAGTTCATATGCCTGCCGGTGTCCCCGGCGAGCCCGGTATCCCAACTCCGGGATACGAAGACAAATTGGTGCGAAAGGTCTCCTACACCGAACTCGGATCGGTGGCGTCGGAGACTTCGGTACGCGGTGACTTTTACACCAACGTCTTCACCTACGATCGGCAAAATCGATTGGTCAGAATTGACGCACAGGTCGGCACGCCGGATTCGCCCGAAACCGTCACCGTCCTGAACGACTACAACAACGCAGGCAATATTGTTTCGACCACCGACGCAAACGGTTTTGTAACCAACAGCGACTATGACTTAAAAGGCCGCGTGATCCTGCAAGAAGTATTGACCGACGATCCGGCCGCCGGGTCGGCGGAGAAGTTTGTCAATCGATGGGAATACATCAACCGCGCTGACGGTTATGCGGTCCAGTACTTCGACGCCGCAGGCAACCTGGATACGGAAACCATCTACGACGCGCTGGGGCGCGCCGTTTCCGTCACCAGCCGCTTTGATGAAGACGCAACGATGCGGTATGACGCCAACAACAACTTGATTGCCGAAACCAGCGGATCCGTGTCCTTTACTTATGATTACGATCCGCTCGATCGCCGAGATACCGCGACCGACGCCGACGGCAACACCTCGCGATTTGAATATGACGCCAACGGAAACCTGACAAAGACCTTCGATGCGTTTGGCGTTCTGATCGATCATTCGGACTATGACCTGCACAATCGACGCGAAACCTATACCAATGCGCTCGATGAAACAACGCGATACGAGTACGACGACGCCGGCAATTTGACCAGCGTCACGGACTCGGCGGACAATGTGACCACCATGGATCACGACGCTACTGATCGCATGATCCGCGAAACCACCAGCCAAGGCGTTCGTGAATATGTCATGGATCCGGCTGGCAACATCATTGAAACCACCGATCGCAACGGTCGCCGCACCTTGTATACCTACAACGGTCGCAATCAAGTGCTCCGCGAACGATGGCTGGATGACAACCACGATGTCATTTTTGAAGTCAACAATGTTTACGACGCCGGCGGACGATTGATATCCACCACGGACCCGAACTCTTCGGTCTCCTATCAACTGAGCGGCGATGTACTCGGTAATCCCTCCAGCGAAACGACCGATGCCGTCCCCGGAATCGATCCCATCGAAGTCTCCTACACCCGCAATATCCTTGGGCAAACCGCGCAACAATCAGTCCGTGTCGGTACCGCAAGTCCACTACTGACGGAAACTTATTCGTACCAGGCCGCTACCGATCGGATGGAGAGCATTCGTCAAACCGGAACCGCCGTTACCAACAAAGAAGTAAGATTTGAGTACGCGACCGGACTCGCATCGATCTCCCGAATTGAACGCTATGACGATCGCAGCTCACAGAGCTTGCTGGATACGACGTTGACCTACGACAGTCGCGGATTTCTGGATGTGCTGCGACACGTCAATTCCGGTTCTGCGATCAGCGAGTATGACCTGGACTACGATATCGCGGGCAATATTGAACTCATCTCCGGCACCTTTGATGACGCCATCTATTCCTATGACGATCAATATCAGCTAACGTCGGTAACGCATACCGCGACCGAACTGGACGACGAAATCTATGATTACGGCGCCAACGGACAACGGATCGCGTCGACGCATCACGGAACCGCCTACCAAACCGACGATCAAAACGAACTGCTGTCGGCAGGAGATCTGGCGTATGAGTATGACGACGAAGGAAATCTAATCACGTCGACCAACGTCGATGACAACACGGTGGATCGCTATGCCTGGGATCACCGCAACCGCCTGATCCAGGTCGAAACCTATGACGAGAACAACACGCTGGTCCGAGTCGTTCAGTACGGCTACGACCCGTTGGACCGGCGGATATCCCGCAGTGTCGACAACACGCCCGGCGACGCGACCGATCCGCAAATCGAGTATTTCACCTACGTCGACGGAAAGGTTGCAATCAAGTGGGTCGATGTTGACGGCGGCGGTGCAAGTTTGCCGGAAGTCGACACGACCTACCTGCAAGGCCCGGAAGTCGATTTGGTACTGGCTCAGGATTTCGGCGACGCCGGATACCAATGGCTGGTGACGGATCATCAAAACACCGTTCGCGAAATCACCGATGCAGGCGGGAATTTGTTGACCCACTTCTGGATCGATTCCTTCGGGCGCGTTCTCGGGCAAACCGTCGAAGGCTTCTCCAGTGATTACCTGTTTGCCGGGCGTGAGTATGATCACGAAACCGGGCTGTATTACATGCGGGCAAGATACTTTGATCCGCAGGTCGGACGCTTTATCAGTGTGGACCCGATCGGATTTGCTTCCGGCGAAAGCAATCTCTACCGCTACGTTGAAAACAACCCGGTCAACTTGCGTGACCCCAGCGGATTGAGTCTGTTTGCCAACCCGTTCCGAAGCGCCGTTCAAGCCGCGCAGCGTCCGATCGGTCCGGTTGATTCGCTGGATACCGCCAAGTTCGTCATCGGGGCAGTCAACGGCGCGATCGACGCCTCCATTCAAAGCGGGATCGAGCTGGCCAACACGTTTGTGTTTGATCCGATTCGCATGGCAACCGGCCAAGCGCCCGAAGGACAACTCTGGACCCAGGCCGTCGTCCACGGCAACTATACCGAAGCCGGTAAGTTAATCGGGCCGATGGTACTGGGTTTAGTTCCCGGAATCGGGCCGGCGCTCGCCGCCGTTGCCGGCGCAGCGATCAATGCTCGTGATTTCCAAGAGAGCTTTCTGAAAGCGACGACCGCATATTACGGCGGTGACGGTCGCGGTTTTGGGGAAGCAATGACGGAAGTTTATAGCGGAGCCAAAGATCTGGGCGGAATCGGCACCGCCTATTCGAGCGTCAAATCGGTCGGATACAACGCATTGGGCGGCAACTCGATTCGCCACGGTGCCAAAGCCGACGCCGGCGAAACCCGCTCAATGGCAAAGGCTCAAGAGCGTGCGGCACAAGGTCAAACCACCGACGTCGCCCAGCGTGTGCAGCACAAACACGACGCAGTCAATGCCGAACCGACCAATTCGGCGCCGACGGCTTCGCGAAACCGGTCTGCATGGGAAACGCTGTATTCGGGAGCCAAGTCGTTACACAGTTCCTACGTTAAAATGCGAGGATACTACGACAAGGCAAAAGCAACCTACAACGGAGTCCGCGATCACTTCAACGATCCGGAGGTGCAACGCGACTATTACGAAAAACTGGAAACCGCCGAGAAGTTCTATAACAACGTCAAAGGCAAGGTCGAATACCTAAGGAAGAAGTTCAACGAGCGTCCCAAGCCGACAACGCATGACGCGGTCAAGAATGCATCGATTGCATCCAGATTGCTTACCGCCGCGAAAGAGCTGGATCCGTCCAACTTGTTCCCGGGAAAAACACACCCAGTCGACCGACTGGAACAGGCCAAGCCGAAAGACCGTGTCTATACAGGTGACGATGCATTGCGACTGGCCGCGCGTGTCAGGGAACTGTCGGGCGTGCCGACGTTTACCGACTCAAGCCGAAAAACTGCGATCGATACGTTGGTGGCACAGCAGGTCGAAAAAGGTCATTCGGCCGATACGATACGTTCGTTGATCGGCGATATGCAGAAGACGCTCGGCAGCGGTGCTCCCGGATTCATGGATCGCCACCGCGTCGCCAACAAATTCAGCGGTTCACAACAGTACCATCAAATGTTGAGGGTTTTGGAGGAAACCGCAGTCCGCCAAAAAGGAAAACCGAACGGCGATATCGCTGCCGGAGTTTTGCGCATCGTTCGCGACGGAGACGCCGGCGGAAAAGTGGTTCACCGGCTCAGCGATTCGGGAACCAAGATCGATTTCCAAGATGTCGGGCGCGACTTTTTCCAAGCGACCGAAATCCGTTACCTGATGGCGCAAAGCAACTCGACGCTTGATTTTATCAACACGCTTTCCGGTCCGGGGCCGTTTGCCGGTCGGCAGGATGCTGCCAACGCGCTGGGGACAGTCAGTCAATTGCTTGACAGCGAGTTCTTTGTCTTGGGCGCAAAGGGAAGCTTCTTGGAGAACACCAAACTGACCTCGTTCGGTGACGGCTTGAATGCGATCCGCGCCGAGGCTGCGACCTATGCGTCGGCCATCGGCAGAAACGGTGCGGCGATTGCCGATGCCGTCGCCACCAAAATCGTCGGTATCCTGGACAACTTCATCAATCCGGGTGTCGCGGTGAAGACCAAGAAGAACGCATTCAAGGCGTCCGGAAATCCCAACAGCGCCGACCTGGATATTCGTCACCGCGGGCTGGAAGATTTCATAACCGGCATCGGTGGCCGAAATCAATTGTTCGCCCATGATGTGATTGACCCGGTCAGTAAAAACTTGGCAGTGCATCCCAGCGAACTCAACAACCCCGCGCCGCGTGTTCGCTTAGGATTGGACAAATCTGGCGGCCTGCAACTCCAATATTTCAATGTTCCCCAACACAAAATGGGAACATTCCATCGGTCGAAAGAGTTTCAGCAATTCGCAAAGAATCTGGACGAGTTCGTACGCAAGGGTGAACAGATTGCATTGGTGACACAAGCCGCCGGTATCGAACTTGATTTTGTCGCCTGGGTCGGCCGCAACGGGATGTTGGAAACCAGTGCCAAGGGTCTGCACACCGATCCTGAATTCCACATCCGCATGGGTGCAACCGGAGTCAGCTATGACGCAAAAACCGGAACCACCGCGTTTACCAGTGAATCGGGTTCACAGTTCACCGATGCGCGACGCACGACGATCTATAAAAAGGCGTACCTGCCGGTAATCAACGCAGTGGGCAGAGTTTTTAATCGCGATCAAAACCTGCTGGCGTCAGATGAACCGTCGACGATCTATGGTCCGGTCGACGTTCGGATTCCTGCCGACACTCAATCCGCGCCGAACCGGTCGGCCGGGTTGAAGACCGGGTTGTCACAGGCCGCCGGCGACATTGAATTCCAAGTGTCAAAGGACGAAGCCATCGGGGATACCGCCGCGTTTTCGCAAATCCTCGAAGCAGCCGCGATGTATTGGAAGGCCGAATTGGGCATCCCCTACGACGTGTCCGTCAAAATCGATGTTACGGACCTAAAAGGCGGACGACTGGCCTCTGCGATTCCGGAATCCTTCGAAAACGGCACGTTGACGGCATCCATTTTGATCGATGACAACGCCGCCGGACGGGAGTGGTTCATCGACCCGACTCCGCTGGATGATCGTGAATTCAGTGGCGCCGAACCGGTCAACGGCTATGATCTATTAACCGTGGTTTCACACGAATTGGGGCACCTGCTCGGATTCGGCCAATGGCATCCGGGATTTGCGTCGATTACCCAAGGCATCGAATCGTCGGCTCCATTCATTGTTACCGCAGGAAACGAGTTTGCCCTGCTTCCCGGCGGCAACGAAATGGACCCTGCCCGCCACGGCGAACGGCTGATGGCTGCAACGCTGCGGGCCGGGACGAGAAAGTTGCCGGGAGCGGAAACTGATATTCTTACCGATGCCTACAACACGGCGACGCTGACCGAGTCCAACTTTGATTCGTTTGCGAACGCCAACGACGTTCATCAAGACGGCCACGACGGAGTTCCGCTGGGATTTGTGCTGATGGCTGATTCGGTGGCATCCGCCTATGTCACCGGTCCGGCTGTCGGGTTGACCAACGAGGACTTCGAGCAATCGAATGAGACCGCCGACGATTTCGCCTGGGATGTGATCGGCGACATCTCGATCGCCGCCGGTGACGTGATCATCACAGAAGACGTCGGCATGGTTTCCGATCTGTCGCAAACCTATGTCGTGCCCAACGGCATCAATACGATTTCGTTTACGTTGACCGGGATTTCGATGGACGTCGGGGGTGTAGCTGATGGCAACGCGGTGCATCCGCCGGAGGTGTTTGAGGTCGCTTTGTTGGACTCAGTCAATGCGACCAGCTGGATGGGCGAGATGCCCAAGTTGCCCGGTGGCGACGCGCTGCTTTCGATCCAGGCCGACGGGACGGTGTACTTTGCCGACGGCGTGACCGTTGAAGGGGTGCGTCGCAGTGGACGGATCGGTGACTTGACCCAGCCGATCGATGTCGTGATCAGTCTGCCGGCCGAAGCGAGCGGCGAAGTCGCGACGTTGATGTTTGATCTGGTCGGATTCGGTGACGACAACAGCCAGGTCCAGGTCGGCGATATCCTGCTGGAAGCGAGCAACGGTTGGCAAAACCCGATCAACAAGTTTGACGTCGATGACAAACTCACCGACGGCGTCAAGTCCGTTTCACCAATTGACGCGTTGATCGTGCTGAACGAACTGGCACGCATCACGGTCCATCATGCATCCACCAACAAGCTGTTTGAAATCACCGACACCGTCGGACCGCCACCGTTTTACGACGTCAACGGGGACGGGTTCATCACGCCCCTGGACGCGCTCCGCGTGATCAACGAAATCGCCCTCCAGCAAGCCGCCGAACCGGAAGCGTTTGACGAAGCGTTGGGGGAATGGTTGGACGAGGTTTAGACACGTAGGTCACGCTGTGCGTGACAAGTGGCATGCACAGCATGCCCTACAAACCCGGGAGGCGGAGCCTGGGCTGCGCAAAATTGCAACTCAGAAGGATAGCAGATTTAGGCCGTATCGGTTCCTGGGGATGACGGTAGTACGCTGCGGCGGAACATCGTCATGGTTTGTCTGAGGTTGTCCTTCACCCAATTGCATAGGGTTTTGTGGGTAACGGAGGCGAGGCTCGTTTCAATGGCTTCCGCACTGACGTCGGCGACGCTGGCAGCCATTGATAAGACGTTGCGGGTGAAACCGCTGCGAGAATGTTGTCGACCCATCTGCTTGCCCTTACCGATCAAGGATTCAAGGATTTCGCTGCTCGCCGGCAACCTCTCCCCGGGGGCAAGAATGCTTGAATTCTCTTCGATCGCCGAGACGATCTCGTCGCGAAACGCTTGGCTCTGCCAATCGCCTACATCACACGAAAGTTTTTCAGCCAGGGAAGCAGCCGAGTCTGCGTTAAAACCGACTGTTCGTGAGTGCTCTAACGTCTTGTCGACCATCCGCATCAGACGTGCCCAGACTGCGATCGATTCACGATAGTCAAGCACCCAAGCGAATTTCTCTTCCAGGCGACCAAGTCGATCTTGTTGCTGACGTTCTTCATGGGGGGTGTCAAGCAGACGCAACATCCGCTCTGCCCACCCGATCAGACTGTGCAGATTCATGAAGCGTGCCTTGACCTTGAGTTTGGGAGGCAACAACGATCCCAGCTCAGTCTGTTTGGCTTTCGGTTGTGTCTTTCCACAGTGCCCGAGAAACGAATCCCATTGAGGGTCTTTCTGCAGGACATGTTTGAGTGCCGTCGCAGTTCGGTGACACATGTCGGTCAATGCGATCGTCGACTCGCTTTCCTGTTGAAAACCAGCGATTCCGTTGACCAAGTCGGAACCTTGGTCGGAAATGATGGCCTTGACCTGACCGACTCGGTCAGCAGCTTTCTTCAGTTGCTCGGCAACAATCTTGCCGTTGGATGTCTGGACAATCTCGATCAGGATGGCCGAGAGATCGCTCAGTCGGATAGGCCGATCGAGATTGAGCCAATGTTCAAGGCGAATCCCAACGATCAAAAGACATTTCTCGTTTCCCAATTGGATCGTGTGGTCGACCAGGAGAATCCAATCGTCGGCCTGTTCTTTGGGACGCGTTAATTCATGCAGCCCCCGTCGCAGCGTCCAGTTCTGAATCGTGTTTGCCGTAGGGGCGTGAGACAATCCAGAATGGATGGTGCCTAGCGTGCGGGCAATTTTCTCACAAGCTCGATAGCTGATGGTTGCTTGGAGCACCCAAGAAATCGTGAGTACAACGAGACTCAACGAAAAAGAATGTTGGGGGGCCGGCGGCAGCAATTGAGTCGACGGCTGCGTCGGGCGATTCTTCAGGGGCTGCTCCGCGTTTTTAACTGCTCTAATTCACTCTGCAGCTCGGCGACGCGCCGCCGCAGTTGGCTTGCCTCGCCTCTCCATCGCTGGCGGCTCTCTCTCGCATTGCAGAGGTTTTGCTTGAGTTCCTTAATCAACCGCTTGGATTGCATGGCGTTGTTCTTCCATTTCTCTCGTCCACGGCGTGCCGAACCAAGAAGTTTGGAAACAGGTGACTTATACTCAATCGTGGCTTGAGACATGACTGAACCTCCATGACGCGGAAAAACTGCATATAAGAGAACCAATTCCGTCAAATTCTCAAATAGCAATTTCAACACAAAACCGGTCGGTTTTGCGCAGCCCAGGCGGAGCCTCCAAGGCAGTGTGTTCCCGGCCCAGTCTGGGAACAAGGCTGATGACAGGCTGGAAGCCTATCCCACTTCGCAGAATCATCCGGCTTGGGTATGGTGAGAGATCACACTTCCCCTCTCTTGGACCTGTTGCCCCCATGGCTGAACTGAACCTTGCGATCCGCATCGATTCGCTTGGATTGCCCCTGAAACGTGCGCTTGATGTCGCCGCCCAATTGGGCATGCGATCGGTGGAACTGAATGCCCGCAGCGAGATTCATCCCGAATCGCTCTCCGAAACCGGCCTGCGGCATCTGAGAAAACTGCTGGACGAACGCAACCTCTCGGTCGCCAGTTTGCGGTTCCAAACGCGACGGGGTTACGACAATCCCCAGGACCTTCAACGCCGAATCGAAGCGACCAAGGCGGCGATGGCTCTGGCGTACAAACTCAAGTCTCGCACGGTGATCAATTCGATCGGGTTCATCCCCGACGACGAGAACGATCCCCGCTATGAATCGTTGCAGGCGGTGCTCAGCGATCTGGGACGGTACGGCGCCAAGGTGGGCGCCTGCCTGGCCGCGGAGACCGGTGCGGAATCCGGCCAAAGCCTTGCCGACTTGCTCGACAAGGACGAAGAGGGATTCGTCGCGGTTGCGCTCAATCCGGGCCAGTTGATCGTCAACCGGCACAGTGTCTCCGAAGCGGTCAAGGCGCTGAAGGATCGAATCCAAGTCGTGTGCGCCACCGACGGCGTGCTCGACCTGGCCGCCGGACGGGGGCTGCATGTGCCGATCGGCGAAGGCACCGCGGATTTCCCGCAAGTCTTTGCCACGCTGGAAGACGTCGGGTTTCGCGGACCGTGCATCGTCGGGCGTGGGGACTCGTCGCTGGCGGAATTGCAACAAGGCGTGGAGTACTTGGGGAATCTGGGGATGTAGTGGGAGCAGAGGAAACCCACCGATGGCAGGGCGAACCCACGGATGGCAGGGCGAACCCGCGGATGGCAGGGCGAACCCACGGATGGCAGGGCGAACCCACGGATGGCAGGGCGAACCCACGGATGGCAGGGCGAACCCGCGGATGGCAAAGCAAACCCGCGGTGTGAAATCGAGAGGACGCCTGGAGGGTTTGGTGCGCGACCGGCTTGTCGACCCTCCCCGGCGCGGCCGTGCAGTTTCGAAGTCACCCTCCTGGCAGGAGGGTCGAGCGCAGCGAGGGGAGGTCGAACGGTCAATCGCGGTATTCACTTCACGCTTGATCGGCGACTCCAAGCAGCAACCCAAACCCTCTCCTCGCTGCGCTCGACTCTCCCAGGGGGAGAGTGACGAAAACCATTTACCTTCAACGACTTAAAAACTGCACGACGGCTGCCTGGGAGGTTGAATAAGATCAATCGCTAGACCACCCTCCGTGGGTCTGCGTTTCCAAACATCGCAACCGAAGGCGGCTCAAGCGTTAATACAACTCCATGGTCATGAAGTTCCCCGAGTCGGTGATGATCACGCCGATGGTGGTGTCGGGCTGGATCTTGATTTTTTCCGATTGCACCTGCCCTCGCGGCGGTATGATTTCGATCGTGTAATTCCCCGGGGCGACTTCCCAGTTGATCCCCGTCTTGGGATCTCTGCCTCCCGCGCCAGCGGCGATGGTGTAGTCCCGTCGGTTGATCGTCAGCACGGCAGGGCTGGCGGTTTCATTGGCGATGAACAATCTCGCCTTGCCCGGTGCAGGCCATAAACCGGCTGCCTTTGCGGCCTGGGCATCGCGGGACACCAACGTGATGGCTGTTTCATTTCCTTTGCCGACCAGCTGCACCGATAATCCGCCGGTGGGCCCGGTAAACGTCAGACGGGCGCTCTGGCGATCGATCTTGGTGTCCGCCACCGTTTCGTCCCATTTGCCCCATTGTCCAGAAGCCAGCTGACGGCGATAAAAATCAACCACGGCGTCCAATTTCGCGGCGACGGTCGTTTGAATCACCTTGCGGAACGGGCTGCCTTCGGCATGAAAGCCCTCGTGGCCTTGCGGCACCGGCAACGCGTCATAGCTGTCCGCGGGCAGGCCGCCGACCGGTTTTCGGCTGACGGAGGCTTTTTGCCCGAGGACGTTGACATCGACGCTGACCTCGAAACTGTACTTGGTGTCCAAGAACTCGCCGGGCTTGGTCATTTTCGCTGTTCCTCGGGCGCGTCCGTCTTCGATCACGATGGCGTCTTCCAGATCGTTGTTGCTGCCGACGCTATTGTTGTCGGCCCAGATCGACACGGAGCTGACGTTGTCGTCGGCATCGACCAGCAATTTGACTTGCGGCGTGAATTCAAAGTAATCGTCCGCGGCGGGTCTTCCCAAGGCCGCGGTCAACTTGGTCAAGTTGAGCGGTTTTTCGGAGAAGACGATGGCGGTCATCGGATCGTCAAAGAACATCATGGGATACGCGACGACGTTTGACAGGTTGTAAGTCCTGTTGCCCATCACCAGTTTGCCGGAATTGGCAAGCTTGGGCGCATCGGCGAGCCGTTTGACGGGCGTCGAATCACGCGTCAGCACGGGCACGTCGAAGCTGATTTCGGCGGTGTAGACCTTGTCGAAGAAGTCACCGGGTTCCCTGAGTGCGACGGTGCCTCGTGCGCGGCCGTTTTCCACCAGGGCCGTGCCGACAAGTTCGTCGTCGGAACCGTGTCCGGGCGTTCCGCCGGCTTGCAGACTCAGCCGACGCGGTTGGTCGTCCTCATTCAACACGACGATCAAGTGCGGTTGCGGCCAAGAGGGACCGCCCTGGTCGTCTTCGTCGTTGCCGGTCTTGCGGAGTCGTGCAAGAAGCGTGTCTTGTTTGACGGCCTTTGGGGTTGCCACAATCTTTGTCTTCCACTCGTCGTATTGAAAGACTTCGTAGGCGATCACATGGGGTAATTTGAAGGTCGTGCCGTCCATCACGATGGTGGCTTCGTTGGGTAGTTTTGGCAACGTGTCGATGCCTTGCTTGGGTTTGTCCTTGCGCTTCGGCAGTGAAGCCATCCGCTCGGCCAACGCTTCTGTTTTCGCCGCGTCGGCCGCGATCTGCTCGGCTTGCTCCCTTACTTGCTTGGCTTTCTGTGCAACTTTTTTGGCTCGTTCAATTTCGTCCTTCATCCCGTCCCATTGCATCCCTTCGGTGCGGAACTCGACCTCGCATCCCTCCTCTTGGGCGCGGAGGTTGACGGTCAGCGATGACTTTTTCTGCGAGAAGTCCATGCTGACGTAGTGCGCAAAATCCATCGTCGTCTTGTCCTTCTGCCAGTTTCGTTTTTCAAGTTCCTCGACGAGGTACTTCTGGACGGTTTTCAGGTCCGACGGGGTTCTGAATTCGACGGTTTCGAAAAAGTCGCTGTATTCGAGTTCGGTGGCGTCGTCAGGGATCGGCAACTCTTTCGGCGTCGGTTGGTCGTCTTCTTCCCACATCATTCCCGTCGGCGTCAAACGCACCGCGCTGCCGCCGTCTTCTTCACTCACACGGACGACCAGGGTCATGTTGCCCTTGGCAAAGGTCTGGACCCAGAAACTGCTTTGCAAGTTGTCGCGTGCCGATTTACGCCAGCCCTGCTGGGTCAGTTTCTGGGCGTAGTCCTTGCCGACCGATCGAAAGTCCGAGGGCATTTGAAAGCGGACGTCGCCACGCCGTTTCATCATGCTGTACTCTGTCGCGCCGTCCGGAACGATCAGGTTCCGAACACGCATTTCCTGGGCGGCCGCGGGAACCCCGACCCCGATACCAGAAACAACCAACAGAGCCGCCACGGAGTGGAAAAGTTTGCGGAGCATCGCGAGTTTCTCCTTGGGGGGATCGTTCGAGTCGACCCATTCATTTGAGCGGGGGTGGGCGTAGTAGGCCAGAAAAAAGATGGGAATCTTGGGAATTCCTGCAAGCATCGGTGTCGCCACATCGCAAGTCACCCTCCTGCCAGGAGGGTGACTTTAAAAGTGAACGACCTCCAACAAAGGGGCGTCGATACCTGTGGGGTGACAGGGAGGATGAGGCCGAAGCCAGCTCCGAGTGATAGAGCAGGCAGTTTGAGGGGTTTGGATGGAGTCTCTTTTCGGATCTTTTCACGATGACGTGGTCGGGAAGGTTTGACATACTCGGCGTCCGACAGAGGCTTTTTAATCCTGGTCTGATTCCAATGCCGTGATCCACGCCGAATCTCCCGCCCTGGAAATCGTCAATCTGCGCAAAAAATATGGGCGTTTGGAGGCGTTGCGTGGCGTGGAGTTTGAGCTCAGCCGTGGCGAATGCCTGGCCTTTCTCGGGCCCAACGGCGCCGGCAAAACGACGCTGATCCGAGCGTTGGCCGGACGAACGCGCCCGACCGCAGGGACGATCAAGGTGTTCGGTCACCCGATCGATTCGATTGGAGCCCGCCAGGCACTGGGGTTGGTTCCACAAGATCTGGCACTTTACGGGGACCTGACGACGCGTGAGAACCTGGTGGCGTTTGGCAAGTTTCACGGCGTGCCGCGTCGCGAGCTGAAAAAGCGAATCGACTGGGCGCTGCAGTGGACGGGATTGGCCGACCGCGCCAAGGATCTCGTGGGTGGGTTTTCCGGCGGCATGAAACGCCGCGTCAACTTAGCCTGCGGCGTGTTGCACCGGCCCAAGATCATCCTGTTGGACGAGCCCACCGTGGGCGTCGATCCACAAAGTCGCGAACGGATCTTTACGATGCTGGATCAATTGAATGACGAAGGGGCGTCGATTCTGTTGACGACGCACCATCTGGACGAAGCGGAACAACGAAGCGATCGAATCGTGATCTTGGATCAAGGCCGTGTGATCGCCGATGGGACGATCGATGAATTGGTGCTCAGCACCGTCGGGCATTCGCGGTTGGTCCGGGTGCGGGTAGATCGACCGCTGACCGCGCCGGTGGCGGTACCGCTGACGGTGCCCGGTAACGGCGAGCAACGTCGCACCTATCACGTCGGCCAGGCCGGTCGCGAATTGATTGAAACACGGATCGACGATGTGACGGTCCATTTAGGGCCGTTTTTACAGGCGGTGCAAAACAACGGTTATCAGGTGTCTGACATGGAGGTGCAGGCGCCTTCGTTGCACCATGTGTTCCTGCATCTGACCGGCAACGAACTGAGGGATTAGAACGCTCGTGATTTGGACGATCATGCAACTCAGTCTTCGGCGGCTGCTGCACAATCGGGTCGAACTTCTGTTGACGTTCGTGGTCCCGATTGCGTTCTTCAGCGTGTTCGCGTTGATCTTCGGAAACGGGATCGGCAGCGGCACCACGCCGAAGGTGAAAGTCGTGATTGTCGACGAGATTCAATCGCCCGACAGCACCGCAATCGTCGAATCGTTACGGAACAGTGCCGGCCTGCGTTTGATGAACGATGATTCGCAAGACGGTGCGTTGGACTTGGATGCCGCCTCGGACATGGTCCGACATGGCGGCGTGACGATCGCCATCGTGCTCAAGTCGGGGGACGGCGACGCGATCCGATCGGATTTGCTTGCCGACGCGTCCGATCAGGTGGCCGGACAGGTCGTGTCGGCGTTGGTGGGACGAGAATTGGTGATCGCCAAAACGCGTCAAGCGGCCAGGGCGCGACGGACGATGGTACGGCGCCCGCGACTCGGCGATGCTGCGGCGCCGCCCGATCAACCCGCCGGGCGGGATGCTGCCGCCCAAGCGGATACGTGGGACCCGTCCGAACTGGTGCAAATCGTGGACGTCATCGGCGAGGACAAGGCGAACCCGGTGGTCAGCATGTATGCCGCCGGAATCGCGGTGATGTTCTTGTTGTTCGGTGCCACCGGTGGCGGTGGGGTTCTGCTGGAGGAACGCGAGAACACGACGTTGGATCGATTGTTGTCGACTGAATTAACGATGGATCAACTATTATTGGGCAAATGGTTCTACCTGACCGCGCTGGGGTTCGTGCAGGTTTGTGTGATGTTCGTCTGGGGACAGTTTGTTTTCGGGATCGACTTGCGGGGGCATCTGGACGGTTTTGTGATGATGACCCTGGTGACCAGCTCGGCCGCCGCCGCGTTCGGTCTGTTCCTGGCCACCCTTTGCAAGACCCGGGGGCAGCTCAATGGGCTGTCGGTGATTTTGATTTTGACCATGAGCGCGCTCGGTGGGTCGATGGTTCCCCGGTATGTGATGAGCGAACGGATGCGAGAATTGGGGCTGTGGACCTTCAACGCGTGGGCTCTGGATGGCTACGACAAAGTTTTTTGGCGTGATCTGCCTCCCGATGCGCTGCTGCCACAGCTAGCCGTGTTGATGATTGCCGCGGTAGGGTTTCTACTTGTCGCTCGGGCGCTCGCGATACGATGGGAATTCGATTGATCCGGCGGCCCGCCGAGTGGGATAGGCATTCAACCTGTCAAGCTGCGACCGCTGTCAGGCCGAAAGCCCATCCCACATTCGTTCCGAACAGTCTCTTTTTATCAACCACGAAGAATGACAGCTATTGAACCCGGCAAAACAAGGATCGGTTGGATCGGCACCGGAGTGATGGGGCACAGCATGTGCGGCCACCTGATCGACGCGGGATACCAGGCGACGGTTTACAATCGTTCTCCGGAGAAAACGCAAGGCTTGGTCGACAAAGGCGCCACGGCCGTCGATTCACCTCGAGCGGTCGCCGAAAACAGCGACGTCGTGTTCACCATCGTGGGTTTTCCCAGCGACGTGCGGCAGGTGATGCTCGGCGAGGGTGGGGTGTTGGAGGGTTCACGCGAGGGGATGGTGTTAGTCGACATGACGACCAGCGATCCGAGCTTGGCGATCGAAATCGCAGAGGCGGCCAAGGCGATCGGGGTTCAGGCGATCGATGCCCCCGTCAGCGGTGGTGATCTGGGAGCCCGCAACGCGGCGCTTTCGATCATGATCGGCGGAGATGCCGAGACGGTCCGGCGGATCGACCCGCTGTTTCAATTGATGGGCAAGACCATCGTCTACCAAGGCGGACCCGGGTCGGGCCAGCACACCAAAATGGTCAATCAAACCCTGATCGCCAGCGGCATGATTGCGATCTGCGAAGGTCTGCTCTACGCCCACAAAGTCGGATTGGACATTCCGACGGTGCTCAAAAGCGTCTCTTCCGGCGCCGCGGGAAGCTGGTCGCTGTCCAATTTGGCGCCGCGAATGATCAACGGTGATTTTGATCCGGGATTCTTCGTCGAGCATTTTTTGAAGGACATGAAAATCGCTCTCGATGAAGCGTCCAAGCGAAATCTCGCCCTGCCCGGTCTGGCGCTCGGCTACCAGCTCTATCATGCCGTCGCTGCGCAAGGGCATCGCCGCGACGGGACTCAGTCGTTGATCCTGGCGCTGGCCAAGCTGAACGGTTTTGATTGGAAAAACGAAAACCGCTAACGTTCCACCGAAGTCTCCACCATGAAAGCTGCGTACATCACACAGACCGGCACACCGGACGTCATCCGATTTGGTGACCTGGAGCCGCCGACGGCGGGGCCCGGACAAATCCTGATTCGCAACCACGCCGTCTCGGTCAATCCGATCGATACCTATGTGCGTAGCGGTCTGGTGGCGTTCGAGCTGCCCCAACCCTTCATCCCCGGCTGTGACGCCGCGGGCGTCGTCGAATCGGTCGGCGACGGTGTGGAAGCGCATTCGGTCGGAGATCGCGTTTGGTGCACCAATCAAGGGCTGTTGGGCCGGCAGGGCACCTTTGCCGAGCAGATCGCGGTCGATGCCCCGTGGTGCTTTGCGCTGCCCGACTCGGTCGACTTCGCGACCGCGGCCGCCAATGCGTTGGTGGGCGTGACGGCGCACTTGGGGTTGTTCCGCAGTGCCGCGATCGAGCCGGGCGAGACCGTGTTCGTCATCGGCGGCACCGGTGGCGTGGGCGCGATGGTGGTGCAACTGGCCAAGGCGGCAGGCGCGTCGGTGATCACGACGGCCGGCTCGGACGCCAAATGTGAACGCGCTCGGGAGTTGGGCGCCGACCACGTGATCAATTATTCGACGCAATCGATCGCCGAAGGGGTCAAGGCGATCGCGCCCAAGGGGGTGAATTTATTTTGGGAGACGCGCCGGATGCCGGACTTCGACGAAGCGATCGACTTGATGGCTCCGCGAGGACGCATGGTGTTGATGGCCGGTCGCGATTCCAGGCCCGAATTTCCCGTCGGTCCGTTCTACGTCAAAGAGTGCTCGTTGCACGGGTTTGCGATGTTCAAGGCGACACCGCTGGAAATGCGCCGTTGTGCCGAAGACATGAATCGCTGGATGGCGAGCGGTAAACTGAAAGCGAACATCGCCCAGACGCTTCCGCTTTCCGAAGCCGCCGAGGCGCATCGTATGCAAGAAGCCGAGAACGTCGGCGGCAAGATCGTCCTGACCGTCTGAGCGACCAGCCCGACAGCGCGTTCCGAGGCTTCGTCTTGGAACGCGATGCGTCGGTGGCTCCGCCGCGACGGTCTGTTGGCAAAAATGCGCAAGCCGGAGCGCTCGCGGGCTGTCGATTGAGTGGAATTGGTCGAGCCAATGGTGAGCCGCTGGCCGTAAGGCCTCGGGCTGGCGCCTGAATGCCCGGCCGCTTACGCGCCCACGGCTCACAATACCAACGGCCCGCTTGCGCCCTGCCGCTACAACCTCGTCAAAAACAGAAACGAATTCGTTCACGGCGTAAGGCAGAGCCAGGAAACGAGGGGAATAACTCGGTTGTCGCGCCAGCGGTGCGCGACGCTTTACAGCAGCAAGTCGTCTTCGAGCAGGTGGCAATACGAATCATAGCGTCGGGCGTCGATGCGGCCGTCGGCGACGGCGTCTTTGACGGCGCAGTCGTCTTCGCTCAGGTGCAGGCAGTTGGCGTAGCGACAGTCACCGACATGGGGCCGCAGGTCGGGCATCAACCCGGCGACTTCTTCGGCGGTGATGTCCCACAATTGAAATTGGCGAATGCCCGGCGTGTCGAACACCCAGCCGGCATTTTCGCCGTGCAGCGGTATCAGGGTGGAGGTGGTCGTCGTGTGCCGACCTTTTTGGTTGTCTTTGCTGACCTCCGAAACGGCCAGCCCCAACCCGGGCTCGACGGCGTTGAGCAGGCTGCTTTTGCCGACGCCGCTTTGTCCCGACAGCGCCGTCTGTTTGCCCTTGAGAAGCTCTTTCAGGTAATCGATGTTGGTTCCCCGATCGGCGCTGGTCAACAAGACGCGATAGCCGAGCGAAGCGTACACGCCCAGGATCGGCTGCAGCGCCGCGGGGTCGACGAGGTCACATTTATTGATGATCACCACCGGGTTCAAACCACATTGTTCGGCCGACAGCAGGAATCGGTCGATCAGGGCGGGTTTGATCGTCGGCTCGGCGGCGCTGGTCACGATCAACAGGTGGTCCACGTTGGCGGCGATGATGTGTTGCTGGCCGCGACTCTGTCGGCTGATGATCCCGTGACGTGGCGCGACGAATTCGATCATGCCCGTCGTCTCCGATTCGGCACGAAACTGAATTCGGTCGCCCGCGACGACGGTTCCGCGACCGTCGATGCTGAGCGATTTGAGGACTTGGCGAATCGAACATTCAAACGTCCGCCCGTCGTCGGCCAGAATCGTGTTGCGGAGACCGTGGGCGCGGAGCACGCGGCCGCCGATCAGCATCGAGTCGTGCGACTGGGGATCATCCGCGGACGCCGGTGCACTGGCCTGGACGCCAACGACCGTGCGTTTGCGCGTCAAGTCGCCTTTTCCGCTGACCCGTTCGTTTTTGATCGCATCGGCGAGCGATTCGGTATCGCCGACATGGAACTGTCGCGTCAAGTCGCTGTCGCGCACCCGTCCCTGATGCCGCTTGCGAAAGCTGACGCGTGACTGGTTGGATTTTCGTTTCTTTTTGGCCATTGCTGAAGTGTAGCAGCGAGTGGCAAACGAGCACAGTTCGCCCTACCAATGCCGTGTGGTGGTGTGGTTTTCCGTTGGTTAGACTATTCGTCTCTCCACTTTCCTACCTTTTTCGGATACGCGTTGGATGTCTGAATCTTCTTCTGGCCAAATCGACCACGTTCTCGACGAAAGCCGTCTGTTTCCCCCGCCTGCTGAATTCACGGAAAAAGCGGTGATTCGCACGACGGAACAATATGACGAACTGTACGCGCGGGCGCGCGATGATCGCGACGGATTTTGGCGTCAAGAAGCCCTCGAGCACCTGCATTGGTTCGAGCCGTTCGACGAGACCTGCAAGTGGGATTCGCCCCACGCCGAATGGTTCGTCGGCGGAAAAACGAACGCCAGTTACAACTGTCTCGATCGCAACATCGAACTCGGATTGGGGGATCGACCGGCCATCATCTGGGAAGGTGAACCGGGCGACACACGCACGCTGACGTACAGCGAACTGAAGACCGAGGTCTGCAAATGTGCAGCGGCGCTTCGCGAGCTGGGGATTCAGTCGGGCGACATCATCAGCATCTACATGCCGATGACGCCCGAATTGGCGATCGCGATGTTGGCCTGTGCCCGAATCGGTGCCATCCACTCGGTCATCTTTGCCGGATTCAGCGCCGAATCGATCGCCGACCGCAATCAGGACGCCCAGGCCAAGATGGTCATCACCTCTGATGGGCTGTACCGACGTGGCAAAGTGTTGCCGCTGAAAGAGACCGTCGACGAGGCGCTCGAAAAGTCGCCCTCGGTGCAAACCTGTCTGGTGTTGAAACGGGCCGGCAACGAAGTCGTGATGCGGGAAGGCCGGGACGTGTGGTGGCACGATGTCGTCGACAAACAGACCGGCGACCTGCCGGCCGAGCCGATGGACAGCGAAGCGTCATTGTTCATCTTGTACACCTCCGGCAGCACCGGAAAACCCAAAGGCATTCGTCACACGACCGCCGGCTACAACCTGTGGGCAAAACGGACGTTCCAATGGGTATTTGACCATCGTGACGACGACATCTATTGGTGCACCGCGGACTGCGGTTGGATCACCGGGCACAGTTACATCGTTTACGGACCGTTGGCCGCGGGCGCAAGTTGTCTGATGTACGAGGGCGCCCCGAACTATCCCGCGGAAGACCGATTTTGGGAGCTGGTCGAAAAGTACAAGGTCACCATTTTGTACACCGCGCCGACGGCGATCCGTGCGTTCATCAAATGGGGGGATCAGCACGTCGAAAAACACGATCTGTCGAGTTTGCGATTGCTGGGCACCGTGGGTGAAGGCATCAATCCCGAAGCTTGGATGTGGTACCACAAAAAGATCGGCGGCGAAAAATGCCCGATCGTCGACACCTGGTGGCAAACCGAAACCGGCGGCATCATGATGAGCCCGTTGCCGGGGATCACGGCGACCAAACCCGGATCGTGCACCAAGCCGCTGCCCGGAGTCGTTCCGGTGATTTTGGATGAGAACGGTCAATCGGTCGACGAGGAACACGGCGGCAAGTTGTGTATCGAACAGCCTTGGCCGGGAATGTTGCGCGGCATTTGGGGGGACGACGAACGGTTTGTGAGTACTTACTGGGCCACGTTCAAAGGGGAATACCTGACCGGCGACAACGCCCGCCGCGACAAGGACGGTTACTACTGGATCATGGGACGCATCGACGACGTGATCAACGTCTCGGGTCACCGCTTGAGCACGATCGAAGTTGAAAGCGCGCTGGTCAGTCACCCCTCGGTCGCCGAAGCCGCCGTCGTCGGCCGCCCCGATGACCTCAAGGGCGAAGCGATCGCCGCCTTCGTCACCGTAACCGACCCGAACCCCGGCGAGGAGCTTCGTCAGGAGCTGCGGAACCATGTGAGAAAGCAGATCGGCGCACTCGCCCAACCGGACGACATTCGTTTCGCCGCATCGGTCCCCAAGACACGGAGCGGAAAGATCATGCGGCGTCTGCTCCGCGACATCGCCGCCGGACGCGAGGCCGCCGGTGACACCAGCACGCTGGAAGATTTCACCGTCCTGGCCCAGCTCCGCGAAGAAGAGTAGTGGCGGAGGCTGCGGCTCGTGCTCCTCGTTCCCAGGCTCCGCCTGGGAACGCACTGTGCTGGAGGCTCCGGCCAGTTGGCCGAGATCGGTGTGTGGCTTTGCCACATGAGGACCGTCGGCAGAATAAGTGGGATAGTCTTCCAGCCTGTCATGGCGAAAACGACAGGCTAAAAGCCTATCCCACAATCAATCCCCGCCACTTATTCTTCCGACGGTCCTAGGTACGCCGGCGGAGCCGGCTCGGGTGGCAAGCAGGATGCTTACCCCACTTCTCTGGGAACATGGATCAAGGGAACGATCGCTCTTTCGCGAGAATGCGATCCATCAGTGGCAGTTCGGTGTAGTACATCGCCGCCGGGTCGATTTGGTGTTGTTCCAACCACAGCGTCCGTTCGCGCACCGTTCGCGTCGTTGCTAATCGCGGCAAGACGACGCCCCAGACGACGAGCATGCCCAGGATCACGGCCATCAACCGCAGGTGTCGATGACTCATTGGCCGGTCTCTGCAAACAGCACGCCGAACATCAGGTACGCCATGATCAGCGTCAGCAGCAAGTTCAACGATTGACCGCAGACGTACAAAATCATCGGCTTGCCGCCGCGAAAGTAGGGCAGCAGTTGTTTGAAATTGGTTTCCAATCCGATGCAGACAAACGCTAGGCAAAAGAACCAACCGCGGAGTGTCTTCGTCGATCCGCCGATCATCGCTTCGATCATCAGGTTTCCGCCGGTCAGGTTGGCGTGCAGGATCGAAAACAGGATCGACGCTCCGATGAAGCCGAGCACAAATTTGGGGAACCGATACCAAATCTCGCCGATGCCGGGTTTGGCCGCATCGCTGCGTTTTTCGACGTAAGCGACCCAGTAGGCCGCGACGCAAAACGCGGTCACGCCGATCAGGATGTTTTGAATCATCTTGACCGTCGCGGCGACTTCCAGGGCTTCTTCGCCCAGGGTCGCACCGGCGACCGCGACCGCGCCGGTCGCGTCAATCGTACCGCCCAACCAGGCTCCACCGACATCGTTGGGCAACCCCATCGCCTTGATCGCCAGGGGCAACACAATCATCATCACGACGGTGAAAGAAAGCGACAATCCGATCGCCAGCGAAAGTTCTTCTTTCTTTGCCTTGCACGAGGCGGCCGTCGCGATCGCGGCGGAAACACCGCACACCGACATGTCGGCGCTGATCACCATGTTCAACGATTTCGAAGGGATCTTCAACACCTTCTGTCCGAACACAAACGTGCTGATCAAGACGATCGGTGTGACCACCCAGGCGACCCCGATTCCGGGGATCCCGAGCGCCATCAAGCGGCTCATCAAGACTTCGGCGCCCAGCAAGACCAAGCCGGTTTTGATGAAAAATTCGGTCATGATCGCCGGTCTCCATCCCTGCGGCGTGCCGATGGTGTTGCTGATCACCAGCCCCACCAGCAACGCCCACAACGCGTATTCCAGGTTGTATGCCTTGATCACACTTTGCCCGGCGAGCACATACGCGACGGTCGCCAATAGAAAAACGATCGGAAAGGCTTTGAGGAATCCGAGCGCGTTTTTCTTTCGCATCTTCATCGCCAGCGTGAACAACAGGCCGATGATGAAAAACGCGCCCAACACGCCCCGGTAGGTCGTCGTCGCAGCCTTGCCCTCGTCGCCGGCGACGTAGAACGCGTCGACGGGGTTTTGCGTCCATTTCCCCGGTTTGGCCAACCAGCTTTTCAGTGGACTGGAAATCGAAACGGATTCACCTTGGGCGATCGCGGTGAACGAGTTTGCCGGGACGGAAAGCCAGACCGCGGCAAAGGCGACCACCAAGATCAAGCCCGCGCACCAAATCGCCCACCAATCTTCGGTGGTCTTCATCTGTTCCCAGGTACTGACCCGGGGCTGTTCAACGATGTCTGATTTCGATGCTTCTCTGGGAGCGTCGTCTGGGTTGCTCATCTGGGGATCGGCGCGGGGGGATAGGCTGCGGTGGGAAAGCCGTCACTGGCTGGGGAGGTCCACAGAATATCATGACGCGGGCAAGCGATGTAGCTGACTTGTCCCAAACCATCTTGACGCACCGGTGACTTAGGATCGAACGGAAAATAAGTGTCGGATCCCACTTATTTCCCGTGCGTTGCTTAAGAGTTGACGATGACGCGGGGAGCGTGCGGTGTGGCTCGGACTCACTGAAGGATCACCGATCGACCCTCCCCTCGCTGCGCTCGACCCTCCCTGCCAGGGAGGGTGACTTAGGTTGTCTCGATCCCCATGCTCCTGGCAGAGTTTCGTGAGGAGCGGTTGTGCGCTGCCCCTACATCCCGCTGCGCAGGGCGTCGAGATGTCGTCCGAAGTGATCGTCGAGCACTTCGCAGTACGTGTCCGGGTGTGCGACCAGACAATCGCGGACGACGGCACCCCACTTGGCGTCGGTCAACACGGATCCGAAGGTGCAGTGCAGGATCTGGCGTCCGGGTTTGGTGAACCCTTTT
Source organism: Stieleria neptunia (assembly GCF_007754155.1). Classification (NCBI taxonomy): domain Bacteria; kingdom Pseudomonadati; phylum Planctomycetota; class Planctomycetia; order Pirellulales; family Pirellulaceae; genus Stieleria; species Stieleria neptunia. The sequence continues at coordinate 6,340,697 of NZ_CP037423.1, read as the reverse complement.
CCTGCGGGGACGTCCGCCCACATTTCCAGGTACTCGCTTTCCAGCGTTTGGTCGTCGGCTTGATCGGTCGTCGGGGCGTCGGCGAGTGTTGCCGAGACGTGATAGGTGGCCTTGTCGGTTTCGTATCGATCGCGTGAGAAATCGATGATGCCGCGGAAGGCAGCCGGATCATGGCGTGCGACCACGCGGAGCGCTTCCAGGTAGCTGGTGCCGGCGGTCTTGACGTGAAATTTGCCGGCCGTGGTGCGAGCCAAGGCGGCGTACATCGAAACCTTGTCGCTGCCGGAGTGGAGGCTCAGTTTGTAAGGTCCGAGCAGTTCAGCCACCGCCGCGTGATCGGCCAGCGAAGCCTCCAGAGCCGTCAAATCGCCTTTGAAATCGACGCCTTTTTCGAAGTCGCCGATAAAACGCGGTGCCAGACTGACCAGCTTCATGCCGCCCTTGAGGCACTGGTCGGCGATGATGTAGTGCTCCGGCAGTGTGGTCGGCTGATCGGTTTCGTCGACGGAGAGTTCAATTTCGTAATCTTGACCGGCCGTTTCGTTGACGTGTCGGATGTAGTCACCGAGTTTCAGGGCGCGTGCGATCGCGGGGCCGTACTTGACCGCCGCACGCATGCAAGCCTCTTCGTCCAGCTGGATCGTCGATCCGGTCGACAGCTGGATCGACTTGCCCAGATACGAATCGAACCAGGGCGCGGTGTCGCGGGCCGACGAAAACTTTTCTCGCAGCGTTGCTTCGTCATAGTCATCGGCTTTTTGGTCGACATCGTCGGAGGGATCGATCGTGAAGAATGTGAACCCGGCCGCAGCGGTGATGTCGACGTCCTGATCAATTTTCAGGTGGTCGGCGTCGGCTCCGATCGGCCCGTCCCATCCGGCTGCTTCGGCCGCCTGCATCGCGTCGGCCATCACGCCTTCGGGCGTTCGCTGGGTTCGCGTCATCTCGCGAATCGATTGCTGGGGGAAGATCGCCGTGATTCCAGCGCCGCAACGCTTCATCGCGGCGACATGCCCGGGGGTTGCGAGGCCGGTGCGATCTCCGAATCCGAAGCTGGGTTCAAGCCCGAGGGTCGTGCATTTCTTGGTCATTGCAATCTATTCCACAGGGAGGGGAATGTTTGGGAGTGGTTTCGTGTTTGGGGGGTAGCTTACGGTTGGATCTGGGATCCTTGAAGCACCTGATCGGTTGCGGTCCGGCCGCGGGAAAGCGCCGGCGTGGCAAATCACGGTCCAATTCTGGCGAAACATCAACAATGCATCGGTGATCGACACCAAAACGAAGCCGCCAGCAGTAGGCTGGGGAACGGAAAAAACGTGGATTTTTTGACGCTTCTCGCTGAACGCCACCAGCCTTCCTGCCCATCGCATCGCGAAGAACCACGCCAATCGGTTGCGTGCATCTCTTTGAATCTGTCGGGCGGGACTGAATTTTCGCAATCGGAGTGAGTGGCGATGAGCGAGACGTGTCGTTTTTTTTGCCAGGTCAATGCGTCGGCGACCCCGTGGCGGCGGATACGCCACGCTGCGGAAAGAAGCCCCAAATCCGGCGAACTTTTTGAATTCGTCCGATGTCTCTCAAGAGGGCGTGAGAAGCGTCCGATACCTCACTTCACGACAAGAACGATTCTCCCAGTCAGTCGCGAAAGGCAGGCTGGACGGATCCGGGAGTTCTTGACGGTTGCGGAAAGTTTTCTTACTCTTTCCGTCAGTTGAAGGCGACTTGGCCGAGTGGTTAGGCAGCGGATTGCAAATCCGTCTACAGCAGTTCGAATCTGCTAGTCGCCTCTCTTTGAGAGGTCCGATTCTCGAGACCGATTGATTTGACGCAATGGCGCCGTGCGAGCTGGTACATTGAGAGGCTCTACCCCTCTCGCGGAGTGCTCGCATGTGGAATTCGATTTGCCGATGGACAGCCGGCATGCTCTTTCTCGGCGTCGCGGTGGCCGTTGCCGATGAAGCGGTCGATGATCAAGCCGTTGCCGAGGTCGATGCCGTTGCCGAGGTCGATGGACTCGTGTTTCGAGAACCCTTTTCGGGGCTTTCGGCCAGCGAAATTCAGTCCAAGCTGATCGTGTTTTTGGTCACCGACGAGGACCCGTTCGCGTGGACCAAGGCCAAGCTGGACAAGGCCGACAAAAACCGTCTCGGCGGGGGACCCGATGTTTGGTGCGGCCAAAATTTTCGACGCTCGTTCCAGAAACTGTTCGTCAATCGTCCCGACCTCAAGGATCGCTGCATCGCCCAACGCGTCGTCGCGGGGTTGCCGGCCAATTTGACCGCTGATGTCACACGGACTCTGCCGCCGCGGGCGATCACGGCGATTTGTGATGGGCAATATCGGCTGCTTCATTTCAGCGTCGGTGTGCCCGAACCGGACGATTTGATTCAGATGATCGAAGACGCCGAAGAAAACAAAGCGTTGCTGCAACTGCATCCCGATGATCCCGCCGCGCTCGGAAAAGCGATCTTGGAGCGGACGAACAAACGGGTGCGACGCATCTATCGCGAAACACTCGCTCGCTTGGCCGAACCGATGAACTGGGATCAGACGTTGGCCACGGTCGACGATGCCTGGATCTCCAACTACGCACGCTTCGTCTCGGAGCTGAATCCGAGTTACCTGTTCGATGTGCGGTTGCGGTTCGGACTGAGCGATACCAGTGATCTGGTGCGACTGATCGTTTTGGAACAGCACTGCGAAACGCGTCGGGATTGGTGTGACGCGTTGGCTCCCTACATCATCGGGCGGCCGATGCGTTCGATCATGAATCCGTTGGTCGATACCACGTGGGCAATCCCCGCGGTGCTGGAGAGCAACGCGGAGGATCACGAAGAGGTGTTGAGATGGTTTTCGTCTCGCCGCGAGAATTCGTATGTGGTACTGGCCATCAAGCCGACGAATCTGGACCGCGACATCACGTGGCCGCCGCCGAACATCAGCCGCAATCCGCTGGCCAAGCGAAGCTGGAGTGAGTTGGAAACGGCGATGTCCAACCATCCGTTTCGCAGCGTGACCGCGGAGGAGTTGGCCGTGGTGCTTCGCGAGAACGACGAAATGCCGATCAACCTGCTCGCACCGACGCGGGCGAGATACGTGATTTTTGAGCCCGGGAAAAAGAAGCTGACGGTGGTCCGCGAATCGGATCTGCCCGGCAAGTTCATTCATCGGCTGGAGACGAAGTAGCGACCTCCATCGGCTTGGTCGCCCTCGTTACGAGGCGTCGCCTGGGAACAAGAAAAGTGGGGTAAGCATCCTGCTTGCCACCCTTGCCGGCTTCGCCGGCGTGCTCACGAGGCGGGGTGCATGAATTGTCTAAGTGGCGGAGTTGATCGTAGCGGACGTCGTCAAGACTTTCGCGAGCCGCCGGCCCTCTCTGGCGTTTGCTTGCTGCGCAAACGCCGTCTCTCCCAGAGGGAGAGAGACTAAATGGATTGCAGAATGCTGCAGTAAAAGAATCGAAGTCCCCCGCCTTACTCTCACGGGAGCCGGAGCCCCCGGGGCAGTGTGTTCCCAGGCGGAGCCGGGGGAACAAGTGCGGTGGCCCTCAGCGTTTCGCTGGCGTCTCCAGCGGCAGCCGGTCGCGTTCGACCAGCGACAGCATCTCCTGGACCTGTTCGGGATGCGCCGCGGCGATGTCGTCGCTCTCCCCGATGTCGCGGCGCAGATCATACAGTCGCCAGTCGGGGTTGCCGTTTCGGTTTTTTCGGTAACGCACCAATTTCCAGGGGCCGCGGCGGATACCGATCGACGTCTCGCCCTCTTGGCTGGCCCAATACAGGTACGCGTGTTTCGGTTGGGAATCGGGCTTGCCGATCAAGGTCGGTAAATAGGAGATGCCATCGATGTCACCGGGCGGCTCGATACCCGCAACGTCGCACGCGGTCGGGAGAAAATCCCAGAACGCTGACGGCAAATCGGATTGTGTTCCGGCGGCCACTTTGCCGGGCCAGCGGGCGATCATCGGGACGCGGATGCCTCCGTCGTGCATCGAACGTTTGTAACCCTTCAATGGGCCGTTGGAATCAAAGAACTCGTGATCATGGTTGCCTTCCCGGTGGGGGCCATTGTCAGACGTGAAAATCACGAGCGTGTTGTCATCGATCGACAGATCCTTCAACAACTCGAACAGGCGACCGACATCGGCGTCCATGCGGGTGATCATCGCCGCAAACCCTTTTTCCGGGTTCGGCCATTGGCGGTCCGCGTAGATGCCATAGTCGGGGACTTCCATGCCGTCCTTCAACACGCGTCCGCCTTCGTTGTTCGCATGCGGGATGGTCCAGTGGATGTGCAACAGAAACGGGCTGCGATGGTTGCGTTGAATAAAATCCAGCGCCGCATCGGTCAGCTTGTCGTGGGAGTACGTTTCTTTCTGTTTCGAGACCCGTCCGCGGGCACCGGGAGCATCCATCAAGACGTTTCCGGGCAAGCGGTCTTGGCGATCGTTTTCCCATAGAAACGGCGGATAGTAGTTGTGGGCGTTGCTTTGATTCATGTAGCCGTACCAATAATCGAATCCGTTTCGATTGGGGTGGCCATCGTTGTCGATCTCCGCCGGTTCGTTGACGTTTCCGAGCGCCCATTTGCCGACGCCACCGGTCGCGTATCCGGCCTGTTGCAGCAACTTGGCGACGGTTTGTTCTTTGCCGGTCAATGAGAACGCACGATTACCGGTCAGCCCCGTGTGGCCGACATGTTGGCCCGTCCAAAGCACCAAACGCGACGGACGGCAAACCGTGTGTCCGGCGTAATGATCCGTGAAACGCATGCCTTCGGCCGCCATGCGGTCCAAGTGGGGTGTTTGGACTTCTTTCTGGCCATAGCTTCCCAGATCGCCATACCCCAAGTCATCGACCATGATGTAGATGATGTTGGGGCGATCTTCGGCGGCGATGGCGGTGCATGACGCGAACGCGACGAACGCAGAAAAAACGAGGAACGATTTGCAGAGGAGTTTGGGCAGGGGCATCGGTGTCACGTTAAGGCGGGTAGTGCTTCGTCAATTTTAAACGGAGGGTGCCGCGGAAAAGGGGGCAGGTACCAAAAATGCGAAGCACCCTGCGGGCCATTTGGTTTTTGGTACCTGACCCCTTTTCCGCTTGAAGTGCAGACCCGCAGTATAAAGCCCATCGATCCAACCGTGGGATCAGCTGAGTCAACGTTGAGCCGCCGGCCGTAAGGCCTCGGGCGGCGCCACAATGCCCGGCCGCTGACGCGCCCGCGGCTCACTCAATCGGCCTTCACTGAGCGGTATTGGGGGCGCCGCCGACAAACGGAAAGCCGATGGCATGGACGAACCGTACGTTGCCTACTTTTCGTCGCGGTAGTTCTGGCGGTCCAACGCGTATTGATCCGCGTCGGGCAAGGCTTCGGATTCGGGCGTCTCGGATTTCCAAAGCTGTTCCAAGTACGGCCGGCACCAACCGCAACCGGTGCCGGCGCCGAAACACTCCGAAAGTTGCGACGCGGTTTTGGGATGCTCGGTGCGAATGAACTGGATGACTTTCCGCTTGGCAACGCCGAAGCACAGGCAAATCGGTTGGTCGTCGTTCATGAATCGTCGGCCGGACAGATCAACAGGGTCGCGACGCGGCACGCGGCCAGGTAATCGGGGATGTTCAATCGCTCGTCGGCCGTGTGGATGTTCTCTTGGCCGCAACCGACGGTGACGGCGTGGATGCCGTGCTCTTTCAACCAGTTCGCATCCAATCCTCCACCGGCGACTTGGCGGTAGGGCTCGCGACCGATGGCCTTCAGTGCCTGTTCGAGCGCTTCGACGGACGGGTCGTTGTCGGCCAGACAGAAGGCTTCGTAATCGACGCGCGACTTGAAATCGCATTTGCCGCAGAGACCTGCGACATTGCTGACCGAGTCGGCGGCGGCTTCAAACGCCGCGCGGATCTGGGCGACGATGGTTGACCGGAACTCGGGGTCGTGGCTGCGTGCTTCGGCGCGCAAGGTCACGTGGGGTGTGACCACGTTGGTGGCGTCGCCCCCCTGGATGACGCCGACGTTCGCCGTCCCGCTGCGTCCTTCTTTTTCGATCCGGCCGAGCCATCCGTCGGATTCCAGGTCGGCGATCGCTTTGGCGGCCATCACGATCGCGCTGGCGCCCTGTTCCGGGGCGGCTCCGGCGTGCGCGGGGATGCCTGTCAAACCGATTTCCATCCGCTCGCCGCCGATCGCACCGACGGTGACCTTTTCGATCGCGCCGCCGTCGAAATTGAAGGCCCGATCGACGGGACCGACCAACGACGCGTCCAGATGACGTGCCCCTTCCAGCCCGATTTCTTCTTGAATGAAAAAGGCGATCACGGCGGGATCGAGATCGGACCGTCCCCTTCGCAGCCGTTCGATCGCCGCGGTCAGGATGGCCGCGCAGCCGCTCCGGTCGTCAGCCCCCAGCCCGGTTCCGCCGTGGCTGTGAACGCGGTCCCCCTCGACGAAGGGGTTGCTGCCGAGACAGATCGGGACCGTGTCCATGTGTGCCGAAAGCAGCGTCCGGGGGCCCCTGCCGCTGCCCGGCAGGTGAACGATCAGGTTGCCGCAATTGCCTCTCATCCGGGTCCGGGTTTCGGCGCCGTCGTAGCGGATCGCTGATTCGTCCAGTCCGGCCTGAATCAAGGTCTTGGCGATGCGGTCGGCAACGTCGCGTTCATTGCCGCTACCGCCCTCGATTGAGGTCAAATCGAGGTACCGGGCCAGTGCTTCAGCTTCGTTGACTACGATTTCTTTCATCTTGCGGTTAAATTGAGGGCGTTCCGGAAAGCCGGCTTTCCCATTAGCGTAGGGTTCGATCCGTCGGCGTGTCGAGTGCCTCGCCTCCTTTTACCGCGTGTTGGTCTGCGTGAATCTTCCCGTCATCCAAACCGAATCCAGCCCGAACGAGCCCCCGCCGCGGGACGGCCGCGCGCACCTGCTGGATCTGTCGTTTGCCGATTTCCAGCGATGGCTGATCGAACACGGCCAACCCAAGTTCCGTGCCAAGCAGGTGTTTGGTTGGATCTATGAAAAACGGGCGCGCGAGTTTGACGCGATGAGCGACCTGCCCAAAACGCTCCGCGAGCAGTTGGCGGCGGAGTTTGTGATTTATCGATCCGACGAAGCGGCGGTACAAACCAGCCGTGACGGCACCGACAAATTGCTCGTGCGATTGGCCGATGGTGGAGAAGTGGAATGCGTGCTGTTGCGCGACGGTCATCGACGCAGCATCTGTGTCAGCAGCCAGGTCGGTTGCGCGATGGGGTGTGTGTTTTGCGCCAGCGGGCTCGACGGGGTCGATCGCAATTTGACCCAAGGCGAGATCGTCGAACAAATGCTTCGACTGCAGGCCCGTTTGGAACCGGAGGAACGGTTGAGTCACATCGTGATGATGGGCATGGGGGAACCGCTGGCGAATTTGGATCGCGTGCTCGGCGCGTTGGAGACGGCAAAGTCGCCCGACGGATTGGGGATCAGCCCGCGACGGATCACGATCAGCACCGTCGGCTTGCCACCGGCGATCGATCGGTTGGCCAACAACGGCGTGCCCTACAACCTGGCCGTCAGTCTGCACGCACCGAACGAGGCACTGCGCAGCGAGCTCGTCCCGGTGAACGAAAAGATCGGAATCGATGCCGTCCTGGCTGCCGCCGATCGCTACTTTGCCGCCAGCGGACGCCGGCTGACGTTCGAGTACGTTTTGTTGGGCGGCGTCAACGACGCTGCGGAACACGCGCGAGAATTGGCGCAATTGCTGCGGCATCGCACGGTGTTGCTGAACGTCATTCCCTACAACCCCGTCGAAGGGTTGCCGTACCAGACGCCCAGTCAACGAGCGATCGCGGAGTTCCGCCAGATCCTGGAATCGGCGGGCGTCAACGTCATGTTTCGGCAACGCAAAGGCGACGAAATCGACGCCGCCTGCGGACAGCTGCGACGCAATCGGAAGCCGCACTGAAAACCAGATTTCAGCGGGACGCGTGAGCGACCGGCGCGTGGTGATGATCTCTGCACGCAATGCCATCTACATTGGCGCTGAAGGAGTTAGCGGAACGGCGCGAGCCGTCCGGTCGCGCTTCAAAAACACCGTGAAAGACCGGAGGGCTCGCGCCCTGCCGCTAACAATAGACACCCCGCTTGGCGCCGGGGGCACGCGCCACTGGCCGACGACGCGTCCGACGAAGTACGAAAAACGGATTCAGATCCCGTACAACGGTCGCAGCTTGTTTTCCAGGTAACGCATCAGGTGATCCGATGAGAGTGGCTTGCCCGTCGCGGCGGTGATCAACTCGCTGCCGCTGTGATTTCGCCCGTGCCGGTGCACGTTGTCTCGCAACCATTCCAGCAATGGCGCGAACTCTCCGCGTGACATCATCCCGTCCAGATCGCCCAACGATTCAGCGGCGGCGTCGAACAATTGCGCCGCGGCCAAGTTGCCGAGCGTGTACGTCGGAAAGTACCCGAACAATCCCGCACTCCAATGGACATCCTGCAACACGCCATCGGCGTCCGACGGCGGCGTGATGCCCAGGCACTGCTGGTACTGTTGATTCCAAGCTTCCGGCAGGTCGCTGATCGAGAGCTCTTCGTTGATCAATGCCTGTTCCAGTTCGAATCGAATCAAAATGTGCAGGTTGTACGTCGCCTCATCGGCCTCCACACGAATCAGACTCGGTCGCACCTGGTTGATCGCGAAATAAACATCCTCCAACTCGGTTCCGCCCAGTTGCCCCGAAAACGTTTGCTGCGCTTTGGGGTACAGCCAATCCCAAAACGGCCGGCTTCGCCCGACCTGGTTCTCCCACAAACGCGATTGGGACTCGTGGATGCCCAGCGACACATAGCTGCCCGGTGGCAAACCGAACCAATCGTTTCGCAATCCCTGTTCGTACATGCCGTGACCGGCTTCGTGCAACGTGCCGAACAGCCCGCTGGGAAGCCAGTGTTCTTCGTAACGTGTCAGAATGCGGCAATCATTGGGCCCCAACGTCGTGCAGAACGGGTGGCTGGTTTCATCCAAGCGGCCGCGAGCAAAATCAAACCCGACCCACTCGGCCACGTCACGGCTGAAGGCCCGCTGTGACGGGATCGGAAAACTGCGTTGAAGCGGCTCGACGTTCGGCTGTTGCGGCGAGTCGGTCACCGCGACGATCAATTCGCTCAACTGCTGTTTCAGGTCGCTGAAGACGGGGTTCAGTTCATCGACCTTTGCATCCGGTTCATATTCGTCCAGCAACGCTTCATAGACGCTGCGCGAGGTTCCTTCGGCCATTCGGGAACCGGCTTCCCGTTTGAGTGCGATGATTTCGGTCAGCGCGGGCTCAAAGGCGGCGAAAGAATCTCGTTTGCGGGCGTCATCCCATGTCTGTTGTCCCCGCACCGTCGCGACGCTCAAGCGGGTGACCAAGTCGAGGGGGAGTTTTTGGTCGCGGACAAAATCGCGGTGCAGCGATCGGATCGTGGCGGCCTGGTCGGAATGTGGATCCAGGTCGCCACTGTGCTGGAGCAATTCCTGCAACGCGTCGCCATAGTGGGCATCGGTACGCAGTTGGTGCGCCGAGGAGCGGAGCGTGCTGACTTGCTCGGCGCGGTACTCACCGGCCGCAATCGGCATGCCCGTCCGCTCATCCCACTCCAACGCATCGGCGGCGGAATGGAAGATCGCGGCGCGGCGAGCGGTGGAGCAGACGGATTGGAATTGGGATTCGTTCAGGGGCATCGGGACGGCAGGAAAATGGGAAACGAAGACAAGAAAATGGGTGACAAGAAAACCTGAAATCTCAAATCTGAAATCTATCCGCCCGGCGCGACGGCGTCTTGCTCGGGGGCCTCGCGGAGTTCGAGTTCGTGGTTGAGGATTTCGAGCAGGGTTTGCAGGAACACGACGACCATCGGGCCGATCAGGATTCCGATCGGGCCGAACACGGGGACGCCTCCCAGCACGCTCAGCAGCGCGACCAGTGGATGCAATTCGGAGTGACCGTGCAACACATAGGCTTTGATCACGTTGTCGATCGAGGAAACAATCGCGGCGCCATAGATGGCCAAAAAGATTGCCGCTCCGTAGCGTTGGTCGACTGCAGCCAGGTAGATGGCGCAGGGCACCCAGACCGATGCGGCGCCCAAAAACGGAATCAGGGCCATCACGGTGGTGACCATGAACAGCAGGATGAATGATTCGAATCCGCAAAAGAAGAATGCGATCGCGGCGAGCAGTCCCTGCACCAGTGCGCTCAAGATGCTGGCCAACACGACCGCACGACTGGTCTTTTCAAACTCGCCCAGCAGTCGCAGTTCATAGGAGTCGTCGAGTGGACTGAGCCGCATCAGCGTGTGGACCATCGCCGGCCCGTCGACGAAGAAGAAGTAAATGGAGATCACCATGATCAACATGCCGATGGCGATTTGCGCGACGACTTTTCCCGTCACCCCGGACAGTTTGACGAAGCGTGGCTGCAAGTACTCCCTTGCCGCGCGGATCGCCGCGGCCAAGTCCTTTTCACTCGGATTGGTCAACAGTTTGACTTCGGTTCGAAAGGATCCACCCAATTTGGCATTCATCCAGGAGTGAATCGACGCCGATGCGACCACGGATCCACGATGAAAACGTTCTTCGACGGCGATGCGTTCGGCCGTGTCTTCTGATTCTTGAATCGTTTCCAACTGCGAGACGACCTGGCTGAGTTCATTCAAGTGGACTTGCGCAAGTTCGCCGGTTTCACCCGTCGGGGCGGCGCCGACCACTTCTTGATCCAGAAAGGTGATCAGCTCCTTTGACTCTTTGATCTGTGCTCGGACCAAATCAGGCTCGTCGATCTGGTCCAGCATGCCGGCCAGATCGTCGAGTCGGCGGAACCGGTCGGCGTGTTGAAGTTCAAGCCCCAGCCGGGTTCGGCCTCGCTCAAATGCCGCTTTCAAATCGTCCAAGTCCGTTCGGCTGACCAACCCCGTCAATTGCCCGATGGCCACGGTTAAGAGCAAGACGATCGGCATCAACACGATCGCCAGAATCACCGACGTCGTCGCAACGGCTGCGGTGCGTCGTCGGCCGTTCAGTTTCTTCAGAATCCACTCGTTGACCGGTCGGAAGATGACGACCAACGCCGCGGCCATAAACAGTGGAATGAAGAATCCCACCATGACCTTGTAGAACAGTAATCCGACAACCAGGATTCCCGCGATCAACATGATCACCGAGGTGATCCGCGCCAGGGACGGCAGTTTTTCCAAGGCCGTCCGTGGCGTTGACTCGTCTCCGGGCGGTGCCGCGTGGGCGTCGGTTGCCGCACCGCCGACGGGCTCGGGACCGGAAGGGGGTTGGGCGTCCGCGGACTCGGTTGACGATGTCTCGTCTCGATCACGGGGGGCGTCATCGGAATTTTCGGAGGGTTCTGAATTCACGGCAACGGTGCCCCGGGGTGGCTGAAAAATCGGTCTGGACGCATGATAGGATCCGGCACCAGCGCGGTGCTACCGGACAGGCTCAGATGGCGAGCCGGAAGGCGCCAAATGATGGCTAAAATGTAGGGATCGGTCAGGGTGACGCTTCGAGCCATGTGTCGCAGTTCGCCTGCGCACCCGGTGGTGCACTCGACCGGCGGGGCGCCGGTTACCAGCGACCGGTCTGGCGGTCTGAAATCACGATCCTGCGCGCTTCGGCGCTAATCCCGTATGCCAAGTCGGGTTGGTTCAATTCCAGGAACACCGTGTATTTCTGGTGGATCGCGTCGCTGTAGACCACCGGTGCGTGCGTCAGACGCATGAAATGCACCGGCCGTCCGTTCCAACGCTTGGTAAAGGCACCGGCTTCCAATGCCGGTTCGCGTTGCAATCCGTAGTAGCCCGTCATCGTTTCGGAAAAACGCCTCGGGTCACCGGTGAATCCGTGGAACGTCAAGCGTTGCAAACGATCGGAATAGTCGAAATAGAACGTCAGCGTTCCGGCCACGTCGTCGGCCCTGATGCCGGTCACCACCGGAACACGCAAGCCTTTTAAATTCAAATCCGCCAACACCGTGCTGACACGTGAGAATCGATTGACGACCCATTCGGGGCCGATATCGAATCGCATCACTTCGCGGAGGTCTTTGACCTGATAACCACTCAGCGTCGGCTCCGCGTCGGGGTCCTCCGGTATGGCGCCCAGCTTTCGCGCCAGTTCGGAATCATAGCGATAGCGATCCGCACGGACTTGCCGCAGCTTTTCGACTTCATAATGTGAATGGTTGGCGTAGCCGCTGGTTCGGACCTCTTCGTTGGTCGAGATACCGGGCGCGAGACCCGACAATTCGTCGACGGCCGACGATGCACCGTCGAAGAGCGAGCCGACCGTGGACATCGTCTGACGCCCCATCTCGGTCTCCGTCGCGACATACGGGCCGACGGCGGCAGCGGCGAGCAGGGCGGTGAGTTTTAGGCGGAGCGATGGCATGATCAATGTCCCGTTTGTTCCAGTGTCTACACAACGCTTTTTATCGGAACGCGGACAGGGCATTCTTCTCGGAGCCGCAATCCTTGGGGGTCACGATGACTCTAGCGATCGTAGCACCGCGGGGTGTGAAACTCGGTTTCACGCTCCGGCCCTTGGTGCGGATCTGCAAAGTTGGTGGCGATCAATCGAAACACGCTGTTTCGGCTCAGGAATCTCGGCGGGGTGTTCGATAACTGACGAAAGCGACGCCTCGAGCAAGTTTGCGGATTGACGCGACTTTGTAGTCCAAATCCATTCCGTTGGTGATTCACCCTCTTGCCGCACCCACCGATTCCATCCGACGCCAACCGTCACTCAGCCATCAATGGGGCTGGGACTTGTTGGCTGCGCGTGCGGCAATGGGGATGCGTTTGTCTGGGGTTGTTTTTCACCTCGCCCAACCTCGGGTGCCATCGGTATCACAGCATGGCCGAGACGATCGGTCAGCGGACCGATTGTGTTGACGCCTTGGTCTGTCAAATCGAACCTCATTCAGCGGCCCTGGTCGCGACGGTTGATGACGTCCCGGCTCCATTGACGTTGCGCTCGGCCGAGCAACTCGAATCATCGCCGATGCGCGAGATCTCACTTCCAGACGCTTTGGCCATCGCATTGGAAAACCGCAGCGTGCTGCGAGACCTGGGCGCCGGCGTGTTGCGGGTTCCCGGCCAGGTGCAATCCGAATACAGCGAATCTCTGCAACGGTTGGATCCGCAAGAGAGTGTCGAAGCGGCCCTGAGTGCCTTCGACGCCCAGTTCTATGCCCTCGGGAAATGGCAGAACAATGATCGCCGATTCAACAACCGTTTCTTCGGTGGCGGTGCCAACGCGTTCAAGCAAGACACGCATGACTACGTGTTTCAGTTGAGCAAGCGGACGCCAACGGGAGCCCAGTTTTCTGTGCGAAGCGTCACCGACTACGACGCCAACAATGCGACAGGCAATCTGACCGACAGCGCCTGGCAAACCCAGCTGCATGCCGAAGCCAGACAGCCACTGCTGCAAGGCGGCGGTCTGCAATTCAATCGCATCGCGGGCCCTGCTGCCGCACCGGGTGTTTACAACGGCGTGTTGATCGCCAAGGTCAACAGCGAAATCACGTCGGCCAAGTTCGAACAGGGCGTTCGTGATTACGTCAGCAACGTGATCAACGCGTATTGGGATTTGTACTTTGCCTATCGCGATGCCGACGCGAAACGCGATGCGATGTTGCGTAGTGAACAAACCTGGAAGAGCTACGCGGCCCAGAAATCGAGTAATCGTCAATCGGGGGCGGCCGAAGCGTTGGCGCGGGAGCAGTACTACCGATTTCGTAGCGAGTACCAAGACGCCGTCGCCGGAAAGCCGTCGATGCGGACTCAGAACGGCAATTCGTCCACCGGGGGAGCGTTCGCGGGAGTCGGTGGCGTGCAGGCGGCTGAGCGGCGGTTGCGGCTGATTCTGGGGTTGCCGATCAGTGACGGAACGTTGCTTCGGCCGAGCGACGATCCTTCGATCGCAAGAATCGACTTTGACTGGCAATCCATTTCCACCGAAGCCGTCTTGCTGCGAAGTGAATTGCAGCAACAACGATTGAAAATCAAACAACGCGAAATGGAACTGTTGGCGGCCAAGAATTTTCTGATGCCGTCACTGGATTTTGTCACGCTGTATCGACTTCGCGGTCTCGACAAAAACCTGGGCGGAAGTGATTCCGCGATCTCCGATTTGACCTCGTTCGACCTGCAGGAATACGAAGCCAGTCTGGAGCTGAAGTTGCCGGTGGGATTTCGGCAAGGCCATTTGGCGGTTCGGCATGCGAAATTACAAGTGGCCCGCGAACGGGCGATCTTGTCTGAACAACAGCGTCAAATCATTCATGACTTGACGTCGATGGTGGCCGAATGTGACCGGGCTTACGCGCAAGTCGAAACCAATCGCAACCGATACCTTGCCGCCAGCGATGCCTTGGCCGCATTGGAAACGTCTCAACAGGCCGGTATGCCGATCAATTTTGATCAACTACTTGATGCCCAACGGCGTGTCAGTGAATCGCAGTCACGGTTCTATGCCGCACTGGTCGAATACACGATTGCGACCAAGAACGTGCACTTGGAAAAGGGGACCTTGCTCCGCGCCAGCGACGTGCTGCTGATCGCCGAGTCCGGATCGGATGGAAACGAACCCCCGCCGGCTTCGCCGTGAACGATCTTTCTTCTGTGATTGATGAGGGCTCGCGCCCTGCCGCGAACACTGCCGCGAAAACTTTCGCGTCGTTGTGTGTGGGTATCACGTACTCCGGTGCGGACGCCCGCAACGAGAACGGTGTCACGCGCGACCAATGTGAACACTGTCAAATTGCCAATGTCATCGAAACCATTGCGCAACAAAAAAACGTTAAAGAAAATTCGAAAGCAGTACCGTGATTGCTCTGTCCCTCAATCGATGAATCAGTAGATTCATCCAACGACGGATGGGCCCTCGGGGCAAGATGCCCACCGGTCGCCGTCGATTCAATTGATTTGAATCGACGGCGGCTATTCTTCAAGCTCTTCCCATCTCAGGTAGGCCGACGCAAGTTCTTTCTCGGCCGTTGCCAGCTGAGCGGCGTCGGCCGCGATTTTGTCACCGCCACTCTGGTAGTACTCCGGTTCCGCCATGGCGGTGTGCATGTCGGCGATCTGTTGTTCCAAGCGTTCGATGGTTTCCGGCAGCGCTTCCAGCTCGCGTTTTTCTTTGTAAGACAGCTTTCGTTTTGCGGGTTCCGTTGGCGGGTTTACGTCAGGCTTGGCCGATTCTTTCTTGCGCGGGGTCGTGGCTGTCTTGACGGCCGCACCATTGCCGTTTGTCGACGCCTGGCGTCTGGCGACGGCGTCGCGCCAATCGTCATAGCCACCGACGTACTGCCGGATCGTGTCGTCTTCAAAGACGATTGTGCTGGTCACGACGTTGTTCAAGAACGTCCGATCGTGGCTGACCAACAACAGCGTTCCTGCATAATCTGCCAACAACTCTTCGAGCAATTCCAGTGTTTCGGCGTCCAAGTCGTTGGTCGGCTCATCCATCACCAGCACGTTGGCGGGTTTGGTCATCAGCTTTGCCAACAAGGCACGATTGCACTCGCCACCGGAAAGAAACTTGACCTTGGTTCGTGCCCGTTCCGGCGTGAACAGGTAATCCTGTAAGTAGCCGAGCACGTGTTTGGTCTTGCCGCCGACTTTTAGTTGTTCGCTGCCATCGCCGACGTTTTCCTGGACCGTCTTTTCCGGGTCCAGCGTGTCGCGGAGCTGATCGAAATAGGCGATCTCCAAATTGGTTCCCAGGCGAACTTTGCCGGAGTCGGGTTGGAGTTTACCCAACAGCAACTTCAGCAGCGTCGACTTGCCGGCGCCGTTGGGGCCGATGATTCCGATCTTGTCGCCACGCATCAGCTCGATCGAAAAACGATCCACGATGGTGTGATCATCGTAGGCAAAACTGACGTCGGTCAGCTCGGCGACCAGCACACCACTGCGTTGGGCATCTTGCACTTCCAGTTTTGCATTGCCGACGCGGTTCTGTCGTTTGCCGCGTTCGACGCGCATCGCTTTGAGGGCTCGAACACGACCTTCGTTTCGCGTGCGGCGCGCCTTGATCCCTTGGCGAATCCACGCTTCCTCTTCGGCCAACCGTTTGTCGAACAATGCGTTTTGTTTTTCTTCGGCCTCTAACGCTTGTTCTTTTCGGGTCAGGAACGTTTGGTAATCGCACGACCAGTCGAACAACCGGCCGCGATCGACTTCCCAAATCCGCGTCGCCAGTCGTTGCAAGAACGAACGGTCGTGGGTGATGAAGACCAGGGTCTTGTCCCAGCGCGAGAGAAAGTCTTCGAGCCAAAGGATCGATTCGATATCGAGATGGTTGGTCGGTTCGTCCAACAGCAGAATGTCGGGCTGGGCCACGATCGATTGTGCCAGCAGGACACGTCGTTTCATGCCGCTGGAAAGTGACTCGAATCGAAGCGCCCCGTCGAGTTGCATCCGCGACAACGTGGTCTCCACCGCATGCTCGGCTTCCCATCGCGTGGTCGGGTCGGAGATCTTTTCCGCCGGGATTCCGGACAACACGATTTCAGCGATGGTACCCGATAGGTGCGAGGGCACGTCTTGGGTCAATCGCGCGACGCGTGTTTTGTCACCGAGCTGGATTTCACCGTGGTCGGGCTGTAGCTCGCCGGCGAGCAACTTCAGCAAAGTGGTCTTGCCCGCGCCGTTGCGGCCCAGCAAGCCGATTCGCTGGCCGACTTCGATTTGAGCCGTGACGCCGTCCAGCAGGGGCGGTCCGGCGAACCCAATGGATACATCCGCAATCGTCAACAGTGCCATCGCCGAGCTTCCTTTTCCGGATCAGACCTTGAGAGTTCCGACGACGTCCGCAACGCGGGCGGCGCCGAGTTCGGCCAGGGCGGTCGGCAATTGGTCGACCAGCCGAGTCGACACGGTGGGATCATAGTAATTGGCCGTTCCGATTTGCACGGCGGAGGCGCCCGCGACGAGGAATTGCATCACGTCGTCGATCGTGGCGATGCCGCCGATTCCGATGATCGGCACGTCGACCGCTGAGGCGACCTGATGAACACATCGCAGCGCGATCGGCTTGATCGCCGGACCGCTCATGCCGCCCATTCCGTTGCCCAGCATCGGCCGTTGACGTCGCCAGTCGATGGCCATGGCCAACACGGTGTTGATCAGACACACGGCATCGGCACCGGCTTCCGCCGCGGCCTTGGCGATGTCCGCGATCCGCGTCACGTTGGGCGTCAGTTTGGCCAGGATCGGGACCGCACACGCCTCGCGTGCCGCCGCGACGACGTCGTGGCAGCTGGACGCGTGGGTGCCGAAGTCGACGCCGCCGCTGACATTGGGACAGGACAGATTCAGTTCGACCGCGGCGACGCCGAATTCACCGATCCGTCGGGCCAGGGTGACAAACTCGTCTTGGGTGCGTCCGGCCACGCTGACGACAACCGGTGTCGACAAGGATTGCAAGTAGGGCAGGTGGTGTTGGATGAACGCATCGACGCCATCGTTGTCCAAACCGATCGCGTTGAGCAATCCGGCAGAGGTTTCGACCGTGCGCCAAGGGGCGTTGCCGATCCGTGGTTCGGCCGTGATCGTCTTGGGCAGCACCGCGCCCAGGCGAGACACATCGACGACGTGTTCCATCTCCCTGGCGTAGCCGAAGGTTCCCGAGGCGACCATGATCGGATTGGGCAGCGTCATCCGGCCCAGGGTGGTCGACAAATCCATCGTTTGCGTTGCAGTCATAAGCCTTCGGTTACAAGGGTGTCGCAGGCGTCTTGCGAATCAATCGGCGATCGATTTCAGTCATCAGGACGTCCGCCACCTTTTGTTTGGTTCCTTTGACGCGGGCGATGACTTCGCCGGCGGTGTCCAACAGTTCGACATCGTTGACATCGGAATCCATCGCAATCGGACCATTGCTGATGATCATGTCGCAGTGTTTCTTTTCCAGCTTGACCGTCGCACGGAACCTGCGGTCGTTGGTTTCCAACGCAAATCCGACGACCCACTGATCGTCCCGCTTGGTTTGTCCCAGCGTCGCCACGACGTCGGGGGTTTCGATCAGTTGCAGCGTCAGTGGTTCGCCGGTCTTGGCGATTTTTTCTGTTTCGACGATCTGGGGCATGTAGTCACAGGGGGCCGCTACCCCGATCGCTCCGTCACATTCGGTAAACCACTCCTGGCTGGCCGCCAACATGTCGTCGGTCGTGACCACCGAGATCACTCGGGCGCCCGCCGGGTAGACCGTGGGAACCGGCCCCGAGACGATGACGACTTCATGCCCCAGTTGCAATGCTGCGGTGGCCAGCGCGGCACCCATCCGTCCGCTCGATGCGTTCGAGATGTAACGAACGGGATCGAGATACTGACGGGTCGGTCCCGACGTGATCAAAATCTTTACCACGTCGACTATTCCAGGGTTTGGTCAAGCAATTGGTTCAGCTGCTCGGTCGACATTTCCATTTTGGCGGCTGCCAGCGCAAAGAGACGTTTTTCACTCTCGTCCAGAACGCCGTCGGCGGCCATCATCCGCACCAAGTCGATCATCAACTCTTTGCGGCCTTCCGGGTCTTGGGGCAGTTCCAACGCCGCGTCGTCGCCCAACCCGTATCGGATCGCGCGGCTCAACTCCGCTTCGCCCAACCCGAGTTCATGGCAACGTTCGGCGACAAACGAGACCTCGCGTTCGCCGATCGTCCCGTCGGCCATCGCCATCACGACGAGGTTGCGTAGTTGGCGCATTCGATCACTGAAATGTTTCTCGTTCATAAACGAAATCCTAACTTTCCCCGTCGCGACTGCCTAGCGAGGTGATGCAGTTTTAAAGTCACCCTCCTGGCAGGAGGGTCGAGCGCAGCGAGGGGAGGTCGAACGGTGAATCGCGAGTTTTACTTCACCTGCCAGAGTCGCGTCCCAAGCAGCAAACAGAACCCTCCCCTCGCTACGCTCGACTCTCCCAGGGGGGGCTTCGCGAATTTTAGTGGCTGCTCTCGGATACTCGGGGAAGGTTTTTTGAGGGATGACTGCGATGTCCGATGGTTCTGTTCGGTCTGATGGCGAAGCCAGCTGTAGCGGAGACGGGCTCTGCGGAGGAGCAACCCGCCTAGGAATCACCTGGTCTGCGATGCGGCGAAGGTGCTTCGTGCCCTCCACCGGCCCGCGTCGCCGGAGGGGCGTTTGAACCGAGCGTTTGTCGTCCAACACCCATTCGGACATCGCAGCAATGCCTCAAAAAACCTGGGTCCTGAGTGATTAGCCAATAAAATCCACGAAGAACCCCCAGGGGGAGAGTGACGAAAACCCTTTCATATCAACGACTTAAAAACCGCTTGGTCTCGCCAGGCAGGGTTTCGATTTTCCACCGAGTTAAGCCTGCTATTCCAATACGGGGCGCATCGGTTGCGTCCAGCGGAGGCCCGTGCGTCGGTCGCTTTCCTTTCGCCTGAACCGAATTCTGCCTCTGGCGCCGTCGGCTTGATGCCGTTTCAGGCTTCCGATCATGAAAAGCTGAGATATTGCCAGAGGGCTGGGCAAATCAGCCATGACAGCACCGCTGAATCTTTGTTAACCCGATCCGTGGGTGGGCGAGATGATTCATTGGATGCGATTTGACGTCATGGGAATACTTCAGATGGGTAGAACGGGCAGTTCAGAGGGGATAGCTAGGGCAGGTCTTGCAGCTGTCGCCTTGTTGTTGATTTGCAGCGGAGCGTTTCCGACGGGGCTCACGATGGCCGAGACGCCGCTCTGGCAGTTGGGCATTCCGACTTTCGGGGGAAAGCCGCCCGAAGAGCAGGCCCAGGCGGGCCCTTCGTTCCATTTTCCGCCCCCGGACTCCGAAGTCGCCCCGATGGCTGTTGAAGTGGCCGGACCGGAAGTGGCCGGACCGATTGAGCAATCGCTTTCGGAGGTCCAGCCGGCGGCCTATCAAGTCAGCCAAGGCGCGACGACGGCG